>JAWXBB010000274.1:0-6296 GCA_034439795.1 Planctomycetaceae bacterium | reverse complement strand
GGGGTGGGGGGTGCCAAGGCCGAGCTGTTCGCAGGGATCGTCCAGGGTTACGAGATTCCCAGGGCGGAGGTGCGCCATCCGCTGGAGTATCTGCGGAAAGTGCCGCTGGAAGAGCGGGCCAGGATGCCCGGATTGTCGGCCGATCGGGCGGACATCATCGTGGCGGGACTGACGATCGTCGATGCGCTGCTCAGGCGGCTGGAAGCGAATCGGATACGCGTACACGAGGGTGGAATCCGCGACGGACTTTTGCTCTCGATAGCGGATTCGGGAGGCCAGTCGGCCGCGACGGGCGGGGATGGCGATCGCGCCGACCCGGTTGCGGGCACACGGCGGTTTGCCCGGGCGTGCGGCTATGAGGAAGCCCATTCGCTGCACGTCGCGGACCTGTCACTACGGATCTTCGATCAGATGCAGCCGGACCTGCGGCGCGTTCACGGTGCGGAGTTCGACGGGGTGCGGGGCCGGCAAGTGTTGGAGGCCGCGGCCATCCTGCACGATGTCGGGTACCTGATCAACTACGCGGCCCACCACAAGCACTCGTATCACCTTATTGTGCATGCGAATCTGCCGGGTTGGACGAGCCGGGAAGTTCAGGTGATCGCCAATGTCGCGCGGTATCACCGGTGCGCCGAGCCGAAGGCGGGGCACCGGACATTTGCCGTGCTCGCCAAGCCGGACCAGAAACTGGTGCGATCGCTCGCGGCCATCCTGCGGGTAGCGGACGGTCTGGATCGGACGCACACGCAGCGGGTGACCGGCGTGTTTGTGCGAACAGAGGCTGCGGCGGCGATGTTCGAGGCCGTTGCGGGGGAGGAGCCCGGTGTGGATCTGTGGGGCGGAGCGCGAAAAAGTCGATTGTTCGAACGGGTATTCGGCTTGACCCCCCACTTTGAGTGGCGAAAAAAACCTGAGATCGTGGAACAGGGCGGGCGGGTTGATAAAACCAAGGTTTTGGCGTAAGCAAGAGTGGTTTCGGCGGAAGGAATTTCCAAGGCTGGGAAGATGGCCGAGTTCTTCCCTCAAACAGGTTAGAATCTTGGGCGGGTGGAGGGAGGGCAAAACCGGGTTGGGAGATTGTCACAAATACTTTGAGGACCGAGAGTTAGCGTGGAACCGGCGGGAAGTGTGAAGCTGGGGGGCATGGCGAGGAGGCGGGGGAAAATAATCGCGCAAGTGCGGACGCCAGCGGAATTTCCCTCGAAAAGGTCTTGCACCCCGAATGTGGTTGTGGTACAACCCGTTCTGCTCGCGAGCAAACGAGCGGGTCTTGAGCCACGACGCTCAAGCGAGAGCCAGGGTGCTCCGGTTGGATTGGGTTTTCACTCGAGTCGTACCAGCCTCACAAGCGTGCGTCGTCACGAGTTGTGGGTGGTGGTGATGGCACACGCACCGAGGACGAGGCGAGTTTGTTTCTCGCCCCTGCGCACGCCAAAGCACAGGTCAAACGTTCACAGTTGTTTCCGAAGGAGGTTTCGTAATGGTCCGTATGTCTCAAATGATGACCCTCGCCTGTGCCACGATCATCGTGGCTGGCGGCGCGTCAGCTGCCGTCGATAAGGCCGTTCAGGCCGAAGTGGCGCAGCCCGTGAAGGCCGGCTTGACTCGCGCTCAGATGAGCCTGCGTCAGCGGGTCTCTAACTGGAATGTCTCGGCATCAGTCTTCGGCAGCGAGAGCTGCGACTGCCTCTGGGAGAACGGCGAATGGGACGGCCAGGACGCCCAAGCCTCTCACGAAGGTGGCGCGTTCCCGCAGGGCGTGAAGGCGGCTGACGACTTCTACCTGTGCGAAGGCTTCGTGTACGACCTCGAGTCCATCTGCGGATGGCTCTGCACCGACACGCTGCCCCAGCTTTACAAGGCCCGTCTCGAGCTGTACTCGGACTGCAACGGCCGTCCTGACGAGCTCCTGTACACGTTCAAGAACTCCGTGGTCGCTCCGACCGGTCAGTTCTTCGACGGGTACGAGCTGGTCAAGTACACGTTCACCGTCGCCAACCAGGGCGACCCCAGCCGCGATAACCGCAACGAGCTGGCGTGCATCCGCAACATCGTTCTCAAGGGCGGCACCTACTGGGTCTCCCTCATCGGTATCAGCGATAACCGCTGCATCACGATGCCGAACATGTGCGACAGCAGCTTCTTCGCCACGACCGGCCTGGGCGTGATCAAGGGCTCCGTCGCTCACAAGATCGAAGGCCGCGACACCGGCATGTGGAACCAGTACGACTACAGCGGCCAGGAGTGGGCGCCCCTCGACGAGTGCTGCATCGGCTGCACGGATCTGGCGTTCACCGTCTGCGCCGAGCCCTGCAAGATTCTGATCGACAACGGCTCCGCCGATGCGGTCTTCATCGGCGAAGGTGGCGCCGAGCGTCGCGTCGGTTCTCGTTCGGAGCGTTCGACCAGCCCCAGCCGCAACAGCCGCGCGGCCGACGACTTCGTCGTCAACCCCTGCTTCGATCTGCTCGTTTGCTACATCGAAGGCTGCATCTACAGCAACTGCGTCCCCAGCCAGGACGGCAGCCCCGGCTTCACCGCCTGGTACGACATCTACGATAACGATTGCAAGGAGCCGTCCTACGTCCTCGGCCGCGAGCCGCTGTTCAAGGGCTCGGCCACCTGCATCATCGACCTGGGCTACTCGGTCACGATCGACGGCCGCTCGGGCCTGACCGGCTACCTGGTCCAGTTCCACGATATCGAGAACGTCCGCCTGCCCAAGGGCAAGCAGTACTGGATCTCGCTCAGCGCCGCCGACACCTTCGGCCAGAACGAGCGCGCCTACTTCTGCTACAACGCGGACTGCCGCCGCGATTGCCTCATCCGCTTCAACCCCGGCCACATCCTCGGTGGCCTGCGTTCCGACGGCAACCTCCGCACCCAGTGGGAGAGCGTCGGCCGCGACTTCTCGTTCCTGATCGCCGGCGAGAACGCCGACGAGCTCAACGGCTCGGGTTCGACCCCGGCCTGCGCCTCGGACTTCAACCGAGACGGCAACTCGACCCTCGACGACCTCTTCGCCTTCCTGCAGGCTTGGTTCGCCGGCTGCCCATAATCGGGTAACGACGATCCGGGAGGGACCGGTCGCGTGAACCGCGACCGGCCCCAACCCAAGGTCCACTCTAAGGTCCAGATTCGAAACTCAACGCCCCGGGCACCTTGCTCGGGGCGTTGTCGTTTGCGCTGTTGACGAGAGCGCGCGAGTACAATGCAAGCGAAGCCCGACGGGGCAGGGAGGCTGGCGCGGCGTGCCGAAATCGCTGTTGGAACGTGTGGCCGCCGGCGACCCTGAGGCCGTGGCCTTGTTGACCGACCGCTACGGCGGGTTGGTCTGGTCGCTGGTACGCCGGTTCAGCGCGGGACAGTCAGACGCCGAAGATGCAGTGCAGGAAATCTTTCTTGATCTGTGGCGGAGCGCCGGTCGGTTCGACCCGGGAGTAGCGGGCGAGGCGACGTTCGTGGCGCTGATCGCGCGGCGGAGGTTGATCGACCGGCGGCGAAAGACGATGCGGACGCCCGTGTCGGTCGAATTTTCGGGCGGGCACGCCGCGGCGGTTGCGGAGGGTGCGCAGGAGCGGCTGGAGACCCGCGAGCAGGCGGCGGTTGCGTCGGCGGCGTTGACGGCACTCCGGCCCGAACAGCAGCGGGTGCTTCGGTTGTCGGTCTATCAGGGGTTGTCACACGAGGAGATCGCGGTGGCGACCGGGATGCCGCTGGGGACGGTCAAGACGCACGTTCGGCGCGGGCTGATACGGATGCGGGACTTGCTCGCAGGCAATTCGGCGGAGGCTGGAATCGCGGGGGCAACCCGACGGTCAACAACCGAATGAAGCGGAATCAGTCGCGCAGTATCGGCGGCGTGAGCGCGGCTACTTTCCCGTCGGCATGCACGAGCGTAACGGATCGGCGACGGGCATCGATCGCCTGAACGCGCCATCCGGGCGCGACCTCATCGCCGACTCTGCACAGACGATGGTCGATCATGGCGACCGCCGCCGCATCCCGCCCGACGATCGCCGAGACCCGGACGTTGGCCAGAGCATCGGAGTGTGAAAGGGCGGTAGGCTTAACCGGTGCGTCATAAACAGCGGTCTGTTCCGGCTCGACGGTGGGCACCGGCTCGGGGCTGTCCATGGGCGATGTGAAGTCGTCGGAAACCCGGAACGTGCGCAAGAACTCGATGGCTCTCTTCTGGTCGTGGGTAAGCGGCCTGGCCGCGGCCGGAGCCGGAGTGGCCGGGTCTTCTGTCGGAGCGATGCTGCTGGTCGCGGCGGGCGCGGCCGCGAGGCCGCTGCCACCAAGAAAGCGCGCGGCCTGGACCGCGGCGAGGGGCGCGAGCACCGCGCAGACCCAGATGAACTTGCGTTTGGCCTGTTCGTCGAACTGCGGCATCGTCATTTTTCCTGAGGGACGGAAGCGGCGGAAAGCGCACGAACGGTGGAGACATCGAAAGCGAAGTGCTCGGTTTCGATCCTGGCGCGGATCAACCCTGGTCCGCTGGAGTCGCCGCCCTCGATCTTCACGGAGTGAACGACTGAAAAGCCGATGGCGACGGGAATCTGTTGGAGGAACTCGATGATCTTTGCGTAGGGGGCGGTGACGACCATGGCGTATCCGACGTGCAGGTCGGCGGGCGGCGGGGCGACCGGCGGCGCGCTGGGATCGGTTGCCGCGGCGAGGGGGGTGCTTGGTGGGGCCGCCGGGTTTGCGAAGCCGCGTGCCGCCGGGCCGGAGTCTCCGGTGGGCTGCAGGGAATCGACGCGCACTCCGGCGGTGCTGGCGAGGTCCATCAGCCGTCCGAACAGTTCGGCTTCGTCGCGTGCGGGCTGACTGAGCGATGAGACTTTCTCGGCGGCGAGCCGTGCGGCCGCGATCATGGAGTTGAGTTGATCGGCATTCAGCGCCGACGAGGCATCGTTCGGGCCGGAAATCGCATCGGCTTCGGCTTGGAGCTTCCGCGCGCGGCCCTCGGCGGGGCCGATGAGAAACATCTGAACCGCGCCGCAGACCATCAGGCCGATGGCGAATTCCGCGATCGCTTTGCGGTTGCGTTCGGTGTTCACGGGGTTGCTCCTTCGGCGAGGCCGCGGGAGTTGAAGACGGAACCTTCGGGTTGCGCGAACGAGGGCAATGACGCCGGGAGCGCGAGATTCTCGCCGATGGGCACGGGAACCAGCCCGATGGCGAGCTCGAAGGTTTCGGCATCGCCGCCGCGGACTTTGGCTCGCTGGGTCATCCCGAGCCGGACGGAATCGACGAGCGGCTCCTTGCCGAGTGCTTCGACGAAACGCCGGATTTCGTTGGGCGCGTTGACGGCATCGCCGATGCGGACATACGCCCGGAGAGAGCAGGACGGCGTGGTTCCGGTCGAAGACATGCCGAGGTCGAGAATGCGCATGGACGGGGGCGTGCGCTCGGCGATGACGGCGAGCACCGCGGCCCAATCGGGCGATTGACCCATGGTCGTCGCAATACGGCGGCTCAATGCGGTGGTGGCGGTGCGAGCGGCGAGGGCGCGGTCTTGCACACCGGCGAGGGCATCGGTGCCGGCGGCGCTGGACTTGATGGCCGCGAGCCGCTCCCGTTCTTTCGAGAGCGTGGCGAAGACGGAAACGCCCTGGACGGTCAGAAGCGCCGCGGCGGCCGCGATGCCGGCGATGAGTGCTCGGCGGAGTCCGGTGACGGTCATCTGCCGGGTAGCTTCGTTTCCGAGGAGGCAGACGAGACTCTCGCTGAGCGAGGCGGCGCGAATGGCCAGGCGGTCGCTCGAAGGCGACGGCGAGTCGCTCGGGTTGTCGGGGATGGCGGTATGGACGGGCTGCACGATGCCTGCCTGGCGAGCCAGTACGTCGGCGAGGTTCGGTATGCGGGAACCTTCGCCCGCGAGGCGGAGCGCGACGGCGGAACGCGCGGACTCGCTCAGACCGAATCGAAGGGACTGCTTGATCTCGACCGAAAGCCGCTGGAGCGCGGGTTGGAGGAGCGGGAGTATGCACGCGCCGTCGCATCCGGGAAGATCGGGAAGCGGGGCTTGAGCGCCGGGAATGCCGACCGCGGCGAGCAGGCGACGGGCGGCGGAACGGTCGAGGGTGATGGAAGTTCCATCGCCGCGCGGGCGGACGGGACGGAGCAAGGCTTCGACGAGCGTTTCGGTTCCGGCGGCGATGGTGCGGACGAGCTCGAGCCGCTGCCCGCTGACGACGGCGAGGACCGACTGGTGGGTGCCGATGAAGAGTGTCGCGCCGGTCTGTGCAGCGCCCGATGACATGGCGCACTCCAAGGCGGCGGCGGTC
>JAWXBB010000273.1:0-27882 GCA_034439795.1 Planctomycetaceae bacterium | reverse complement strand
TGCGGCGGAATTTGCGTTATCCGCTGTTCGAGGTCTTCGACCGGCCCGACACCAACGCCAGTTGCGATCAACGGACGCGCTCCACCGTCGCCCCGCAGGCGCTCGCGCTGCTCAATTCGGAACTGAGCGCGACGCTGTCCGCAAAGCTCGCCGCCCGCATTGCCGCGGCGCACAGCCAGCCGTCGGACCAGATCGCCGCGGTCTTCCGCCAGGTCTTCGCGCGACCGCCGTCCGCCGAGGAAGCCGCGTGGTGCGAACGGTTCCTGCACGGCGAAGCGGCGACGAACACCACGGAGACGATGTCCCCGCTGGCGGAACTCTGCCTCGCGCTGCTCAACAGCAACGAGTTCGTCTACGTGGATTGACGGTATTGAGGCAGGCTTCGAGGATTTGTATTGGGCGATTTCAGCCCCGGAGGGGCGGCAGACCGTAGCCCCAGGCGTGAGCCTGGGGAGCCGCATCCCGTCTCGGTGGAAGCCCCGGAGGGGCGGCAGAAATCGAATTCCTCTGACCTTCTGCCGCCCCTCCGGGGCTTGCTGCTACTCCATCGACCGAAACCCCAGGCTCACGCCTGGGGCTACGATCTGTCGCCCCGCTGGGGCTGAAGAATGAATACGTCGATCTCACGTCTTCGCCGGAGCGGCGCCGACTTCCTTGCCGGACTTCTTCATTGCGGCCTCGAAGGCGGCGCGGGCTTTGGGCCAGACTTCGTCCATCAGCGGGACGTGGCAGCCCCCGTGAGCTTTGCACGCGTTCATGCCCGGGGTCTCGCCGCAGCCGGCCTGCCCCTTGCACTCGTGCGCGCCGCCGCAAGCATGGTCCGCCACACTCGCGCAGGCCCCCTGGCCGGCGCAGGCGTTGTCGCCTCCCTTGCCGAGCCCTTTGCACGCATTCAATCCGCGGCAGACGTGCGGCTCGTCGGTGATCAACAGATCGACGTCGGTCGCGCCGGCGTCCGCCGCTTCCGCGCCGGCGTTCGCCATTTCCGCATCGGGGGGCGCTAAGGCCGCGTCGCCCGCGGGTGGCGTGGCCGCCGGCTTCGCACATCCCGCAGCGACACCGCTCAATGCGGCCAGCGTCCACTTATGAAAGTCGCGGCGATCCATGATCATGATCCTTCCGGGAATGGGTGAGCGGCTCGGGCAAGTGTGCTGGAATTGTAGCGTCACCGCCGGCGTTGTCACTCCGACCGCGGTTCGACGCCCAGCAGATGCCGCACGAAAAAGTCCTGCCGGCGGCGTTTGCCGTAGGGGGTCTCCGCCGACCCATGACCGACGCCGGGCATCACGAGCAGGTCGAAATCCTTGTTCGCGCGGACGAGCGCATCGACCACCTGCATTGTCGACGCCGGGTCGACGTTGCGATCCACTTCGCCGACGATCAGCAGCAGCTTCCCGGTCAGCCGATGCGCCTGCGTGACGTTGGACTGCTCCGCGTAATGCGGGCCGACGGGCCAGCCCATCCAGAGTTCGTTCCACCAGACTTTGTCCATGCGGTTGTCGTGACAGCCGCAATCGGCGACGCCCGCCTTGTAGAAATCGCCATGCATCAAGAGGCCGCGCAATGCGTTCTGCCCGCCCGCCGAGCCGCCGTAGATGCCGACCCGCGTCAGGTCCAGTTCCGGATGCTCCGCCGCCGCCGCCTTCAGCCAGGAGATGCGGTCGGGAAAGCCCGCGTCGCCGAGGTTCCTCGCGGCGACGTCGTGAAACGCCTTCGAGCGATGCGACGTCCCCATGCCGTCAATCTGCACGGTGATGAAGCCGAGTTCGGCGATGTCCTGCGCACCGTGCCAGGGGCGAAATTCTTTCGGGACATACGCCGAATGCGGGCCGGCGTAGATTTGCTCGATGACCGGATACTTTTTCGTTGGATCGAAGTTCGACGGACGATAAATGTTGCCGTAGATGCGTGTCTGACCGTCTCGACCAAACTCAAAAAAGCGTTCGGGTGCCTTCCATCCGAGCGATTGCAGTGCGCTGACGTCCGCGTGTTCGAGTTCGCAAAGTTGCCTGCCATCGCTGGCATCGCGCAGCACCGTCACCGGCGGAGTATCGACTTGCGACCAGGTATCGATGAGGAATTGTTGGTCCGGTGAAAACTCCCAGCGATGCGTGCCGTCGCCGGGGGTCAGTCGCGTGAGGCCGCTGCCGTCGAACTTCACGCGACACAACATCATGTGGTAGGGATCTTCGAGGCTGTTGATCCCGCCTGACCGGAACCAGATCTGGCGCTTCGCGTCATCGACCCGCTCCACGCCGCGGACCACCCACTTCCCAACCGTGATCTGGTTCTTCACCTTGCCGTTGGACCAGTCGTACAAATAGAGGTGATTCCAGCCGTCGCGCTCGGACATCCAGATCGCTTCGTTCGTCGCGGGGAGGCGTTGGAAATACTTCTTGTTGGCGTAGTCGATGAACGTCGCGCTCGTTTCCTCGATGACCGTGCGAACCGAGTTCGCGATGGGATCGTACTCCACCACCGACAGCACCTGATGGCCGCGCTGGTTGTAGACGAAGCTGAACTTCCGGCTGTCGGCGGACCACGCCTCGTCGGTGATGTCCCAGGGATTGAAGAACTGCGTGTCCGGCACCGGCGTGATGGTCCCCAGCGCAGGTTCGATCAGCACCGGCTTCGTGATTGGCAACCGGTCGCCCGGCTTGGCGTACTCGAACGTGTGCAGCTTCGGCTGCAGCTGGTCCTTCGGTGATGACTCCACGAACTGCACCTGCCGGCGCTCCCCCGGCTCCGTCCGCCAGGCGATGAAGAACTGCGAATCCGGCGACCAATGCCCGCGCGGCTCGTAGAACCGCTGCGAGGGCGTCTCGGAGGTCAATACCCGCTCGTGCTCCGACACCCGATTGCGCAAAACGAGCTGCCCGTCGCGAACGCTCACCGACCACCGGCCGTCGGGCGATGTCAGGCCCCGATTGCGACCGCGGCGTTCGCGCTCCAACGGCTCCGGCAACGCAGGAGCGGGCGGCGGCTCCGGCACGGAGCGGAGATCGCCACCAGCGGCGGTCATCGTCCACAGCCGATGCTGCCACGCGAACTGCAACTCGCCGTCGGCCGTCCATTCGAGACGCTCGATCGGCAGTCGTTCGGCAGCCACCTCAGTGCCCGACTCGCGGCTTAAGACCGTGGCGATCTGCTCATGATCGAGCAGGCTGCGGCGGCCAGCGATGGCCTCCACGACGACAAATTCGCGGCGTCCCTCGGCGAGATCGTTGCGATACCAGAACCGGTTCTCGGCTGCATCCCAGTTCGCGCGGACGCCGGTCTTGAACACCGACCGCGGGGCTTCGAGCGACAACCGCTGCATCCGCTCGTAATCGGCTTTGCGGCCCTGGGCGACCGCCGGTGAGCCTGACAATGCAACCGCGACCAGAACAGCGCAACGAACTCCGACCGAACGCATGATGGCTCCTCAAAGTAGCCATCTCGCTCCGCGAGATGTTGCCCGAAGGCTCGCTCGATGTCGTTGTGAAAGGAACCTTTGGGTGGCCGGGGCTGGACCGACCAACGGGAGGGAAGCCCCGGTCTTCGTCCTCGAATCACCGGGGCTTCGCCCAAGGCGGCTCCAGCCCCGGCCACCCGAACGTCGTGAACGCCACTCATCTCGCGGAGCGAGATGGCGACATTACGGCGACAGCCGGTTCATGTCGCGCGGGTACATCGTCGCCTCGCGGATGTTTTTCAGGCCGAGAATCTGGGCCGTCAGCCGCTCGAGACCGATCGCCAGCCCGCCGTGCGGGGGCATGCCCAGCTCGAACATCTTGAGGTGCGGCTCGAACACCGTCGGGTCGACCCCCTTGGCCCGCAGCGCGGCTTCCAGATCGGTGCGCGTATGCAGCCGCTGTCCGCCCGTCGTGATTTCGAGGCCGCGGAACAGCAGGTCGAACCCGGCGGCCCGGTCGGTGTCGCCGCGCGGGTGCGTGTAGAACGGCCGGGCCGACATCGGATAACCGATCACGAACACCGCCGCGACGCCGCACTCCTGCTCGGCCATCGTGCAGAGTTGCCGTTCGGCTTCGGGGTTCAGGTCGTCGATCAGGTCGGTCCGCCCGTGGGCCTTCGCGAGCCGTTCGACGAATGCGTCGAACGTCCACGTCGGCACGTTCATCATCGACGGCAGGTACGATTCGAACCCGGCGAGTTGCTTCTCGAATCGCTGCTTGATGGTCTCGAAGATCTCGGTCAGCGCCTCGCGCTCGACCTGGATGATGTCCTCCGGGCCGTCGATGAAGCCCATCTCGAAGTCGAGCGAGTAATACTCCGTCAGGTGCCGCGACGTGGCGTGCGGCTCGGCCCGGTAGACGTGGCCGGTCTCGAACACGCGCTCGAACCCCAGCACGCCGTGTTCCTTGTAGAACTGCGGGCTTTGTGCGAGGTAGGCCACGCGGTCAAAGTATTGGATGGCGAACAGATTCGCCCCGCCTTCGGTGCCGCCGCCGACGATTTTCGACGTGATGATCTCGGTGAACCGCCGCTTGCGGAGGGCCTCGCGAAAACCTTCGACGAGCGCGGCCTGGATGCGGAAGATCGTGCCGACGCGGTCGGTCCGCAGCGACAGCGGGCGGTAGTCGAGGACGGTTTCGATGCCGACCTCGGCGATGTCGTTGCCGCCGGACGGAAACGGCAGCGATTCCGACGCGACGCCGATGACCCGGATCTCGACGATGTCGACCTCGAAGCCCAGCGGCTTGGCCCGTTCGTCCTTGCGCGGCTTGCCGACGATTTCGAGGGCGTCCTCGCGCTTCACATGCACGGGGAGCTGTGCGGAGCCGACGCACTGGACGGTGCCGGAGGCGTCCTGCAGGACGATGAACGTGGTCGATTTGGTTTTGCGGACGAACTTGGCCCAGCCGCGGATGAGCACCTGCCCGCCGATGGAGTCGCCCTGTTCTCCAACACCCAGTTCCGCAATAAAGATCCGTCCCGAGGTCGCCATGTCGAATTCCGATCCACCACAGTCGAGAAGTTCAGCCGGGGCCTGGGGATCGCACGGCGAAATCCCATTGCTGCCGGTTCGCCGAGCGCATTCTTTGCGCAGGGCGTTAGAGAAGAGGTACGGTAAACGACGGCGGAGGTGGAGGCAAGGGAGGTGCGGAGTTGGGTACTGGGCGACCATCGTGGGTCTGAAATTCGGGGCTGTTTTTCAGGCTGATTCCGTTGGTACGCGGCTGGCGCGGGGACGGTCAAGGTACGCGAGATGGAATGGTTCGCCTAACGCCGGTCCGAACGTCATTTCTAACCATTTCCATTCCGCTTCGTAAAACCCGCCCACAATCGTGGAGTTTTCAGCGGCGATCCTTAGTGGGTAAGTCGCGAATATCAGCGGCACGAACGCAGGGCCGTACGAGTTCAGTCCGCCGCGGTGCATCACATAGCTAAGCGGCATCGGCAGCAGCACATACCCGACCAGCAGCAGTCCGAGCATCACCCATCGCTTCCACGGCCTCCACGTCCACGGCGCGAACCACGCGACTCGTCTCGGCAGGCGGTTGGTCGGCGGTTCGTCCATGAAGGCACCTAGCGACACGGTGTCGTGATTGGTTAGCCGCGACCCGGAGGCTTTGCGCAGGGGAGCGCGGGGTGGAGCGCCGAACGATGGTGGCGTGCTTCACGCAGCGCTCCCCTGCGCAAAGCCTCCGGGTCGCGGCTAACGGGTTAATTCCACTGCGGGTTCGGCGTCGTGTGCGGCAGCAGGCGGTGTTCCTCGAAGATGCGTTGCCGCATCAGGTCGAAGACGGCGTAGGGGTCTTCGTGGAAGACGACGTCGCGGCAGCCCTTGCCCATGTGCCAGTCGCCGCGGGCGATTTCTCCCTCCAACTGGCCCGGCGCCCAGCCCGCG
Source organism: Planctomycetaceae bacterium (assembly GCA_034439795.1). Taxonomy (GTDB): domain Bacteria; phylum Planctomycetota; class Planctomycetia; order Planctomycetales; family Planctomycetaceae; genus DSVQ01. The sequence continues at coordinate 22,031 of JAWXBB010000273.1, read as the reverse complement.
CAACCGGAGAAGATGCGGTACTGCAGGTCGCAGTCTTCGCAGCTCACGCGGCGGATGACCTCGGCGAACGCCTCCGCGCTGTTGCCGATGAACACGCCGGATGAGACGCTGCATTCCCCGCCGGACAGATCCTCGGCGTTGTGCAGGATCAAGAGGGCCGCGGGTTCCACCGGGCCGCCGCAGAAGACGAGTTCGTCGGAGTCGGGGAGATCGAAGTGTCCGGCGAGCGCGTTGCGGACGAGAATTGAGGACGGCCGGTTGATGACCAGCCCCATCGCCCCGTGGTCGCCGTGTTCGACCAGCAGCACGACCGTCTTGTAGAAGTTCTGGTCGCGCAGATGAGCCGCCGAGACGAGGCACTTCCCGCGCAGTGATTTCGCCATGCGCAGCGTCTTTCCCCGAATGCGAAGACCGTAGCCGTTACCCCATGAACGGCAGTATTCTATCCGGCTGTCCCCCCGGAAGAAAACACGACAATGGCCAAGGGAGCGGGAAATGTCGCGGTTCGCGGTCGGATTCTGCCTGCTGTGGACAAGCGTGACGGCCGCCGCGGACGTGGCCTGGCTGGCGAAGGTGCAAACCCCGCCGGCGACCATTCCCGAGACGAAACTGTCGCCGCTGTTGCCCGGCCCGATCACGCGCGACACGTGGTTGGCCGAGCGGCCGAAGTTGATCGCGGCGTGGCGGGAGTTTCTCGGCCCGATGCCCGATTTCCCGGCCAACGCCCGGTGGACCGTGCTGCGAACTGATAACCTGCCCGATGTCACCCGCGAGCTGATCGAATACGAGGGGGAGCCGGGCCTCAAGGTGCAAGCCTATCTGCTGCGACCGAATGGAGCGGTGACGCAGCGGTCGCGGGCCGGCTTGGTCGCGCTGCATCCGACGACTAACGACAGCATTGAGCCGATCGCCGGGGTGAAAGGAGAGCCGCGACAGCACACCGGTCTTAAGCTGGCTCAGCGCGGGTTTGTCGTCCTCTGTCCGCGCTGCTTTCTGTGGCAGGATGCAACGTCGCTCAACGACGCCGTCGCCCGGCATCGCGCCCGACATCCGCACACGCTCGGCATGGCGAAGATGCTGTACGACGCGCAGCGGGCGGTGGACATTCTCGCCGCGCAGCCGGATGTCGATCCAAACCGGATCGGCGCATACGGGCATTCGCTCGGGGCCAAGGAAGCGTTGTACCTCGCCGCGTTCGACGACCGCATTCGCGCGGCGGTGGCGAGCGAGGGGGGCATCGGGTTCCCATCCACGAATTGGGACGCCGCGTGGTATCTCGGCCCGGCGATCAAGGAGCCCGGCTTCGCGCGGAATCATCACGAGTTGATCGCGCTCATCGCTCCGCGGCCGTTCCTGGTCCTCGGCGGCGAAAGCGGCCCCGGCGCGGCCGACGGCGACCGCAGTTGGCCGTACGTCGCCGCCGCATTGCCGGTGTACCGCGCGTTCGGCGAACCGCCGCGGGTGGGATTACTGAACCATCACCAGGGCCACATCCTCAAGGATGACATGCTCGACAAGCTGGCCGAGTGGATGACGGTGTATCTGGATGCGAAGTGACATTCTCCGTGTGCCACGGCCGTGTCGGCCGTGCGTTGGCTCACACGGCTGCGAGCGCTTGCTTGCCGTGGTCGCAGAGTGTTCGACGTGGCTGTGTCGGTTGACATTCGGCACGGCCGACACGGCCGTGGCACACGGCACGCGAACCATGCCACATCACCGCGTCAGGTTCGTCACGAACGACGTGTTGTTCGCCACAGGCAAGGCGGGGGAGAACTGACGCTTCCGCCAGCCGAAGGCGCCGCCACCGGGGTAGTAGGCGAAGCCGAGGTACGCGTCGACGGTGCCGGTGTCGGCCGGCGTGACGAAGTTCGCTTCGCCGAAGAGTGCCCAGCGGTCGTTGAGCGGCACGTGCAGATCGGAGCCGAACACGATCACGCCGCCGGTGTCGGGGCGGTCCCCCAACGCGGCGTTCGCCTGGCCGTGACTCTCGGCAATGCCCAGCCAGAACGTCGTCTCGCCCCCCGCCTGCCAGGTGTGCCGCCAGTAGGCGCTGGCCTGGGCGAGCGATTCGAGATGCACCGGCGTCCCGGCCCACACGGCGTCGGCTTCCTGATCGGGCAGCATCCCGAACACGCCGACTTCGTTGCAGTCGCCGATCAGTCGACCGACTCGCCCTCGCCACTGCGAGAGCGTCACGGCGTCGTAGTCTTCCTGATAGAGGTAGTCGTATGCGACGGCCCACGTCCAGCCGCTGTTAGTGCGCTGAAACAGGCCGAGCGTGGTGAAGTTCTGCGTGCGGCTCGACGAGCCTTCGATGGCCGACGTCACCGCGACGGCGTGGTCGGTCTGGTTGAGACCGGTGCCCAACTGCCAGCCGAGCCCGCGGTCCTCCCACAACACGCCGCCGTAGTTGGCATGGACCCGTCCGCCGAACTGCGCGTTGACGCCGAAGTCCTGCGGCTGTTTCGAGCCTTCGATGCCGACGAAGAGTTCGAGGCCATCGAGCCACGAGCGTTCACAGCCGGCGTCGGCCTCACACCATGCGGCCTCGTAGGAATCGGAGACGAGCGCCAGGTCCGGATCGTAGAAGGGGGTGTCCGCCGCAGCCTCCAGGGAGTCGTCCTGACAGAAGCCGGGAGACACCAGCAGCCCGCCGATCAATACGGACAAGGTCAGCGTGCGGGGCCAGTGCGGCATCTAGCGAAACTCCCTTCCGTGGAGGACGACCTCAGCATCCTGCGTGCGCTTCCTCAAGATCGTCGGCAACCGGCCACAGCCTTACGAATCTGGCTGCGTTCGCTGTAACCGCGACAGGCGGCAGACTCGCCAGCTATCGGGCCATGTCAGATGTGACATCGCGTGTGGGACTGGTCGCGCACCCTTCAGACCGATGTGCGAGCGAACATTTTCGGGGGTGTCCACAGCGCCCGGGCAGCGGCTGTCGAAAACGCCACAACGCCGTTTCTGACTGCGCTGATTCAACTTGCGCGATTCCCGTCGCGGTCTGGCACACCGATTGCCTAACCGTTCTGACGAGACGCGAGTCGCCCACGAATAATTCCACAGTCGCAGCGAGCGGGTGCTCGCAAAAATGGCAGGCGACTGGCCCAGTGGGCAACTGCGAAAGGAGCCAACGATGTTCGGGAAGATTCTGTTGCTGGCGGCGACGGCCACCGCCGGTGTGTTGATGACGGCCGACAATGCCGACGCCCGGGTGGGCATTTATCGCGGCCCGAACCGCACAGTGGTGCGGGTGGGCGGCCCGGCCCGCTACGGCGCTTATGGCTACGGTGGGGGTTACGGCAACTATGGCTACAGCAGCGGCTACTACGCCGCGCCGGCCTATGGCTATAGCTACCCGTCGTACAGTTACGCCGCTCCGGCGTATGGGTCTAGCTATCCGTCCTACGGCTATGGTTACCCGTCGTACGGGTACGGCGGCTATCGCGGCGGGTACTACGGTGGACGCACCTTCGTGGGTGGTTCGAACCGTTACTACTATCGTGGTCCGAACGTGCGCGTGGGCGGTCGCTGGTAAGCGAACCCCGAGCAACACACGCACGACGAACGACCCCGGCATCCCCGGGGTCGTTTCGTTGGCGGACATCGGGTCATTTCCCGGTCAATGCCGCGTCGAGCGCTTTGCCGTCCGCCGTCGGCAACGCGACGTTGAGCAGCTTGGCCATCGTCGGTGCGACATCCTGATTGCTTACCCGGCCGAGCTTCGCACCCGCCTTGATGCCGTCGCCCCACAACACCAGGGTGCCATAGAGTGCCGCCTGATCCGGCAGGTATCCATGAGTGCCACCGGGCGTGGCGCGCGGGGCGACGATGTCGTCCCCGGTGTCCGCATCGACGAAGCTGTACTCGGCCTTCGCCGCCAACCACAGATCCGGCGCACGGGGATCTTCCGCGGGGGTCGGTTGACCGATGCGGCCGTACTCCGCCGGTTCCAGCACCGCGACGACGCCGTCCACCGCGCGGAACTGGTCCTTCAGTTGGGCGACGAGTTCGGTCTTCCGGGCTGCGTCCAGCACGTAGACCATGCAGCCGCCTCCCTGGCTGACGCAGCGGGCCAGCTTCTTGTCGTCATCCCACAAGCCCTGCTGCTTCAGCAGCACGTTGGGCCGAATCTCTTTGTTGATGGGGTGGAAGCCGTGATCGCTGGCCAAAACAATCGTCACCTTCTTCGATGACCGCCCTGCCGCCTCCACGATGTTGCGGACGCGATCGTCCTCATAATTGACGGCCCAATACGCTTCCGGCGTCTGCGGGCCGAACTTGTGCTGGACGTGGTCCAGCTCGATAAGATGCACCAGCAGCAGATTCGGCGAATGCTCCTTCAACACATGAGCGGCGAGCCGGGTGTACAGCCAGTCGCGCTGCACGCCGCCCCCGGCGTCCTTCACCCACGTGCCGTGCTTGTCGACGGGAATGCCGGCCGTTCGCAGTTCGTCCATCCACGCGGGCGTGGCGTATTTGGTCCAGGCATCGTCGCCGGCCATGTCGGGAACGGACCAGTCCAGCGTTTTGGCGGATCGCGTCGCCGGCCAGATCACGCCCGCGGTCTTGAGGCCCGCCTGATGGGCGACATCGTAAATCGTCGGCGACTTGACGATCTCCTCCTTGTCGAAGAGCGGGTCGGGAATGAAGGGCACCGCCGCGACTTTCTCGCGATCGAAGTAGTTGTTCCCGATCACGCCGTGTTTCCGCGGCGGCACGCCGGTGACCAGCGTGGTGTGATTCGGCCACGTCACGGTCGGGAACGAGCAGACGGTTCCCTCGGCCCGCGCGCCTTCGCGGATCAGCCGCCGGATCGTGGGCATTTCGGCGCGGTCGTCATCGAGATAGAAGTTCGCGAGACCGTCGACGCTGATCAGAATCACGCACCGGTCGGTCCGCGGGTCGGCGGCGAAGGCCGCCGCCAGCCAGAGACCGCACCACAATCCGATCACTCCGCCCACGCTGCGCATCAGGGATTTCCTTAAAGGAGCCGGGCCGTGTCGGCCCGAACGAATGTCGCTCGACGATGACAAAGGAGAAGACCGGGACGACACGCCCCGGCTCCTACCGAATCACTCGCGCAGCCGCCAGCGCGCTTGGCGCAACTGGGCGAGTGGCGAGTCCTTCAGCTTCTCGTACCAGACGGTGACCAGCGTACCGTCGTCGCATTCCACGGTGGACGGGTAACCCATGTCGCCGGAGTCGGCGTCGTCGGTGAGGATCAGCGCCGGCGACCAGGTTTTGCCGTGGTCTTCGCTGAGCCGGACCTGATTGCCCAATGGCTTGCGTCGGTGGCCGTACGACATGAGCAGGCGGCCGTCTTTGAGCCGCAGCAGATGCGACGGCAGTCCCCACACGCCGATCGTGTGCGGCTCCGACCACGTCTTACCGCCGTCGGTCGATTCCGTTTGCAGCGTCTCGCGGTCGTTCGGTTTGTTGTGGTTGCGGATGTGGCACACGATTGTGCCGTTGGCGGCCTCGACCGCGTGCAGTTCGTGATACTGGCTGGAATCGTCCCCCTTGCGGACGGGCAGGTCGGTGACGCCGCTCCATGTGACGCCGTCGTCGGAAGACTGGCACACGCCGACGCGCCGGGCCGCCTTCCACAGTTCGACGCCGGGGTAAAGCAACCGACCGTCGCGGAGGGCGATCGGGCCGTGCGGACTGTTGAGCGGGACGGGATACCGGGCCGACCACGTCACGCCGCCGTCGGTGCTGCGGATCATCCACGTGCCGAGTTCCGACGTGCGTTGCGCCGCCGTCAACCGCTGATGCACGGCCTGCCATTCGCGCAGCCGCAACGGTTCCCACGCGCCGGGTTCGCCGGGCTTGATCGCCTCCGCCTTGGCGAGCACCGGTTCGTAGGCCAGCGAGGTGAACGTGGTGACGAGAATCGACCCCCGCGGCGTTTCGACAATGCCGGCGTCGCGGTCGTCGATTGGGCCGTCGAGCAACACCTGCGGCCACCGCCACGTTTTGCCGTCGTCCTGTGACCGCATCAATTCGACCCGGCCGAACGGACAGACGTGCGTCTCCCGCCCGCCGGAGAACGCGAGCAGCAGTTCGCCGTTCTTCCGCCGGGCCAGCGTGGGCCAGCCGTGATACAGCGGCGGTTTCCAACTGATGACGCGGAGGTCTTCGATGACCAACGCTGGATCAGCAGCAAACGCCCGTGGCGACCATGCGGTCCCAGCGATCAACGCGCTACAGGTTCCGAGCCATTCGCGGCGGTTCATAATGAATCTCTCTCAACCAGCTTGGAGGTCTTCAATGAATCGGGAATCCGCATGGATTTCCGCTTCCGGGATGTTCAGAACCTCAGAAACGATCTTTTTGATTTGCGGAAAAAGTTGTTCGGCGGGCGGATGCGGCGGATCGTTTGCAACTCGAATGTCGTTCAAATGCAACGCCTCCCGGACCAGATCTCCGACAGTCTTGCATCTTTGCGGGAGCGCAGTTGCCAGTGGTCGCGTCATCCAGAAGGAAATGACGGCATAAAACGGCAGGCTGATGATCATCGCCGGCAAAGCCCAAACGAATCCCTCAGCATTGGGCCAATGCAAACTGGCAAAAATCATCCAGCCGATGGCAATCATCGGAAAAATAGTCAATAGGACCACCAGTAATCCCGGTCGCTGCAATTCGGGCAAGCGATAACCAGTCGCTGCACTGAGCCGATGCCATGCCTCCGGCCATGATGTCTCACGGAATAATGCACGCAGCGCGGTCGACGGACGGATGTTCTTGTGCGTCTGTCCCAGGTCCATGAACCCGCGGCGAAGTGTGCAGAACGCCGGCAAGGTGCGACAGACGGGGCGGCCGTTCGTCTGTAACAGGGACGATACGGTGGCGCACAAATCCCCAACCGTAAGAATATCCGCAAATCGCTCGTAGGGAATCTGAACGGAGAACTCGCTCTCGACGTCCATCACGAGTTCAGCCATCTCCAAACCCAAGGTGAACCCCCCTGCGCTGCATCCTTAGGGCTGCTGTCGCACACGAGTGGCGAGACACGGCATCACGGCTTCGGCTTCCCGTGCTGCGCCCCGTACTTGGGGGGTGTGAGCTTGGTGGGGACGGCGTTCTTCTGCATCTGCTTGCGCAGGTGCGGGAACTTGGTGGCGGGCTTGCGGGGACCGGTTTGTTCTTTGGCCATGCGGCGGGTTCCTTTCGTTGGAGTCCAGCCTTTAGGCTGCTCTTTTCTTGGTCGATGAAAGGCACAGCCTGAAGGCTGGACTCCAACAAGAATACCGCATCAGCCGCGGGGATGCACGACGAGCGTGGTCCGATGCCGGGCGGGTTGGTCGCCGATGCTGTCGGGGGAGGTCGTGATGACGTGCGGATTTAACGTCAGCCATTCGCCAGTTGGAGACTGAATGTGCGGGATGATCGTGCTTCCAGTCGGCCAAGTGCGATCATGTGTCCAGAAGCCCCATGCGGGGTCGGGGAAATATCGTCGCCAGCCGAGGGCGAGGCGGCCCATCGTCCAGCGGGCGTTCACGTCCTGCAGCGGACGGAGTTTCAGTTCGCCGTCCGCGGTGCGATACCACATGGCGTCGATGCCGAGCGGGCCGATGTAACCGAGGCGTTGCAGTTCCACGGCCGCGCGTTGGGCGACCTCGATGGCGGGGGACCAAAGATCGTTCGGGGTGGCCGGGGCTGGACCGACCAACGGGAGGGAAGCCCCGGTCTTGGCCCGATCAATCACCGGGGCTTCGCCGAAGCGGCTCCAGCCCCGGCCACCCAGCGTCTCCACAAACACGCTGCCCGCGTATTGCCCGTTTGACGACGGCAACATCTCCGCGACGCCGATCAATTCAGGCGATCCGGTCGCGGGCACCTCGAACAGAATCCCGGCTTCCGCGACGCACTCCACCCACGGCTCGAAAAACACGACGCCGTCGGCACGGAGACGCTTCTCGATCCAGTTAATCGCCGGATCAGTCAACGGGCCGCGGCCGAGAATCCGTTCGCGGCCCGACATGCCGAACTCGGCTTTGATGACCCACGCGGCGTCGCGCTCCGGCAGCGACGAAATCGCCCGCCGGACCTCCGTGAGCGATTCGCAACCCGCCGCGTGCGGCAACCCGACCTGCCATTCCAGTTCCCGTGCGAACGACCACCGACGGCTGTTCGCGGCACGGACGACCTCCGCCGAAGGTAATTCGCGCTGTGATGCGATCTGATGGGCTAAGGCCAGCAGTTCCGCGGTCCAGCCCCACGGTGTGAGTTCGTAGCGATCAACATATGGCTGCCAATCGCTCACCGGCGTGATGCGGGCGAACCCCGCGGCGGCCATCGCGTCCCAGAAGTCCGCGGGGATCGGCTCCGGCGTCCAGATCGCGTCGCCGTCCTCCGCGCTCGCCAGCCAACAGGAGGCCAGTTCCGCATTCAGCCGCCGCAACTTCGCGGACAGCGTCCGCCCCGGGTCCGCCAGGCGGTGCTCGAAATCGAAGTTGCCGAGCCAGAGTCGGGGCATGGCGCTATCGTCTTTTTGTTTGCCGACCACCAGTCACCCATCACCTACCATCATCCCTGTCGTACGATATGATAAGGCGAGCCAGGCGATCATCGTCGGCCTCCGCGGGAGTTGCCAGCATGGGAACTGAAACGATGGGCAAAGTCGAAGTGTCCGCGCAGTTGCAGAATGAGTTCGATCTGATGCGCGTGCGGCTTGGCGAGCTTACTCCGCAGGAAGTCCGCGTTGCCGAGGTTGAAAACGCCTTGGTGGACACCGGGGCCACGCTGTTGAGTCTTCCCAGCCGGGTCATTCGTCAATTGGGCCTGGAACCGATTCGGACCAAGAACGTCAGAACGACGAACGGCGTCGTCACCCGCACGATTTACGGCGGCGTCCGGCTGACCATCGACAACCGCGACTTTCTGTGCGAGGCCGCCGAACTGCCGGATGATTGTCCAACGCTGATCGGACAGATTCCGCTGGAAGGGCTGGATCTGGTCGTCGATCTCTCCGGCCGGCGGCTAATCGGCAACCCGGCGCATGGCGGCGAGGCGATGTACGAGGAATATTGACCGCCGTCTTCGCCAAAAATTTTTCCAAATGGTCTTCCCTTTGCGGGGAATCACCGATACGATCACTGGACTCGCCACATTGGCAGCGGACAGCAGAAACTGTTGTCCGACGACGTCGTGAGCGCAACGCCCGCCGGAACAGCCCGCCTTGTTGACGCCTCTGGGACCGCTATCCCGCTGGCTTTTCCGCACAGGATACAATACGGATTCGATCACAACCCGGTTGGGGAGCTTCTGTCGTCTGCCATTCGCGGCCGACCGAAGTCCCTGCCGGACGAAGACTCTTCAGGTGAAACCGATGCTGATCTGGGAAGTGCCGCCGACGATGTTGTTGGCGTGACGGACCAGGCGATCGCAGGATCGCCGCGGCCGTCACGACGGCAACCGTTCGGGTTGCCGCCGCACGTTCCCGCCGGAGCGGAGTCTCCGGCTGCGACTTGACCTGCACCGGATGTTCCCGCCCTCGCTGTCCCAAGGGATTTGGCCCAGTCGAGTTCATTCCCCGCGGATCGGAGTGTTCCCCGACCGCGCGTTCCGCCCTCCCCGGCGGCTGACCCCGGCAAACATGGAGCCTGGGTCGCAGTGTTGATTCCGTCCGCCTCCTTCAGGCTCTGAAAACCGATCATGGATCTCACGAAAGTCCGCAACATCGGCGTGTCCGCCCACATCGACTCCGGCAAGACCACGTTGTCGGAGCGGATCCTGTTCTACTGCGGCCGCATCCACGCCATTCACGAAGTGAAGGGCAAAGACGGCGTCGGGGCCACCATGGATCACATGGAGCTCGAACGCGAGAAGGGGATCACGATCACCTCGGCCGCCACGCAGGTGCATTGGGACGACCATACGATCAACCTGATCGACACGCCGGGACACGTGGACTTCACCGTCGAAGTCGAACGCAGCCTCCGCGTGCTCGACGGTGCCATTCTGGTGCTGTGTTCGGTGGGGGGCGTGCAAAGCCAGTCGCTGACGGTCGACCGCCAGATGAAGCGGTACAAAGTGCCCCGCATCGCCTTCATCAACAAGATGGACCGGACCGGCGCGAACCCGGAGAAGGTCATCAAGGCCATCGAAGAAAAGCTGCACGTCAAGCCGTGCCCGCTGCAAATCCCCATCGGTCGCGAATCGACGTTCGAGGGGGTCGTCGATCTGATCGATATGCAGGCCATCTACTTCGACGGGGAGGACGGCGAGAACCTCCGCCGCGAACCGATTCCCGAAACGCTGAAGGACAAGGCGAAAGAAGCCCGCCAGCACATGCTGGAAACGCTGTCGCTGTTCAGCGACGACCTGATGGCGTTGTTGTTGGAAGAGCAGGAGGTTCCCTCCGACATGATCCGCAAGCTCATCCGCGCGGCCACGCTCGCGCATCAGATCACGCCGGTGATGATGGGCTCGGCGTACAAGAACAAGGGCGTGCAGGAACTGCTCGACGGGGTGATTCATTACCTGCCGACGCCGCTCGACCGCGAACTCAAGGCGACCGATCTCGACAAGAAGCCGCCCGCCGACGGCTCGACCCCCGAACCGGGCTGGAACCGCGTGCCGCTCACGTCCGATCCGGCGAAGCCGCTCGTCTGCATGGCGTTCAAGACGGTGGTCGAACAGTACGGCCAGTTGACGTACACGCGGCTGTACCAGGGCAAAATCGTCAAAGGGGACAGCTACATCAACACCCGCACCGGCAAGCGGATTCGCTTCGGCCGGCTGGTGCGGATGCACTCCAACGACCGCATGGACGTCGACTCCGCGGAAGCCGGCGACATCGTCGCCATCGTGGGCGTCGACTGCGCGTCGGGCGATACGTTCTGTTCGGAGGGAACCAACTATGCGCTCGAAAGCATCTTCGTCCCGGACGCCGTGATCAAGCTGTCAATCGAGCCGGTGAAGCGCGACGGGGCCGACAAGCTCGGCAAGGCGCTCGAGCGGTTCCGCCGCGAAGACCCGACGTTCCGCGTGATGACGGACGACGAAACCGGCCAGACGCTGATCGCCGGCATGGGCCAGTTGCACCTCGACATCTACGTCGAGCGGATCAAGCGCGAATACGGCGTCGAGTGCATCGTCGGCCCGCCGCGGGTCGCCTACCGCGAGACGCCGACCCGCACGGTCGAATTCAATCACAAGCACAAGAAGCAGACCGGCGGTTCGGGTCAATACGCGCACATCGTGGGCGTGATGGAGCCGTTGCCGGTCGACGCCGTGCTGCCGTACGAGTTCATGAACGAAGTCACCGGCGGCCGCATTCCGAAGGAATACATCAACCCGATCGACAAGGGCTTCCAACGGGCGCTTCCGAAAGGCCCGTTGTGCGAGTGCGAAGTCGTGGGCGTGCGGATGCGGCTGCAGGACGGCACCTACCACGACGTGGACTCCAGCGAAATGGCGTTCGACATCTGCGCGTTCGACTGCATGCGCGAGACGCTGAAGAAGTCCGACATGGGCCTGCTCGAACCGATCATGAAGCTGGAGGTCGAGGTTCCCGACGAGTTCCAGGGTTCGGTGACGGGCCACCTCGCCAGCAAGCGCGGCGTGATCGCCAGCACCGAGACCAACATGGGGCAATGCGTGATCCTCTCCGAAGTCCCGCTCGCCAGCATGTTCGATTACGCCAACGAAGTCCGCTCGATGACGCAGGGCAAGGGCACCTTCAGCATGGAATTCGCCCGCTACGCGATGGTCCCCCGCGGCCTGATGGCGGAAATCGTCGAGAAGCGGATGAAGGAAAAGGCCGAACGCGCGAAGCAGAAGGCGTAGTCGGCATCAGGTATTAGGCGTTAGGTAAGAAGTAGATAGCCCCCGGTCTCCCGACCGGGGGCTTTTCCTATCCGGTCCCCTCGCCCCCGTCTTCGGGGGAGAGGGTTAGGGTGAGGGGGACGAGCGCTCCGAGCGACACACATCCGTGCGTCGTTCGTCGCGAACGGGGTTTCGTACTGACTCGATTCTGCCTGCCGCATCCCCGATACTGGCCGGCATGTGCGGCATCACCGGGTTCATTGATCTCACACGGGCGACGTCGGGCGACGAATTGCGGGCCGTCGTCACGCGGATGGCGGATGCCATCCGGCATCGCGGGCCGGATGATTCCGGGGCGTGGGTCGATCCGTCCGTCGGCATTGCGCTCGGTCATCGGCGGCTGTCGATTCTCGATCTGTCGCCGGCGGGCCATCAGCCGATGGCGTCGCACGACGGTCGCTACTGGATCGTCTACAACGGCGAGATCTACAACCATCTCGACCTGCGCAAAGATCTCGCGGCCCGTGGCGTGTCGTTTCGCAGCACGTCCGACACGGAGACGTTGCTCGAATCCTTTTCCGCGTGGGGCATTCGGACCACGATCGAGCGTTGCCGCGGCATCTTTGCCATCGCCGTGTACGACACGCAGTCGCGCGAATTGACGCTGGCCCGCGATCACCTGGGCATCAAGCCGGTGTACTTCGGTCGGCAGGGGGATGCGATTCTGTTCGGGTCGGAGCTGAAGGCGCTCCGCGCGCATCCGGCCTTCCGAGGCGACATCGACCGCAATGTGTTGCCGCAGTACCTGCGGCACAACTACGTGCCCGGACCGTACTCCATCTACCAGGGCATCCAGAAACTCCCCGCGGGGACGCTGTGTACGATCCGCCTCGATGCCCCGAACCTCACGCCGCAACCGTACTGGTCGTTCACTGAACACGCCATCCAGGGGGCGAAGGAGCCGCTGCGCGACGAACCGACGACGATTGCCGATCGGCTGCACGACGAGCTGTCGCGGGCCGTGTCCGAGCAGATGTTGTCCGACGTCCCGTTGGGGGCGTTTCTTTCCGGCGGGATTGATTCGTCGCTGGTCGTCGCGCTCATGCAGTCGCAAAGCCCGCGACCGGTGAAGACGTTTTCGATCGGCTTCGAACTCGACGATTACAACGAAGCCCCGTTCGCGATGGCGGTGGCGAAGCATCTGCGGACCGATCACACCGAATGCTACGTGACCGCCGCCCAGGCCCTCGATGTGATCCCGAAATTGCCCGCGTTGTACGACGAGCCGTTCGGCGATTCCTCGCAGATTCCCACGTTCCTGGTCTGTCAACTGGCTCGGCAGCACGTGACGGTCGCATTGTCCGGCGACGGCGGCGACGAGCTGTTCTGCGGCTACCGGCGGTATTTCGCGGCCCTCGTCGGCACCCGCGGCGGGCGGTTGCCGGCGTTCGTGCGGCAGCCGGCCAGTCTCGCAGCGCGGGCGCTGGGCCGCTGCCTGCCGGGGGGGAAATGGAAGAAGTTCTGCAACCGGGCCTCGAGCTTTCTGAACGACGCCGACCCCGATCTGCGCTATCTGCGCGGGATGTCGCACTGGCCGCTGACGGAGAGCGTAGTCCGCGACGCCGTTCCGTCGCCGACGATGTTTCTCGATCCGGAAATGTGGCCGAAGTTTGGCGAGCCGCAACAGCGCTGGCAGTGGCTGGACACGCTCAACTATCTGCCGGACGACATCCTGACGAAAGTCGACCGGGCGAGCATGGTGGTCTCACTGGAGGCGCGGGTGCCGCTGCTCGATCCGCGCGTCGTGGAACTGGCGTGGCAGGTGCCGCACGCTCTCAAAGTCCGCGGCTGGTCCGGTAAGCAGATCCTGCGCGACCTGCTGGCCCGGCACGTCCCCCGGCCACTGTTCGAGCGTCCCAAGAAAGGATTCGGCGTCCCGATCGCGGAATGGCTGCGCGGCCCCTTGCGCGACTGGGCCGAGGCGTTGCTGTCGGAACAGCGGCTGAACGGCGACGGCTATTTTCACGCCGCCCCCATCCGAGCCAAATGGGCCGAGCACATGTCCGGCCGGGTGGACTGGGCGTACCTGTTGTGGGACGTGTTGATGTTCCAGGCGTGGCTGGATTCGATAAGAGGGAAGTAACCGCAGAGGTGTGCCCATTTTTTCCGGCGGCCGAATGAAACAGCCTTGATCCTAGAAGGATCGCAGCCATTAACCGGCGGTTGAGCGCAGCGACACCGCCGGTTGACGACGTGTGATGGGAGCCGACCCCGACGGGGTCGTAGCACCGATGACAGCTGCGACCCCGCTGGGGTCGAGGTCGCCACGAACGATCGCTGTCCGGGGGTCTCCGCAAAGCCTGCGACCCCCGGCTAATGGCTGCGATCCCTGCGGGATCAAGGCAAACCGTTGGGATGGCCAGGATCAATGGGCACACCCGCCGCCGATCGGTCTTGCCGTGGAGGTCCGCCGTCGGTGATACTTCGCCTCCGCGGCCCGTAGCTCAATTGGTGAGAGCAAGGAACTCATAATTCCGTGGTTGCAGGTTCGAGTCCTGCCGGGCCGAGTTGGTTGTGGTGATCGACGTCGGTCAGGTGCGATTGTTGGTCAGCCTATTTGTCTTCGTTCTTCAACCGTGCAAGCCACACTTTGATTTTGTCGGCGTCGCCCACGGTGGATGCGAGTTCGATGGTGCGCTCGTAATGCCTGATCGCGCGCTCCCGGTCTCCCATCTGCTCGTGAATTATTCCCAGCAACCGATGGCTCAATCCACTGTTGTCGTTAGCAGTCAGGGCCTTCTCCAGATAGGCCTGCGCCTCAGCATATCGCTCTCGATCGAACGCGATACATCCGAGCCCGTAAGCGGCATCTTCAGACGTGGGCGATAGCGAGAGTGCTATCTTGTATTCTGCCTCGGCATCGTCGTTGCGCCCCTGCATCGAGAGGCACGCCCCGAGCGATTCATGTCCATCCGGGTCGTTAGGGTATTTGGAAATGACAGTCCGATACAGCGATTCTGCGGTCTCTAGGTCACCGGCCTGCAGCGCTTTGGCAGCGCGAACGTAAAGGTCGGAAATCACTGCGTCATACGTATGCTCGCTTGTGTCCATCACGGCATCCAGAGTCTCCAGATTTATGACGTGGCGAACTGGCGAGCGTTGGTGTCGAGAAGTCAGAGCGCTGAGCAGAGCCACCAAGATGACCACTCCAGCAACTGCTTGGCTCTTATTCACCGACGTGCTGCTTCCGTTGCGATCCATAGATATCGCCCCAACGAACTGTGACCGGATGGTACCACCTCAGTTTAGACGCCTCGGCAGAACCGTGCCACCGGATCGTACGATCATCAACCTCCATTATCCGTATGTCTCTGGCACGCACAACACCGTCGCTCTACCCTCCTACATTGCGACCTCACTCGAACGTCGTCGCCTCCAGGATCGTGGTGCTCGTCGCCGGTTGCTTCCGCGACTTGCCCGGAGGGTTGGCGGCGACCTTCACGGTAATCCGCCCGCCGGCGGCTGTGAGCGCTCGCACAAGCTGGTCCAGCGATACGTCGGCGGCGGCCCGTTCGATCTTGGCCACCCGGGGCTGGCTGGTCTTCAGCTAGATTCCCAACTGCTTTTGCGACAGCTTGCGCGCCATGCGATGGTGACGGATCGCGCGGGCGAGTTCCACGCGCACCTCCAGCAGTTGCCGCTCTTCGTCGCTCAGATTGAGGAAGTCGGCCGCATCGCCCACTTTCCAGCCCGCGGCTTCGAGTGTTTTCCGTTTTGCTGTGTCCATGCCATGAACATATACCGGATGCGGTATTGCTTCAACAGTGGAAAGCACGGGCGTCCAGAACGGGTGAATGATCCGACTCGACATCTGCGACGTTCACCATCCGTGGGGACCGTTCGAGGTGAGCCTCGAAGACTCGACTGCACCCTACGGAAGGCACTGGACCGTCCAGCCTCGTTTGCGTCGCCGACTGGAGATGCCCGTCACCGCAGCGTACAATCGGGGACTGCCCGATTGTCCACCTTGAGGACTGCTTGCTATGGACCAGCTTTGGATGGTGCTCATGCTGTTCGGTGTCGGCCTCGCGGCCGTCATCATCATCATTTCGCTGGCCGTGTTTGCGATGTACTTCCGGCTGTGGCTGCGGGCCTATTTCACGCGGGTGTGGGTCAGCCCGTTCACGCTGCTGTTCATGTCGATGCGGAAGGTGAATCCGAACACGATCATCGACGCCCGGGTCATGGCCGTGCAGGCCGGGCTGAAGGACATCACCACGAAGCAGCTCGAAGCGCACTACCTCGCCGAGGGGAACATTCTGCGCGTCGTCCGGGCGCTCATCGCCGCCCATCGGGCGAAGATCGCGCTCGACTGGAACACCGCGGCGGCGATCGATCTCGCCGGTCGCGACGTGCTGGAGGCCGTGAACACCAGCGTGAATCCCAAGGTCATCGACTGCCCCGATCAGCGGACGTCCCGGACGACCCTCGACGGCGTCGCCAAGAACGGCATCCAGCTTAAGGCCCGCGCCCGCGTGACGGTGCGGACCAACCTGCTGCAACTGGTCGGCGGAGCCACCGAAGACACCATCATCGCCCGCGTCGGTGAAGGGATTGTGTCGGCGATCGGCTCCTGCGAGACGCACAGCCAGGTGCTCGCCAATCCGATGCTGATCGCCAAGGCGGTGCTCGCCAAGGGACTCGATTCGCAGACGGCGTACGAAATCGTGTCGATCGACATCGCGGACATCGACGTGGGCGACAACATCGGCGCCCGGCTGCAGGCCGACCAGGCCGAGGCCGACATGCGCATCGCCCGCGCCAAGGCCGAGGAACGCCGGGCCCGCGCGGTGGCCAGCGAACAGGAGATGCGGGCGCTGACGGTCGAAAATCAGGCGAAGGTGGTCCTCGCCGAGGCGGAGATCCCACTCGCGATGGCGGACGCCTACCGCAGCGGTTCGCTCCGTTCCACGACGAACGGCAAGGCGTAATCCCAGCCCGGAGCGCAAGCGACGGCGGCTCTTCGATGGAAAAAAACATCGGGGAATAGAAGAGAACCGCGAAGACGCAAAGGTCGCGAAGTAAGAAATTGGAGTGGGTGAAGACCATGAAAGTCGACGAGCGCTCTTCAGCGCTCGACCTAACTGGTTTCTCCTTCCGTCCCTTGTCTTTCCTTCGCGTCCTTTGTGCCTTCGCGGTTTTCCAATCTTCTTCCTGCAATGATCCCTCGCGTTGTTTGGGCCACTACTGGCTCGTTGACGGCCTGCTGTGAAAGACCATCACAGAACACACCAGGGATGGGCACGTGATGTCTGAACCCACCCCAGAGACCGACGTCCCGTCTGTCCCCGAGGACAATCCCTCGGCCGCGACGACGCCCCGCGAGAAGGTCAAATCCTTCCCCGCCACGCCCGGCATCTATCTGATGAAGGACGACCGCGGCCGCGTGATTTACGTCGGCAAGGCGGTCAATCTCCGCAGCCGGGCCGGCAGCTACTTCACGAAGCAGGCGGCGATCGACCGGCGGACGTGCGACCTCGTGCCGGAAATTTGCGACATCGACTTCATCAGCACCGACAGCGAAGTCGATGCCCTGCTGCTCGAAGCCCGGCTCGTCAAGGACGTGCAGCCGAAGTTCAACAGCGAACTCAAAGACGACAAGACGTTTCCGTACCTGCAGATCTTCACCCGCGAGCCGTTTCCCAGAGTCGAGTTCACCCGCAAGCCCCGGCCGCGGGGGACGAGGTTGTACGGCCCGTTCACCAACGCCCGCAAGCTGCGCGGGGCGATCGCCGTGCTACAGCAGATCTTCCGGTTCCGCAACTGCACGCTCGACATCAAACCGGACGACGAACGCTGGCGGTGGTTCCGCCCGTGCCTGCTGGCGAGCATCAACCAATGCACGGCCCCGTGCAACCTGCGCGTGACGAAGGAGGATTACCGTCGCGACATCAAGCGGCTGATCCTGTTCCTCGACGGTCGGAAGAAGCGCCTCTTCCGGGAACTCCGGGCCGACATGCAGCAGGCGGCGACGGAACTCAAGTTCGAGAAGGCGGCCCGGCTGCGCGATCAGATCGCGGCGCTGGAGAACCTCAACCTTCGCGGCGATCTGCGCGAACACGCCCAGCCCGAAGTGTTCCAGGTCGATCCGAAGCGCGGCGTCCGCGGCCTGCAGAAGGTATTCGACCTCGCAGGACCGCCGCGACGGATCGAGGGGATGGACATCGCCCATCTGCAGGGGGGCGAGACCGTCGCCAGCCTGGTGCAGTTCATCGACGGCCTGCCGTTCAAGCCGGGGTACAAGCGGTTCAAGATCCGCTCGGTGGACGGCGTCGACGATTTCGCGTCGATGCGGGAGGTCGTCAGCCGCCGGTTCCGCCGACTGCATCAGGAAGAGGAGCCGTTCCCCGACCTGCTGCTCATCGACGGCGGCAAAGGCCAGCTCAGCGCGGCGATGGAAGCCTTCCGCGATCTCGGTCTCACGCCGCCGTTCACGGTCTCGCTGGCCAAGCGCGAAGAAGAACTCTTCCTGCCCGGCGAAAGCGACCCCAAAGTCCTCAGCCGCCACTCCTTCGCGCTGCGGCTGCTGCAATACGTCCGCGACGAATCGCACCGCTTCGCCCAGCAGTACCATCACCTGTTGCGGCGGAAGTCGCTGGAGGAATAGAAGCCGCGGGATCCCATCCCCGCGGACGAACGTCGATCGACTCTGAAGAGAAGATCCGTGGGGATGGAACCCCACGGCTTCCGGGGTGGATTTTCCCCGCAAGCTTTTCCGTCCGGCGGCAACTACTCTGGTGACATGAGCCGCCGCCCGACATCCCAGGACGCCGAGCTTGCAGACGGCGATTGGGCCGGGCTGTTGGTCCGGCACGCCCGCTGGTTGCGGACGGTGCTGGTGGCCCGGTCGGGGGAACCGGCGGCGGTCGAGGAGCTATTTCAGGAAATCACGGTCGCCGTGCTGCGGAAGCCCCCCGTGCAGGTGGCGGAGGCCCGCCGGCCCGCGTGGCTGTACGCCGTCGCGGTTCGGATGGCGCTGATGCATCGTCGGCGACAGGGCCGGCAGCGGCGGCTGGTCGCGCGGTGGGAGGCGAACGGGCAGCATCACACTTCGCTGCCGATCGACCCGCTGGCGTGGCTGCTGGCGGCGGAACGGCAACAGGTCGTGCAGACGGCGTTACGGGCGTTGAGTCCCAAGGACCGGGAACTCCTATTGCTCAAATACACGGAGGACTGGAGCTATTGCGACCTCGCAGACCATTTGGGACTGACGGTCTCGGCGGTGGAGGCCCGGCTGCATCGGGCCCGCGGCCGGTTGCGTCACGAACTGGTGGCCCGCGAAGTCACCGAGGCGACACGATGAACGACGGCGACACACAGATCGACGACCGCGAACTCGACCGGCTGGCCGACGGCGAACTCAGCCCGGCGGCCCTGCGCGAGCTGTTCGCCCGACTCGATCGGACCGACGACGGCTGGAAGCGCACGGCGCTGGCGCTGCTCGAATCGCAAGCCCTGCGGACGACGTGCAGGGCGACTATCGCGCCTCCTCCAGCGGTGTTGCAACCGATGGCGAAGCGAAGCGAATCGACACAATCGCTGCGTCGCGGACGACGGGAACTGTTCGCCGCCGCGGCAGCCGTGCTGGTGACGTGCGGACTCGGCCTGTGGACGCAGCAACCCGTCGTGCAGGACGGGACGACGATGATTCAGACGGCGGGAAACGCGCTGGAAACCGACGATGCGCTTCCGCCGATGGATGCCGTGCAAATGACGTTTGCCGGTGCGGACGGCGAATGGTCCGATCCGGTGACGGTCCCCGTGATCGACGCCGCCGACCCGGCGGCCCAGGCCTGGCTGACGATGCGGCCGACGATTCCCGACGCGATGCGCGAAAGCCTGGCGGCTCAGGGCCGTCGCGTTCACGAGCAACAAACGTGGGTGCCGGTCGACCTCGCCGACGGCCGCCGCGGCGTGGTGCCGGTGACGGATCTCGTGGTGACGCCGGCAAGTCCCAGCGACTATCAATGAGTAGACGGACCCGTTAGCCGCGACCCGGAGGCTTTGCGCAGGGGAGCGCTGCGCGGATGCATGGAAAGCGCTCCCCTGCGCAAAGCCTCCGGGTCGCGGCTAAATGAACCGGTCAAAATCAATGGACAGTTCTCAACTCTCGAAAGGAGTGCCAACGATGAACGGATGCTGGAAGTGGGCCGCGCTGGGATGCGTGGCGGTGTCGTTGACGGCAAATGCGCATGAGCAGGATGCACCGGCCCCAAAGACGGCCGAGCCTGGCGTCACTTTCCTCAATGTCGAAACCGATCGCGGGGATGTGTTCGAAGTCACGATCACCGCAGCGGCAGCCGCAGACGCACAACTGGCTGTGGCGACCGAAGTTCGGCAGGTTGAGGAGAACCTCGACAGCCAGGGCGTGCTGTCCGCCGCCGCGGAGCGCGCGGTGGGCAAGTATTGGATCGGCGTGGGTTGCGAACCCGTGTCGGAGTCGTTGCGGAGTCAGTTGGGCATCGAGTGGGACACGGGTCTGTTGGTCAACGAGGTGATGGACGACAGCCCGGCCAAGGCCGCGGGGATTCAGCCGCACGACGTGCTGGTCTTGGTGGCGATCAAGACCGAGGGCGCCGCCGCCCAGAAACAGAAACTGGTGGATGTCAGCGACTTGAGCAAGACGGTGCAGGCAGCGGAATTGAAGCCGCTGACGCTGGTCCTCATCCGCAAGGGAAAATCGCAGTCGGTCAACGTCACGCCCGTCGAGCGGCCGCAGCCCCAGAATTTTCTGGTGGAATTCACCGATGTCGACGTGGCCCCGTCACAAGTTGGCGATCCGAAGAAGGTTCAGATTCTGTTGCAGCAGTTGCAGCAGGAGCTCGGCGGCGGTCCGCAGGGAGTCCGGATGCAGTTGGCCGCCCCGGTGGTCGTGGCCGCGCCGCCGCAGACGACTTATAATGCCGGGTTTGCCGTTGTTGGCAATGGGTTGCCGGAGGGGATGACGCTGACGATCACCAAGTCGGGCAACAACCCGGCTCGGATCGAAGTCAAAAAGGGGGAAGGGCAGGTCTGGGGAGCGAACGAGAACGAGATCGACACGCTGCCGCCGGAAGCGCAGGGGATGGCGAAGGCGGCGCTCGCGGGGATGTCGCAGCCGAACTTCAACATCGCCGTGTCGCCGCCCAAGTTTTGGGCCGGCAACATGCACTTTACTCCGCCCGGACACCCGCACGTGCCGGGCTGGTCCGGCACGCCGCACATGGCGCCGCCGTTTGTGGAACTGCACCGGCAACTGGCGGTCGAGCAGTCCCACAAGGGACCGGATCATCCCGACGTGCAGAAGCTCAAGGCGCAGATCGAGGTGATGCACAAGATGATGCCCACGCCGCCGGTTCCGCCGAATGCCACGGTGCCAGCGACGCCGCAAGAGGCCATGCGGAACAAGTTCTACCGGTACACGACCGAAGCCAAAGCCGCGCCGAAGCCATTGACCTCGACCGTGACACCGGCCGCGTCGGCGGCGACGCAGCAGCAACAGTTGGAAATGTTGCACAAGCAGATTCAGGAACTGACCGCCGTGCAGGCCAAGCAGGCGGAAGCGCAGCAGCAACAGTTGCGCGAACTGCAAAAGGCGCTGGAGAAGCTCGCGCCGAAGGAGTGATGCGACTCACGGATTGATGATCGCAAACCGGAAGCCCAGGGATTGCCATCCCTGGGCTTCTTTGCATTCCCCCCTCGCCCGGCGCTTCGCTGGGAGAGGGGCCGGGAGTGAGGGAGTATTCTGCCTCTCTGTTTTCTGGCCTTTGATAAAGCCAAGAGAAAACCAAAGCACCCTCACCCTAACCCTCTCCCACCGAAGCGGCGGGCGAGGGGACAAGAGCTGCGGTCAACCCACTGGGGCGACCTCTGTTATGCGACGATGCCGTCGATCACGTGCGCCTCCTGCACGCCCGTCAGCTTGTGATTCAAGCCTCCGTAGAAGTACGTCAGCTTGTGCGGGTCGAGGCCCATCAGGTGCAGAATCGTGGCGTGCAGGTCGCGGATGTGGCGGCGGTTGACGACGGCCTCGTGGCCGAATTCGTCGGTCTCGCCGTAGCTGGTCCCGGCCTTCACCCCGCCGCCGGCCATCCAGTACAGGAAGCCCTTTGGGTTGTTATCCCCGCCCCCGTTGTCTCCCCGCCACCACGGTTGCCCGGCGGACCCGGCCCCCCAGACGACGAGCGTCTCGTCGAGCAAGCCGCGCTGTTCGAGAT
>JAWXBB010000272.1:0-7983 GCA_034439795.1 Planctomycetaceae bacterium | reverse complement strand
GGCTGGCAGCCCTGCGTAGAGTGTGCACAACGTGCGATACGTTTCCCACCTCCCTCCCCTTCGCAAAGCCTCCGGGTCGCGGCTAACCGAGGAGGAATCATGAAACGTCGCCGCCGTCGTCGCGATCCGGGTGCCGATGCGTCGTACGTCTGTCCGGAGTGCGGCGACGTTTCATGATTCCTCCTCGGTTAGCCGCGACCCGGAGGCTTTGCGCAGGGGAGCGCGGTGTGAAACGCATCGCACGTTGTGCGCGCTCTACCCAGCGCTCCCCTGCGCAAAGCCTCCGGGTCGCGGCTAACCGACGCATCTACTCCGGCAGCGGTTTGCCGCGGGTCTCGGGGGCCAGCCAGATAATGCCCATGCCGATGATGTACACCAGGCTCATCAGCATGCCCGCCTTGGGGAGGCTGCCGTCGAACACTTTGTCGACCAGCACGCCGGTCTGCAACGTGCCGACCGCGGCGAGAATCCGGCCGAAATTGAAGCTGAAGCCCTGGCCCGTCGCCCGCACGCGGGTGGCGAACAGCTCCGGCAGATACAGGGGCAACCACCCGTAGAACGACGCCGTGAAGCAACCCGCCAGGAACGACGAGAACAGGAACATGTTGCCGTATTCCGTGTTCATCGCATACAGAAACTCGGCCGAGCCGAGCGCCAGAATGCACAGCATGAAGTACGACAGCCGGCGGCCGAACCAGTCCCCCATCATCGCGGCGAGCAAAGTGCCGACGATCGCGCCGGCGGCGAGCCAGATCTGCGTCCATTCGCGCGATTGCAGCTCGTTGTTCGTCAGTTGACCGGCCCACCGGGAGGCCCACTGCACCGAGCCCCACGTCCCGAGCAAGGCGACGCCGCTCAGACAGGCCCCCAGCAGCATCAGCTTGATCGTCAGTCGGGCGGCGGTCCGATCGAGCGAACCCGACGCGACCAGACTCCGTTGCAGGTAGCGGACCACCGGATACGTGTAGCCCACAATGGCGATGGCCAGCCCGGCCAGCGTCAGGGCGATCTGGCCGGCGAGACCGACGAAGTCGTAGGCCCAGACGGCAATGATGAGCGCCGGGCCAATGGCGCCGATCAAGACGCCCAGCAGGTCGGCCGTCACCCAGTTGGACGTCGAGCCGGTTTTGTGTTCCTCTTCCCACTTGTGCGATTCCGGCACGAACAGCCGGATCAGAAACGTGAGCAGCGCGGGCGCCGTGCCCATCATCATCATCAATCGCCAGCCCTTGTGGGCCGTCAGCATGGAAACGGTGTCGGTCGAGAGTCCCAGGCCGGCCAGCCAGCCCGGAATCTGCACTTCCAGCAAGGCATCCAGTCCCAGACCGAGAAATCCCACGAGGAGAAAGCCGACGTTGGACGCCGCACCGATCAGCCCCGCCATGAACGCCCGCGACTTGTTCGGCCAGACTTCCATCACGAGCGCCACGCCCAGCGACCACTCGCCCCCCATCCCCAGCGATGCGATGAACCGCAGAATCGCGAGCTGCTCGACCGTCTGGGCGATGCCGCCGAAACCGGTGAAGAGCGCGTAGACCAGAATGCTCAGGCTCATGGCCCGCACGCGGCCGATGCGGTCCCCCAGCCAGCCGAACAGCACGCCCCCGGTCGCGGCCCCGACGAGAAACGTGGCGATGATGATGCCGAACCACCGTCCGGCCTGCGCGCCGTTGCCGGTCTCTTCCAGCAGGTCGCGCACCGCCGAATTGCCGACCATCGAGAACAGGCCCATTTCGGCCCCGTCGAACATCCAGCCCAGGAGCGCGGCGAGCAAAGCCATCCACGCGCCGTGCGAGGTGACGGGCGGGGGAGATGATGTCGCTGCGGGGGACGGACTCATGGCGGCCTCGAAGATCAATCGGTGCGGAGTCGGAGCGGATCGGCATGGTGCGGAGACCGTCCGATTGTGCGTTGCCCGCCCGCCGAACGCAATTCCCGCACGCCGAATCGCCGGCCTCTTCCGACGGGAAATCCCGTCCAAATCGTCACGACCTCACACGGGGCGCTTGCACCCCCCCGTCGATTCGGGTGTATTGGTGCGGACCCCTTGAACATCACGCACGCCCCGGAAGCCCAGGGATCGCCATCCCTGGGCTTCTGCCACCGGAGTCTCAATCCATGCACGGGATGGAAGAGTTTCGTTCGGACCCGAATGCCGTCGTCGACAATCAAAACCCTTGGTGGAAGGGGTTGAACCGCTATCACTGGTTCGTGTTGGTGGTCGCTGCGCTCGGCTGGCTGTTCGACACGATGGATCAGCAGTTGTTCAACCTGGCCCGTGTGCCGGCCATGAGGGAACTGCTGAAATCGGCCGACGGCACGGCCCCCACCGACGCGATGGTGGCCGTGTACGGCGGGTATGCAACGTCGATCTTTCTGATCGGCTGGGCGAGCGGCGGGCTGTTCTTCGGCGTGCTCGGCGACAAGATCGGCCGGGCCAAGACCATGATGCTGACGATCCTGATCTATTCGCTGTGTACCGGATTGAGCGCGCTGTCGACCGGATTTTGGGATTTCGCATTCTACCGATTCATCACCGGTCTGGGCGTCGGTGGCGAATTTGCCGTGGGTGTGTCTCTGGTCGCCGAGGTGATGCCGAATCGGGCGCGGCCGTTTGCGCTCGGCTTGCTGCAGGCGCTGTCGGCGGTGGGGAATGTCACGGCGGCCTTGATCGCCATCTTGCTGGGGCGCCTGGAAGAAACGGGAGCCATCGGCAGTGCCTGGCGGGTGATGTTCCTCATTGGTGCGCTGCCCGCCTTGCTGGCGATTCTGATTCGCCGCAACCTTAAGGAACCCGAACGCTGGCAGCAATTGCAGGCCAGCGGCGGTTCCGAGACCATCAAGAAAGCCGGATCGTACGCCGAGTTGTTCGGTCATCCGGTGTGGCGGAAGCGGGCCCTGCTGGGAATGCTGTTGGCCTTCTCCGGCGTCGTGGGCCTGTGGGGCATCGGCTTCTTCAGCATCGATCTGACCCGCTCGGTCCTGCGAAAGACGTTCGAGGCGCAGGGAGTGGCTCCGGAAGCGATCGCGGGCAAGCTCACCTTCTGGGCCGGCATGACCTCCGTCATGCTCAATATCGGGGCGTTCTTCGGCATTTATGGGTTTGCTCAAGTCACCCATTACACCGGGCGCAAACCCGCCTTTGCCGTCGCGTTTGTGGCGGCGGGACTCAGCACGGCGATGGTGTTCCTGTACCTGCGGGAGTTCAGCCAGATCTTCTGGATGGTGCCCATCATGGGCTTCTGCCAATTGGCGCTGTTCGGCGGTTATGCCATCTATTTCCCCGAGTTGTTCCCCACCCATCTGCGGAGCACCGGAACGTCCTTCTGCTACAACGTGGGGCGGTTTGTCGCCGCCGCGGGACCAACCACGCTGGGGTTGTTGACCGGCGTCGTCTTCAAGGACTCCCCGGAACCGATGCGCTACGCCGGCGTGTCGATGTGCAGCGTCTTTGTGATCGGCCTGCTGGTCCTGCCGTTCCTGCCCGAGACCAAGGGCCAGCCGTTGCCGGAGTGATTTGTTGCCGGCAACGGACTTGTCTCATCGTCCGCAACCATCAGGGATCAATGACGATACGACAATCGTCACCGGCGGAAAAACTTTCGCGATCCCTACGGATGACGGCCCGGTTTCGGTTGACGGCTGCCCGTTTATACGGCATCATATTCTGACTTGCTTATTCGTCCCCGCCCTCAGCCTGCCCGATAGCCTCCGAAACTGGTGGTCCCGCACGCATGCGAATCCTCGCACCCACCGCCGTTTGCTGGAATCTCACCACTGCCACTGGGCTGGCCTTCGCCTTGGTTCTGCTCGCCGGCTCGGTCTCGGCGCAGACGCCATTGCATGCCCGGGTCGATGAATTGCTCGCTGCGTCACAGACCGGCCCGGCGTCCCCGGTGGCGAACGATGCCGAGTTTTTGCGACGGTTGATGCTCGATCTCGTCGGCACGATTCCCGCGCCGGACGAGATTCGGGCCTTCCTCGCCGACACGAATCCCGCCAAGCGGACACAGATCGTGGACCGCTTCTTGGCCGATCCGCGGTTCCCACTGCATCAGGCCGAGGTGTTCGACGTCCTGCTGATGGAACGCCGGCCGGACAAGCACGTGCCACACGCCGAGTGGCTCAAGTATCTGCAGACGTCGCTCCAAGCGAATAAGCCGTGGAACCAATTGGTCCGGGAACTCGTGACGGCGGACGGCAACGACCCGACTACCCGGCCGGCGGCGAAGTTCTTCCTCGATCGCGACGGCGACCCGCACATTCTGACCCGCGACGTCGGTCGGATCTTCTTTGGCGTCGATCTGCAATGCGCCCAGTGTCACGACCACCCGCTGGTCGACCACTACGCCCAGTCGGATTACTACGGCCTGCACGCCTTCGTCAGCCGGACGGTGCTGTTCAACGACGAGGCCCAGAAGAAAATGCTCCTCGGCGAACGGGCCGAGGGGGAGGTCGACTACAAATCGGTCTTCACCGGCGACGCCGGCCGAATTCGGCCGCGGCTGCCCGGCGGCACGGAGCTCGACGAGCCGCACTTCCGCTGGGGGGACGAGTACGTCACCGCCCCTGCGGACAAGGTGCGGCCGGTTCCCAAGCACAGCCGGCGGATGCTGCTCGCGAAGATGACCGAAGGGGGCAATGCCGCATTCGACCGCAATCTGCCCAACCGTCTGTGGGCGACGCTGTTCGGCCGCGGACTGGTGCATCCGGTGGACTGGCACCACCCGCACAACCCGCCCGTGCATCCGGCGGTGCTGGACGCCCTCACCGCGGACTTCGTGGCGTCGGGCTACAACATCCGCAGCCTGATTCGCGAACTGGTGCTCACACAGGCGTATCAACGGTCCTTCGATTACCCCGCCGACCGCACGCAGCGCGTGGCAGTCGCAGTTCAACAGTTGCCCGCCTTGGAGGCCAAGCTCGCGGAGTTGGAACCTACGGTGAAAGCCACCTCCGAGCAGGCCGCCGCGGCGTATGCCGCGATGAAAGCCGCCCGGGACGCGCTCGCGGCCCCCGAGCAGGCTTATCAGAAAACGCTGCAGGACAACGCCGCGGCGAAGAAGCCCGTGACCGATGCCGAAACTGCGTTGACGAAAACGCAACAGGCTGCGACCGCGAAGCAGACGGTCATCGCCGCCCTCACCGAAGCCCATGCGAAAGGGGCCGAGGCCGCCAAGGCGGTCCCGAATGACGCGGAAATTGCGACCGCCGTCGGCGTCTTCCAGACCAAGCTGACCGCGGCCAACACGGAACTCGCCGCGTTGCAGAAGACGGCGACCGAACAGACCGCCGCCGTGGAAGCCGTCCGGGTGAAGCTCGCCGAGGTCGTCAACGCCTCGGAAACCGCCTTCACGGCGTACATCGAAGCCGCCAAGGCGTGGGAAGCCACGAAACCCACTTGGTCCACCGCCCGGCAAGCCGCCATCGCAGTCGACGTTCAACGGCAATTCGTCAAAGATCAAATCGCCCGCTGGAAGAAGTCGGCCGATTACGGACAGCAGTTGGCCCAGTTGACGACATCGGAGCAGGCAGTTCCGGTCGCTCAACAAGAAGTGCAGCAGGCCGAACTGGCGATGACGGAGCAGACCAACATCGTCGCCAAAGCCGTGGCGGAAGTCACCGCCGCGCAGCAGATCACGACGGTCGCCGCCCAGCAACTGGAACAGGCGCGGGCCGAAGTCACGAACCGACAGCCGATCGCCACGCCGGTCGCCGACGCCGCGACGCAAGTGGAAGCCGCGCTGCTGAAGCTCCCCGGCGACGCGGAACTCACCGATGTGCTGGCGAAACTCAAGGCCCGCTACGAACCGCTCGGCTCCGCCGTCAAAGAGGCCGAAGCGGTGACGACCACCCGCACCAGCGAGCACGCCGCGGCGACGCAGAAACTGCAAGCCGCGCAGCAACAGATGCAGCAGGCGGATCAGGAACTGTCGACCCGCAAACAAACCGCTGCGACCAAAACCGCTGCGTTACAGCAGTCTCAGACGAAAGTCACCGAGACCAAAGCCGCCGCCGACACCGCGTGGGCCGCGCTCGCGACAACGTGGGAGCGCGAACTCAGCACGCGGACCGAGAAACCGCTGTCGCCGGAGCAGATGACGTACGCCGTCCTGCAGGCGACGGGCATTCTCGACGGTCAGCGATCCGCGGCCGATGCGGAGGTCGAGAAGACCGCCCCGAAAGCCTCCGTCGAAGCCGATCCGGCGAAACTGGCAGCGCGACAGACTCAGGTGGAACAACTGCTCCGCGAGCGGATGCGCGGCAATGTCAACGCCTTCATCACTCTTTACGGAGCCGGCGCGGGCCAGCCGCAGGACCAGTTCTTCGCGACGGCCGACCAGGCGCTGTTCTTCGGGAATGGCGGAACGGTGCGGGGCTGGCTCAATCCCGGCGGCGGCAATCTGTGCGAGCGGCTGATGAAACTCGAAGACCCGCAGGCCTTCGCCGACGAATTATTCCTCAGTGTGCTCGCGCGGCCGGCGACCCCGGCCGACGTGGCGCACGTGACCGGCTATCTGTCCAGCCGCACGGCCGACCGGGCCGCCGCGGTGCAGGAAATGATCTGGGCGCTCGTCGCGTCCGTGGAGTTTCGGTTCGTGTATTGAAGACCGTCAGTCGTGGGTCGACCCACGACCGACCAGTCCAGGAGTTCCCGCCATGCACGCGCGCTATGCCTGCCAGACTTCGGAGCACGGAATCGCTCGACGGCAGTTCCTCGGCACGCTCGCCGCCGGGGCCGGGGCGATGGCCGGCGGGCTGTCGTTCTTCACGCAGCCGGCGGTGTCGGCTGAGCTGGCGAAGCAGCAGCGGCGGCTGCTCGTGTTCAACATGCACGGCGGCTTGAGCCAACTGGAGAGCTGGGATCCGAAGCCCGCGACCAGCACCGGCGGGCCGTTCCGCGCGATTCCGACGTCGGTCCCCGGCGTCCACATCTGCGAACTGCTGCCGATCACCGCGAAGCAGATGCATCACCTGTCGATCGTCCGCAGCGTCGACACCACCGAGGACGATCACGGCAAAGGGGCCTACATGATGCTGCACGGGCGGCGTCAGACCCCGGCGTCGGACTTCCCCACGCTGGGCGCGGTCGCCGCGAAGACGCTGTGTCCGGAGACGTCGGCCCTGCCCGGGCACATCATCGTCACCCCCGGCGGGGGCGGCGGACGGTCGAACGACGCCTCGTATCTCGGCCCGAAGTACGCCAGCCTGTCGCTCGGCGGGGGCAAGCCGCCGCAGAACTCGGACCGGCCGGAGGGACTGACCGAGGCGATGGACGCCGGCCGGAACGCCTTCCGCAAGCAACTCGACGACCAGTTCTTCGCCCGCCGCCGCACGGCCCGCACCGAGGCGTACACGTACAGCTACGAGCAGGCCCAGCAACTGCTCGCCCAGCGCGACGTGTTCGACGTCTCCAAAGAGCCGGAGAAAGACCTCGAACGCTACGGCAAGCACGACCTCGGCAAGCAGTGCCTGCTCGCCCGCCGGCTGATCGAGAACGGCATCGGCTTCGTGCAGGTCACGCACAGCAACTACGACACCCACAACGAGAACTTCAACTTCCACCTCGAACAGCTCGGCGAGTTCGACCAGTCGTTCGGCACGCTCGTGGGCGACCTCGCCGACCGCGGGCTGCTCGAACACACGACGATCGTGGTCCTCTCCGAATTCGGCCGCACGCCGAACATCAATCTGTACTACGGCCGCGATCACTGGAGCCGGGCGTGGTCGGTGGTGATCGGCGGCGCAGGCGTGCAGCGCGGGGCGGTCATCGGCAAGACGAACGACAAGGGGACGGAAGTCGCCGACCGCAAGGTGGACCACGCGCATCTGTTCCACACGTATTTGCGGGCCACGGGGGTCGACACGTCGAAATCGTTCCAGATCGACGGCCGCGACATCCCGATCGCCGACCCGGCCTCGCAGGCGATTCACGAACTGCTGGCGTGATGCACTTGTCCCAGCCCCGAGCGCGAGCGAGGG
>JAWXBB010000271.1:0-10591 GCA_034439795.1 Planctomycetaceae bacterium | reverse complement strand
GAGGGGGTGGCCGGGGCTGGAGCCGCTTCGGCGAAGCCCCGGTCTGTCGCGCGCTCACCGGGGCTTCCCTCCCGTTGGTCGGTCCAGCCCCGGCCACCCAACGCCCCGGCCACCCAACGGAATCACACCACCGCCGTCACGTCCACCCAGCGGCGTTCGGCGTGCGATTGCAGCACCGCGTCGGCGACGGCTTGAGCGCTCGCACCGTCGTCGAAGCCGGGCACGGCGTCGCGGCCGTCGACGATCGCCGACACGAACTCCCACACCAGGTCGTAGCGGAACACCGTGCTCGGCTTGCCGTCGGCGGGATTGCGCGGGCTGTCGGCGGGCTTCATGAACTCCGCGGGGACGAGCTGCTTCTCCATCGAGCCGCCGTGCCTGCCGACGAGGATGTAATTCGGATCGACGAGTTGATACACCGCGGAGCCTTCGGTGCCGTTGACCTCGGCCCATTCAAAGCCAACGCCGTTGTTGTGATGGCCTTTCATCAGCGTGCTCCCCTCCCACACGCCCACTGCGCCGGACTCAAACTGGCCGATCAGTGCAGACCAGTCGTCGACGTTGGACGGATCGCACGGCTTGCCGTCCGCGGTGGTGGTCCGCGGCACAAACGTGGCGACCGCGCCGCAGACAGACTTGATCGGGCCCATCAAGTCCTGCGCGAAGTCGATGCGGTGAATCGTCATGTCGTACAGGTCGCCCGCGCCGGCGAGATGCTTGTACTGCCGCCAGCCCCAACTGGTTTCCGGCCAGTCGAGGAACCGCTGGCTGCGGAAGTGCCGCGGCTGGCCCAGCGAGCCGGACTTCACGAGGTGCCGCAGATACCGCATCGACGGGGCGAAGCGGTACGTGAACGCCGTCATGTGCCGCACCCCCTTGTCGCGGGCGGCCCGGTACATGTCGCGGGCCTCGTCGAAACTGAGGCCGAGCGGCTTCTCCGCCATCACGTGCTTCCCGCCGGCGATGCACGCCAGCGCGATCGGCTTGTGCGTGAAATTCGGCGTCGCGATGATCACCGCGTCGATGTTCGGATCGGCGGCGATCTCCTCGTAACTCGTCGTGTACTTCGCCGGACCCCATTCCGACTTCCGCTGATTGAGCAGTTGCTCGTTGGGATCGCAGACCGCGGCGAGTTCCGCGCGATGGTCGATGCGGATGCCGGGGACGTGATGGAAATCGGACACCAACCCGGCGCCGATGATCGCGATGCGGACTTTGCTCGTCATGGTGTGTGCTCACGGAAAGAAGCCCCAGGATAGCAATCCTGGGGCTTCCGGGGTTGATGAAGCATGTTGCTCCGGACGCGCTATGATGTACCGTCAACAGGATCGCCGTGCAACCGTCGGGCGAGCGCCAGCGCTTCATCGTTCGTCGCAATCTCCCGATTGAGCTGCGCGTCGCGAATCGTGTCCAATAACTCCTTGAATCGCGGGCCGGGACGCAGGCCGAGGTGGATGAGATCGTCCCCCGTGATCAGCGGCGGCGGGTTGAGTTCTGCCGCGGGCGTCCGAGCCAGAAACTCCTCGCAGAACAGCATGGGATGCAGGTCCGCCTCCGCGGCCAGCAACGCCGCCCGCGCGAGTTGCAGCAGGTCATCGCGGTCGGGATGCGACAACAGCCGCTTGACACGGGCCAGCGACATCGTGGCCGCCTCACGCAGCGCGTTCTGCTGCCCAACCAGCCACGTGATGCGGTTGCTCTCGTCGTTGGACAGCTTCAACCGTCGGCAAATCGCGTGGACCGTCGCCGCCGGCAACATGTGCAGCAGCACGGCGAACGCCAACTCGAACGCGGGGGCGGGCAAGAGCGACAACATCGCCAGCGTCCGTTCCCATGCGGTGCGGTCGCGCAATTCCGGGAAGATCACCGTCAACAACCGCACGTCGTCGCACAGCTCGATGGCCCGGCGGCGATGCGGATCGACCAGCATCTTCCGCAGTTCCTGCGCGATCCGCTCCGCGCTCACAACGTGCAACTGGTCGGCCATCTTCCGGATGGCGTCCGCGGTCGCCGCGTCCAACTGGAACTCCAGCGTCGCCGTGAACCGGACGGCTCGCAGCATTCGCAGCTTGTCCTCGGTCATCCGCGCGTGCGGATCGCCGATTGCGCGGATGACCCCGGCCGCCAGGTCGTGCTCCCCGCCGACGAAGTCCAGCACGCGGCTGTCGACGGGGTCGTAGAACATCCCGTTGATCGTGAAGTCGCGGCGCTGGGCGTCTTCCTCCGGCGAGCAGAACTCGACCCGGTCCGGGCGGCGGCCGTCGGTGTATTCGAGATCGGTCCGAAACGTCGCGACCTCCACCTGCCCGGCGGCCCTGGGGCCGAGCACGACGATCACACCGAAGCTCTCGCCGACGGCGAGCGTTTTGCGTTGGCCGAACAGTTCGCGGACCTGCTCCGGCCGGGCGCTGGTGGCGACGTCGTAATCCTTCGCCGCCCGCCCCAGCAGCAGATCGCGCACGCACCCCCCGGCGAAATACGCCACAAACCCGGCCTCCCGCAGCCGGCGGACGATGTCGGTGGCAAATTCCCGCGGGGCGTCGGACATGTGGAATTGGCGATCCCAAAACTGTTGATTCATCGCCGCATTCGGCGTTGTTGTCATCGTAGTCTGATGAAGGCTGCGTTGCGAACGGGCAACGACGCTTCATGGAATACACCCGACAACGGTGACATCATGAGCATTGCGCATCGTCACTTTCGAGCCTGGTGGTGTGTGGGGACCACCGTCCTGGCCTTGTTCCTCTTCATCTCGTACATGGCGAAGTCTATCTCACAGGCTCGTTCATCCGCCCGGGCGCTGAACGGCCACTGCCATGCGTCGATCATCGCTTTGGCGGTTCACAATTATGCCTCGTCGTCGACGGGGCATCTGCCGTTGGCTGCGGCGGGGCAACCGCCCCACAGTTGGCGAATCAAATTGTTGAATTTCCTCGACCAAGCCGATCTGAGGCGCGCCTATCGGCCGGAAGTCGCCTGGGATGTGGAGCCCAATGCCGCACTGAGTCGGGAATATCTGAAGATTTGCCAGGTTCCACATCCCTTGGATTCCAAGCGGGATGCTTCCGGACGGTATTTCACGGACTTCGGTCTCATCACCGGGCCGGGGACGGCGTTCCCGGCCGGCGGCGCTGTCACATTGACCGAAATTATCAACGCCGACGGCCTCGGCCAGACGCTGATATTTGGAGAATGTTCCGGGTTGCGAATCGTCTGGACCGAACCGCGCGATCCCGATGTGTCGCGCGAACAGATCGGGATTGAGGTGTTATCGAAGCCGGGGCAGACATCGAATCGCCTGCTTTCTGGCTACATGCCAGATGGAGTCATCACCGCCTTTCAGGACTGCAGTGCGCGAGTCTTGTCGAAGAAGATCGACCTTAAAGTCCTCAAAGCCCTCTGCACCTTCGACGGCAACGAGACGATCAACCAATCGGACTACCTTCGATAACTCGCCATCACTCCCCACAGCACGGACACACATCCGGCACGAACACCGTCAGCGTGGCAGAGTACGACGTGCTGACGTAATCCGCGGCCGATTCGTCCGTCTTGTGATGCACCACCACGAGGTAATGGTTCCCCTCCTTGGGGATAAACATCGCCCGGCCGTGGTCGTTCGTGGTCCGTTCGTATTCGGGGTCGAAACCGTCGGCGAGCGTGGTGCCGCGCGGAATGAAGGACACTCGCGCCCCGGCGAGGGGTTCGCCCCGGAACAGCACGCGTACGCGAATCGGCACGTCCGGGCCCATCGGCGTGACGGTGTTCGCCTCGGGAACCAGCTCCAATGCGTGGCCGAGGACGCGGTCAAACCCCGGATGCTCCTGCGGGACGTTGTCGAGCGATTTGCTGACGACGAAGAACGTCTTTGCCGACTTCACCGACCGGACCGGTTGCCCGTGGTTGACGACGCGGTCCAACTTGTGTTCGACGACGTACAGCCCCGGCTCGGTCGCCGCGAACTTGGCCGACCAGAAGCCTTCCTTGGGCGTATAACCGACGTCGATCAGTTTGCCCGCGATGTCGTAGGTCTGCTGCGTCGGCCCGTGGACCTTGAGCGTGACGCCGTCGAGCGTCGTCTTGCTCGCCAGCTTGAAGTCGCGATGCTCGTTGCCGTGGTTGCCGAGCATCAGATCGACATGCACGGCGTCGCCGGTGCGGATGAGGTTGGTGTTGGTCTGCACCCAGGTGTCGTGGGCGAACACGGGGGATGTAATCAGCGCGATGATGATGATGATGAAATGTCGCATGGGAATCCGATCTGTGTGGGGATATCGGGAGACAGAAGCCCAGGGATTGCTATCCCTGGGCGTCGCGCGGAAACGTCAACGATTGTTAGAAGTCTCCCAACACTTCGCCGCCGGCGCGGGTGGCAATCCCGCGCCAGATCGCGTTGTCCACGTTCTCGCTGACGAATCGCACCGCGCCGTCGCAGAGGGTGACGTGCGCGCCCCCTTCGTGGCGGCTGCGGGCGGCGGTCAGGCCGAAGTTGTGGCTGGCGTTGCCGCAGTCGAACTGCGGCGAGTTCGGGTTGTAGAAGTGGTTGTAGAGCGTGTCGCCGTAATGGCCGTTCATCCACTTCGCGCCCCGCAGGCCGGACCAGTTGCCGCTGCCGGGGACGCAGGCCGCGGGCGTGGTCGGGGTCGCGCCGGTGAGTTCGAGGACTTCCAACTCCGGCTTGGCAGGGGGGCCGCCCGCGGGTGACGACGGATTGCCGCCGACGCCAAGCGTGTGCTCGCCGAAGCAGACGGTGTTCGACATCCCATCGGTGACGTCGCGGAAGCGGACGCTGGACCGGGAGAACATCACGCCGTCGCCGGTGTTGATGGAGTTCGCCGTGCCCGTGCCGCTGCCGGTGCAGGCGACGTAGTTCGTCGGTCCGAAGTCGGACCCGTTCACGCGGGCGAAATCGCTGGGACACAGGTAGACCGGAATCAGCGACCGGACGGCGATTTCATTGCGGGTCATCGGCGACGACGGCAAGCCGAAAGTGGGAGCCACGTTGAAGTCGATCAGGTTGTAGAGGTTCGCCCCGTCGAGATAGGGCAGAATGTGGGCCTGCACCGAGAACACCATCGGGAACCCCAGCCGACCCGGCGGGAAGACGGTGTGGCTCGATTCGTAATTGTGAATCGCCAGGCCGATCTGCTTCAGATTGTTGCGGCACTGCGCCCGCCGGGCGGCTTCGCGGGCCTGCTGCACCGCGGGCAAGAGCAGGGCGATGAGAATGGCAATGATCGCAATCACCACCAGCAGTTCAATGAGCGTGAACGCGCGCGGCCGGCGCGCGGAGGCACGGGAGTGCATGGATTCTCTCCGAAAGGAAATCACAAAGACGCATGCCGACGCTGATGACAGCGCGACATGCCCAAAGGAAGACGCCGTCACGCCGGGAGAGATTTCGGCGGAGGCACATCCGGACGGGGGCGCTGACCGCGTGGCGATTGATTGAACGCGGCGATGCAGGACAGCGTCGGCACAACGACGGTCAACGTCGGTTCGGCCTGCAACACGCGCGGATCGCCGCAGAGCAGGATCGACGCGGACGGTGCTGCGGAACCGCAGTCGCAGGCTTCGATGGCGAGGGACGGAGTGGACGTTGTCTGACTGCGATCCGATTTCGCGGCGGGCTTCTTGACGCAGCACGTTCGCGTTGGAGTGCTGATCGCTTCGTTCGAGCGGGTTGAGCAGACGAGGCCGCACTTGGGTTCCGGACGCCGTTCGCTGGCGCTCTCGGCTTTGACGACGGATTTCGCGGCGCCGCGGGCGCAGCAGCACTTGCCGAGCGTGCGGCTGACGGACGAGCACTTGCACGCTTCGCCGGGCCGTTTCGCACACGCGGGGGCGGACGTCACGCTCCACAGGGTGGCGGGTTCGAGCGGGACGCCGATGGTCCCCGCGGTGAACGACAGCAGCGTCAGCCAGCGCACCGCGATCCCCAGACGGGACCGCCGCAGCGGCCGGGGAAATCGCAGAATGTCGCGGGGTTCGTTCAACAGTCACTCGTCGCGGGGAATCAAACAGTATTAGCGTAGCGAATGGCGAGCGCCGGCAACAGAGTTCTCATACCAACCCGAAGCGTTAGCGAGGGCGAACGCTCCCTGCCGCTTCAGCCGTAACGAGCGCTCGCCCTCGCTAACGCTTCGGGTTGGTATGCGGCGTCATGCCAGATTCCGTTCCTCTTCGGCCGTGATCCGGGTCCGGGCCGCCTGCAGCGACTCCAGCACGGCGTCCACGTATTTCTCTTCCGAGAACGGACTCAGAATGTACGACTTCAGCGCGACGATCGGTTCGCCGTAGTCCGATTCGCGGTAACAGTCGGTCAGCGAGATCACGACGCCGCGGCCTTGCAGCGCTTCCTGCTGGACGAGTTGAAACACGCGGCGGTTGTAGTCGTTGTGAATGCGAAGCTGATCGCGATAGCTGGCGTCGGTCTGCTCGCGCTGCAAGACCTGGAACGTGTCGACGTCGTCGGGATAGACGCGGAACAGCGTCACGGGGCCGAAGTTGCCGCGGTTGACGACGGTCGAGAACGGTTGTCCCTCCAATTGTTCGCGCAGCAGTTCGCTCATTGTGACGAGATGCCCGAGCAGCGCCCGCAGTCCCTGCTTGCCGAACAGCCGCAGATTCGCGAGGGCCGCCATCGGCCCGGCTCCACTGCGGGTCGTCTCCAGCGTGTAGCGGCCGGGGTGATAGTGGCCGTCGTGGAACAAATACGGCGTGTCCGCGGGGCGGCGGCAGATCAGTTCCAGATCGCGGCTGTCCTTGCAGAGGAACAGACTCGACACATACGGTGCGAACCCCGTCTTGTGGAAGTCGATGCCGATGGAATCGGCGAGCGGCAGATGCACGATCCGTCGCCGCGTCCCCGCCAGCGCGCGGACCGTGCGGCTGCGGAATCCGAGCGGATTCGCGGGGAAGTCGTAATCGTTGAACACGCTCCAGGCCCAGCCGATGACGGCGTCGGCATGGATGTGCGGCTGGTAGTCGAGTCGAAATTCCTCAACCAGTCGCTCGCGAATGCCGTGAATGGTTTCGAGATCGTCGAGGCCGAAGTGATCGGTGGTCCCCATCGTCGCTACGATGGCGGCGATCTTGCGGCCGGATTTCAGCACGTCGCGGGCCATCGACTCCAGCAGGCACGTGCGGATTTCATTCTCCGGCGTGCAGGGAACCTGGATGACGTTGTCCTGCCCGATCCCCAGCCAGTTCGCCACGGCGAGGCACGCATAGTGGGCCTGTTCGGAACAGAGGATGACCGGCGGTTCGGTGACGCCACCGCGACCGACTCCGGGGCAGCACTTTTCGAGGCCCAGTTTCACACCGTACAGCAGCGTGCCGGTGCCGCCGAACGTGAACAGCCCGGCGGATTTCGTCGAATCATAGCCGAGCAGTTCGGCCGTCATCGCCGAGACTTCGACCTCGGCGACTGCCACCTGCCGCGACGATTCTTCGCTCACGAGGTTGGGATTGTAGATCGACGGCAGCAGCCCGCCGATCACGCTCGCAATGGTGGGGAAGGGGACGACGTTGATCTGCGCCCGTGGATGGCCCCAGATGAACATCCCCGCCAGATGGCTGACCAGTTGCTGCGTCACCTGCTCCAGCGACTGCGGGTCGTCCGCGATGCGCGACCGTTTGGCCGCCGCGTAATCGACCTTCACCGGCCCGCCCAACAGCGGCGTCTCGGACTTCATCGCGTCCACCTGGTCGAGGGCGCGCAGAAACGAGAACACGAAGTAGGCATCGTGCAATCGGTCGGACACCGGCTGCGGAAACGCCTGCCGCAGCGTCGTGACGAGGTCGGAATACGGAGCGCTCATGAAGATTCCGGCGAGGGTCGAGCGTGATTTCTTGTCCCCTCGCCCGGCGCTTCGCTGGGAGAGGGTTAGGGTGAGGGTGCCTTTTGGTTTTCTGCCTTCGATTTCGCTGGAAAGAGAAGACAAAAAGCACCCTCACCCCCCGACCCCTCTCCCAGCGAAGCGCCGGGCGAAGGGGGAAGGATTGTATCACTCGGGCGGTGTCTCAGCCTCTGTCTCATTGGCAGGCGGGAGACTGCGTCCCGTGGGGATGTTGCGATAGAAACGAATCGCCCCGAGCAACAGGACCAGCAACGCCAGCGCGGCGGCGAGGATCATCGCCAGTCCGACGAGGTCGCTGAAGATCATCCGCGTCGCCGACCAGAGCCGCGACCAGAAGAACAGCGTCAACACGGCTCCGGCGCTCAGGAACGGCCCGTAGGGCAGAATGCGGTGATTGGCCATCAGCTTGGCGATGATGACGGCGATCAACCCCACCAGCGGGGCGATCAGGAACGTCACGAGCACCGCCTGCCAGCCGAGGAAGCTGCCGATCATCCCCATCAACGTGACGTCGCCAAAGCCCATCGCCTCCATCTGCAACACGCGGCTGCTGATGAGCCGAACCGCCTGCGTGAGCGCCATGCCTGCCACCAGCCCGGCGCCGCTCCACGCCAGGGCATGTGCCCACCGCACCTGATCGTACCAGGCGGGGATCAGTGGCCCGTGAAGCTGCGGGACGGCATACGCCCAGTCAACCCACAAATGGGCGATCTGCACTTCCTGAAACGTCACGGCGGCGATCAATCCGACCGCAATGCCGGGGAGCGTGATGATGTCTGGAATGAGAAAGCAGTCGAAGTCGATCGTGGTCGCCAGCACGAGCAGCCCCACCAGCACGGCGTGGTAGGCCACCCGATAGTAGAAGCCGGATGATGAAGGCCGCACCTCCGGCGTGTCGAGACACAGGTGATGGACCTCGCACCAGACCAGCGCTGTGACGAGCGCGGTCAGCGTCACCGTCACCAGCACCGGGCGCCACCGCACCACGGTGCGCGACGTGGGTGGCATCCGCAGCACGACCCGCTCCGCGCCGATCAGCCACTCCAGCAGCACGGCCGCCACGGCTCCCGCCGCCGCCGTCACCGTCGCGATGATTCCCAATCCGCTCACGAATCACTCCACGCCCGTAGGGTGGGTTGTGCCCACCACCACGCTTCACGGCGACCTCAATCCCACCTGGCGGGATTGGTGGGCACAGCCCACCCTACAAAAGCCAAGGCAGAAGATTTACCACAAAGACGCGAAGGACGCGAAGAAGACAGGAAAATCGAGGAGCAGAAGATCCTCGGAATTCCGGCCAGCTTACTCATCATAAACCTGGCCTTTGTCTTTCTTCGCGTCCTTTGCGTCTTTGTGGTTCTCTGATCGCTTTCTCCCCTTCCTACCCGTCGCATCACGGGCCTGACAACCGAGAATGCGCTCATGGCGGAGATGACGCCGCCCCGGCGGCCGGTTATTGTGGGCAGGACGCGCTCGCCGGTTGCATCGCTTCAAGAAGGGCCGGGGCGTGTCGCCCCGGTCTTCGGTGTTTTTCAGCGAAGACAAGACCGGGGCGACACGCCCCGGCTCTGAGAGTCCCCGCGCCATGAAGTCGGCCCGCATTCTCATTGTCGGCGAGCCACAGACCGCTCCGTGGACGGCTGCGCTCTCGTCGCACGACGACTGGTCGCTGGAGCGTCTGTCCGATCCGGCGGCCGTGACGGAAAAAGTCCAGGCGGGCTGGCCCGAACTGGCGATTCTCGTCGACGGACCATCCACCCCCGCCATCGCGTTGCTGGAGCAGATTCGCAAGCTGGACGCGGACCTCCCGGTGATCGTCGTGGCGGCCGCGGCCGATGTCGAACTGGCGACGACCTCACTGCGGCTGGGTGCGGGCGATCTGTTGCTGGAACCAATCGACCCGGACGAATTGATCGCGTCGGCGATGCGGCTGATCGAGCAGCGCCGCGACCGCCAGGCGGCGGAGATTCTGCGCCGTCAACAGGAGTTGCCGCGGCAGTTCGACGACTTCGTCGGCAGCAGCCCGCGGATGAAGAAGGTCTTCGAGACGATCGCCCAGGTCGCCACCACCGATGTGGATGTGCTGATCATCGGCGAAACGGGCACCGGGAAGGAGCTCGTCGCGCGGTCGATTCATCTGCGGAGTCATCGGAACGGACAACCGTTCGTCGCCGTCGATTGCGGCGCGATCCCGGAGAATCTCCTGGAAAGCGAATTCTTCGGCCACGAGCGCGGCGCGTTCACCGGGGCCGACAGCCGCCGGATCGGGCTGCTGGAATATGCCAACGGCGGCACGTTCTTTCTCGACGAGATCGGTGAGCTGCCGTTGATGCTGCAGGCCAAGCTGCTCCGCACGCTTCAGGAGCGGAAGCTGCGGCGCGTCGGCGGGCGGGAAGAAATCAAAGTCGACGTGCGGATCATCGCGGCGACGGCCCGCAATCTGGAAGAGATGATCCAGCAGGGGCGGTTTCGCGAGGATTTGTACTACCGCATTAATGTCGTGCGGATTGATCTGCCGCCGCTGCGGCTGCGCGGTGACGATCTGGGTCTGATCGCCGAGCACTTTGCACAGCGGTTCAGCCGCGAGATGGGAAAGGACGTCGTCGGCATCACGCCCGAGGCGTACAACGTCCTCACTCGCTACCGCTGGCCGGGCAACATCCGCGAGCTGCAGAACGTGATTCGCCGCGGGATCGCGTTGACGAAGCGGCAGATGATCTCGCTCGACG
>JAWXBB010000270.1:0-10468 GCA_034439795.1 Planctomycetaceae bacterium | reverse complement strand
GGCGGCGGACGCGGCGGCTTCGGGTTCGGCGGTCCCGGCGGGATGTTCGGCGGTGGCGGGCTGATGGCCCTCGTCCAGATGCCCGAAGTCCAGAAGGAAATCAAAGTCACCGACGATCAGAAGGGTCTGATCGACGAGATGGCCAAAGACCTGCGCGACGGCGGACCGCGACCGAACCGCGAAGAGCTCCAGAATCTGACCGAGGAGCAGCGCACAGCCCGCTTTGCCGAAATGCGCAAGCAGGGCGAAGAGCGGATCAAACAAGCCGACGAAGGCCTCAAGGCCGCGCTCGAAGCACCGCAGTTCGCGCGGTTGAACGAACTTCGCATCCAGAACGAAGTCCAGCGAGTCGGCGTGCATGCCTCGTTGAGTCGTGCGGAAGTCGCCGAGCCACTGAAGCTGTCGCAGGATCAAAAAGACAAAGTCGCCAAGATCAGCGAGGCGAATCGCCAGCAGTTCGGCGGAGGCCGCGGCCCCGGCGGCGCTCAACCCGGCCAGGACGGACAGCGGCCCGATTTCCAGGCGATCATGGCCGAAGCCCGCGCCAAGCGCGAGAAGGCCAATACCGAAGCCCTCGCCATGCTGACGCCCGAGCAGAAGACGTCCTTCGAGAAGATGCAGGGCGCCAAGTTCGAGTTCCCGGCCCCGCAGTTCGGCGGCGGACGCGGTCCCGGTGGACAGCCCGGCGCCCGTCCGAAGGCGGAATAGCCCCCTCGGCAATTGTCATCTGACCC
This sequence comes from Planctomycetaceae bacterium, assembly GCA_034439795.1. Lineage (GTDB taxonomy): Bacteria > Planctomycetota > Planctomycetia > Planctomycetales > Planctomycetaceae > DSVQ01. Next base: position 9,734 of record JAWXBB010000270.1, on the reverse strand, counting down.
AAACGGCCCGCGGCACTCCCGTGGGCCGTTTCCTTTTGCACCCCGCCGCGGACGAAATCCCCCGGCACCACGCGCCCACGACGACTGGGCGATGTCGGACTCGAACCGACGACATCCACCTTGTAAGGATGGCGCTCTAACCAACTGAGCTAATCGCCCCGCGGCGATTCTAGCAGCGCTGCATCCCCCTCAGAAGCCCAGGGATTGCAATCCCTGGGCGTCGTGCGCGCGATGTTGAGCGCAGCTCCTCACACAATAATCGTCGTCCGCTTCGCCGCCAGTTCCTCCATGAACTGCTGCATTCGCGACGCGGTCGCCTGCGGGTCGGTGTTGAGGCCGTCCAGCAACTGCGCGTTGGCGAACAGTTGCCGGCCGCAGTCGCGGACGAAATCCTCGTTCTCCGGGTTGTTCGTCAGCTCCGCCAGCCGGGCGAGAAACGCCGACTGCGAGTTCACCTCCAGCACCGGCTTCGTCGGCTGATAGGCTTTCTCCGATTGTCGCAGCACCTGCTGCAGCACGCGGCTGTAACCGCCCTGCGGGTTGACCAGCGCACACGGCGCGTCGCCGAGTTGCGAGGTCTCGCGAACTTCCTGCACGTCGTCGCTCAGCGCGCCGCGGAACAGTTCCAGCACCCGAGTGAACCCCTTCGGCGCGGCCTTCGTTTCATCGCTCGCGGGGTCGGTCGACTCCGGGAACTTCACGTCGGTCGAGTCGATCGACACCAGGTCCTTGTCCTGATACTTCCGCAACTGGACCAGCGCGTACTCGTCGACCGGGTCGTCGAGCAGCAGGACTTCCAGATGCCGTTTGCGGAACGGCGTCAGCCGCGGATGGTTGCCGAGCGCGTCGAGCTTCAGCCCGGTCAGATAATAAATCTGCGTCTGCCCCTCGGCGGCCCGCTTGAGGTACTCGTCCAGCGACGTCACCGCGTCGCGGTCGTCGCCGTGCGTCGAGTGGAACCGCAACAGCCCGGCGATCTTTTCGCGGTTGTCCCAGTCCGCCGCAATCCCCGTCCGCAGAACGCTGCCGAACTGGTCGTGGAACTTGCGATACTTCTCGGCGTCCTCGGTCGCGAGATTGGCGAGATGATCGAGCACCTTCTTCGTCAGCACCTTCCGCAGCTTCGGAATGAGCTGATGATCCTGCAGCGTCTCGCGCGACACGTTCAGCGGCAGATCGGCCGAATCAACGATGCCGTACAGAAAGTGCAGATACTCCGGCAACAGGTCGTTGTTGTCCGACTGCACGAGAATCCGCTTCGCGCACAGATGCAGGCCGTGTTCCATCCGGCCGAAGCCGAGCAGCTCGATGTTGGTCTCCGGGCAGTACAGAATCGCCTGGAACTGCAACGGCGAATCGGCCGACAGATGCAAATGCCACAGCGGCTTCTCCGTGCTGCGGTGCGACAGCCACTGATAGAAGCCCTCGTACTGCTCCGGCGTCACCTGCGACTTCGGCTCGACCCAGATCGGCCGCTGCTCGTTGACCTGCTCCCCTTCAATCTTCACCGGATGCGGCACGAACGTGGAATACCGCCGAATCACGTCCTTCAGCCGCCACGGCTCCAGAAACTCCGTCAGATCGTCCTTCAGGTGCAGCACAATCTGCGCCCCGCGCGGCACGTCCCCCTCCGCCGGCTCGATGCTGAACTTGCCCGTGCCGTCGGACTCCCATCGCCAGCCGGTCGTCTCCTGGTACGACCGCGTGACGACCTCGACTTTGTCCGCCAGCATGAACGACGAATAGAACCCGACGCCGAACTGCCCGATCAGCGACAGATCCCCCTTCGCCCCGTCGGCGAGCTTCGACAGAAACTCCTTCGACCCGCTATGGGCGATCGTCCCCAGGTTGGCGACGAGTTCGTCGTGCGTCAGCCCCAGGCCGTTGTCCTGAATCGTCAGCGTCTTGGCGTCCTTGTCCGCCCGCAGCGTGATCTCCAGCGGCACGTCGTCGCGATACTGCTCCTCGGTCAACTGAATGTGCCGGAGCTTGTTGAGGGCGTCGGACGCATTCGACACCAGCTCCCGCAGGGCGATCTCGCGGTTCTGATACAGCGAGTGCGACAGAATGTGCAGCAGTTGCTGGATTTCGGCCTGGAAGGTGAATTGCTGGGGGGCGGAGGTGGGCATGGGAGTGGTTCTCCGGCGGTCAAAATCTGCCAAAATGGCGGGTGATTGGGATGGTGGCCTGATAAGCAGTCGGCGCGCCAGTCCGCGATTTCTCTGGGCGATTGAAGGAACTTTTTGATGCTGTTCAACGAACGAATATCTTTACCGGCGAGCCGGGAGCATAAGCGACCGGAGTTCTTCATTTTCTCCAATCGCATTGCCTCGCATGTGGCTGCGCCGATGGATAAACTCCACGGGATGACCGCATCCGTCACCAGCATCGACCTCTTCTGCGGCGGGGGCGGGTTCTCGCTCGGACTCGAACAGGCGGGGATTCAGACGGTCGCCGCCGTCGATTTCGACCCCAAGGCGATGGAGGTCTTCCGCGCCAACTTCCCGCACGTCTCTCACGCGTACTGTGCCGACCTGACGGCGCTCCCGCCGTCCGATCTCGCCGACAAGATCGGCAGGGACCGGGTGGACGTCGTGGTCGGCGGGCCTCCCTGTCAGGGCTTCAGCCAGGTTCGGCAGCGCGACGGCGCCAACCACGGCCCGCGGCTGATCGACGATCCCCGGCGACACCTCTTCCGCGAGTTCCTGAAGTACGTCGGGCACTTCCGCCCGAGCTACTTCGTGATGGAAAACGTGCTCGGCATCCGCTCGGCCGAGGGGGGCCGTTATTACACCGCCGTGCAGGCCGCCGCCCGCGCCCTGGGCTAACCGACGAGTGCGCAGGTCACGCTTTGGGAGACCATCGGTGATCCTCTGCGGACGTCGCCAATCTCATACTAACACCGGCACGCCCGCTTCTTGCAAATAAGCAAACGTCGAGTCATACATCGCAGGTGAGCGCGTAGGATCGCTCGAGTCACTCTCGGGAACCACAACCACCATCCCCTGCCGAGCCCGTGTTAGCAGCACACGATATGCGTTCTTCAAATAGACCTTGCGCTCTTCCTTGTTGATCCGCTCCCAGCGATTTCCCTTGAAGCTCCAGTGCTGCCAGCCCGCGGACGTGAAACGAAAGTCCCCGTCCCACACCACGCACGCCCAGTCCAGTTCTAAGCCCTGCACTGCGAATTCTGTCGCTGCGTCCTCCAAGTAGTATGAACTACGCACGTCCTCGCGCGGATGCAGGAACCAATGCACGGGATCAATATCCGCGCGCACGTCGATGGCGTGCGGCTTGAGCCGCAGCGCCTGCGACGATACGACTATGCCGTAGCGTTCATTGCCTCGGGCACGCTCGCGCAGCCATGTCTTGGCCTTCGTGAGATCCCGCGTCAGCACAATTGGATACCGCTCGCGGAAATCTACGATCGTCCGTACCGCCCCTTCTTGGTCGATGTCCAGCACGGCCTTGACCCATGCGGATACATGCTCGGCTCGGAACGATCGCATGGACACGGCGAGGTGCAAACTCTCTTGCTTGTGGACATGCTCTTGCCCCGCGAGCAAACCAATCGCATCGCCCGCAGCGTATTCCGAGTCTGTCAGGTGGGGAGAAAGATGCACGTGCCAATGCGGAAAATCGGCGCGAATCGCCCGAAGCCACTCGCCGATGCCCGCCTCGCCCGTGTTGATCTCTTGCCCGCCACCCACAAGGCATACAATCACGGCCCAGTCCGTGTGACGGTCCATGCAAGAGATCAAGAAGGCCGGTTCAGACATCGCAAAGTTGGCGTGGCCCTTCTTCCGCTGCATGAACCCCGCCGTCTGCTCCCTGTTCCACGCACGCTGCGCTTCATCGAAGAGCACTACGTGCTCAACCGGCGGATTGTTACTATCGCTGATGCATTCATCGCGGAAGTGGTGTACGTTTTGAATGAACGCCTTGACTTCGCTCCGAGCTTCGCCCAGCGTCATCCGTTTGTCTATAAGTCGCGAACTCTCCACACGGTCGCGTGACAGGGCCTCGCACAGAATCTTGACGAGCGGCCCGTTGCCAGAGAGAAACACGCTGTACAAGTCGCTCGCTCTGTCATGGTGCTTAGTTGCGATGTCTAGCCCTACTAACGTCTTTCCCGCACCGGGAACGCCGGTCACGAAACAGATGGCCTTGTGTCTGCCGTTACGTGCCTCGCGGATGATCTCGTCGATTCTCACCGTGGTCTGCGTTAAGTTGACGGCGTCCGCCTCACGGCGCGAGATCTCCTCGACCTTGTGACCACCGTACAACGCCATCGCGGCTTCGATGATCGTCGGTGTAGGCCGATACGCGCCAGCGGCCCAAGCCGCCAGGTCGATCGGAGCACCACCAACTGACTCACCGACTTGGCGGAGTAGGCTTTCCAGGGTGCCTTCCGTCGCCTTTAGCGGTCGCATTACGCCGTCCGGGTCACCTTCCAGGACAACCTGAGTCGCGTTATCGTCAGCAGCAGTCGCCACGAGGATCGGGACAATTGTCGCGTGATGGCTGGTGCTATGGAAGTTCTTCATGTCGAGTGCATAGTCCCAGACTTGGCGTAATGCATCCGCCTTGAACTGGCGCTCGCCGACTTTGAACTCCAGAAGGTACACGGCCGCGCCGTGAACCAACAGAACATCGATTCGCTTTCCCATCCGTGGCACTGCAAACTCGAAGGCGATCAACCCTTCACCCGGCAGGTTAATGATCGCCCTGCGCATGATGCGAATCTGTTCACGCCACGCATCTCGCTGTGTGGTCTCAATGGCAAAAGTTGAGCTTGCCGCGAGTGCCCCCAGAACTTCGTCGTCGCTTTGGCCATGAAAGGACAACACGGTGGCCGAGTAATAAGCGCGGGCGGTCAGCAAACTTGACGAACGTGGGTGGGTGGATGCCATAGTGCCGCTAGAATACTATGTGAGCGTCACGTTTGCAGGCATGCCGCTCTCGCCCGATTATCCTCGGCGGGGCAGCTGGATCGAGGGCTTGGCGCTGATCCTGTGATTGCCAGCGGCGCTTTGAGGTTGCGAACGCCACCGAGGCGACTCGCGATCCAGGTGTTTGGGCGTGGTTGACTCTATTCTATTTCGACGAACTCTGTCCGATTGAAGGGCATGGCAAACGCCAGCCGAAGCAGTTGGTTCGGTTGCTTCCGGACAAGTCGGCCTTCCGGTACTACCGCCACTTGCTTGCCGGACCATGCGCGATCTATCGCAACTTTCGTGACGACCCAGCGCAAGCGGCCATCGTCTTGAATCAGCCGCTCGACAAACCAGGAGGCTACGTCGAACAGCTCGCCAGTCGGCAGGAGATCATCACCAACCGAGGCATCATTGCGGCGGCCAATGCGCTGTATTTCGATGCGAAGAACAACCGCTTCAAGCGCGGCGGGCAGACCCGCGAGAAGCCGGGCACGCTGCGGCGGTTCATCGAGGTGCTGGATCAACTGTCGCTGAACTACGACCTCTACGCCTTTCACGAGCTCGGTCCGAAGCCGCTGCTGGAGCTGCTTCCCAGGGAATTCCGCAAGTGGCTCCCCAGCGACGACGAGTGAACCGCTCCACCGACGTGTTCACCGTCGAACAGCGGTCCGCGGTCATGGCCCGGATTCGCAGCCGCGGCAACCTGGCCACTGAGTTGCGGTTCATCGCCATTCTCAGGCAGTTCGGCATCACCGGTTGGCGGCGGAACTGGCCGCTGTTCGGGCGGCCGGATTTCGTGTTTCCCCGCGCGCGGGTCGCCGTGTTCATCGACGGCTGCTTCTGGCACGCCTGCCCGCGGCACTACAACGCCCCCGCGCAGAACGCCGCATTCTGGCGGGGGAAGCGCGACGCCAATCGCCGCCGCGACCGGCTGGTCACCCGGACGCTGAGGCGCCGCGGCTGGACGGTCGTCCGCATCTGGGAACATGCGCTGTCGGGGACCGGGGGCCGGGCGATGTCGAAGCTGGTGCGAGTGTTGAATTCGACATGAGAGCCGGGATCGGCTGCCGGACCGCCGCGCCGTGGTTATGATGTCCGCGATTGGCACCAATGACCCGCCCCAACCACGTTGAAGAGAGAATCAACCATGTCAGCCACCCCCGGCACCGTGCGTCTTCATCGCGTGTTCCGTGCGCCGCCGGAACGGGTGTATCGCGCGTTTCTCGATCCCGACGCCATGTGCAAGTGGCTGCCGCCGCATGGGTTCACCGGCAAGTTGCACGAGATGGACGCCCGCGTCGGCGGCGGCTATCGGATGTCGTTCACGAACTTTGGCACGGGGAACAGCCATTCCTTCAGCGCTCGGTACGTTGAACTCACCCCCCACGAACGCATCCGGCACACCGACCGCTTCGACGACCCCAACCTGCTCGGCGAAATGAACGTCACCGTCTCGTTGCGGAAGGTGCTCTGCGGCACCGAGCTGACCATCGTTCAGGAAGGCATCCCCGCGGCGATTCCGGTTGAGTTCTGCTACCTGGGCTGGCAGGAATCGCTGGCGTTGCTGGCTCACGTCGTTGAACCGGATATCCCGGACGGCGCGTGACTCCGCGCCGGCAACCTGCTCGGCCAGAGCTGCTCCGGTGGGCGAAGCGTGGTATCGTAGACGGTCAACCAGCATCGTATCACCGGGCACTGCCACAGCCCCTTCTTTTGGAACCGCATCATGACCACACCCCAGTTCTTCACCGCCGCGCTGCTGGTCCTGGGCGGCTCGCTGTGTCCGGCGGACGACGGGCTGCGCGAGCGGCTCAAGGACGCCAACGGCGTGCGGACCGATGTCTGGGTCTACAACGACATCCGCCAGGCGATGGACGAGGCCCGCAAGCAGAACAAGCCGCTGTTCGTCACGTTTCGCTGCGTCCCCTGCAAGGACTGTGCGGCGTTCGACGCAGACGTCGCCAACGGCAACGAGCGCGTCAGCGACTTCGCCCGGGAAAAGTTCGTCTCGGTGCGGCAGGTTGAGATGAAGGGGGTGGACCTGTCGCTGTTCCAGTTCGATCACGATCTGAACTGGGCCGGGATGTTCATCAACGCCGACGGCGTGGTCTACGCGCGGTATGGCACGCAGAGCGCCGAGGGGTCCGACGCCTACAATTCGATCGACGGACTGCTCAACACCATGAACCGCGTGCTGGATCTGCATGCGAACTATCCCCGGAACCTCGACGAGCTGAAGGGGAAGCGCGGGCCGGACAAGCCGGTCAGCAGCGCCCTCGAATTGCCGGGGCTACGCAATCCGGAGAAGTACGCGAAGCAAACCGAGCGCGGCAACTGCATCCACTGCCACAACATTCACGACGCCGAGCATCAGCATGCCTTGAACACCGGCACGTTCTCCACGGAGATGCTGTGGAAGTATCCGTTGCCCGACGCCATCGGCCTGAAGATCGACCGCAAGAGCGGCATCCGCATCGAACAGGTCGTCGCCAGTTCGGCCGCCGCGTCAACGAAGTTGCGACCCAACGAAGACGTCGTGCGGATGAACGGCCAGCGGATCGCATCCATCGCCGACATGCAGTGGGTGCTGCATCACCTCCCCAACACCGACACGCAGGTCGAAGTCGAAACCAGCGTCGCCGGCCAGCAGACGGTGCCGCTCAAGGCGGGCTGGAAGCGGTCCGACTTCTCGTGGCGCGGGTCGATGTGGAACGCGCCGCCCCGGCTGCAGTTCTGGGCGCCGCCGCTCACCGGCGAGGCCCGCGAGAAGCTGAACCTGCCCGACACCGACACGCCGCTGGAAGTCCGCTGGATCAACCGCGAAGGCAAAGCCGGCCAGCAGGTCTACAACGACGGCCTGCGCGAGAAGGACGTCATCGTCGCCATCGCCGGCCAGCCCTTGCGGATGGACACCAAGCACCTGCACATGCACGTCAAGCTGAACTACAAAGTGGGCGCCGTCCTGCCGCTGACCGTGCTGCGGAACGGCAAGCGGGAGGAGATCAAGATCAGTCTTGTGGAGTAGATGGCGACAGCCGAAGGTGATTCGTCTTTGTAGGGTGCAGTCGAGGCTTTGCGAGGCTCACCCTCTTCGTTGGAGTCCAGCCTTTAGGCTGTCTTCGATGGTCGCGAGACGTGCGAAGACAGCCTAAAGGCTGGACTCCAACGGGTGAGCCTCGCAAAGCCTCGACTGCACCCTACGAAAACTCAATGTCCAGGAGTCTCCTTCATGCCGATGACACGCAGTCTTCTCATCACGCTGGTCACATCGCTGCTGGCATTGCCCGCCGGTCAGGCCGCCGAGGTCGCAGCAAAAGGCTGGCAGCCGCAGTCGCCGCGCGACGAGTTGCGGCCGCAGTTCGAGTATCTGCCGGACGGCGGCCGCGACGGAGCCGGACGGTGGATCGTCCGGCACGACGATCGCGAGGGACTCGCCGGTTGCTGGGTCAAATCGTTCGCCGTGCAGGGCGGACACCACTACAAGTTCCAGGCGTTCCGGCGGACGGCGAATGTCGCCACGCCGCGGCAAAGCGCCGTCGTCCGCATTCTGTGGCGCGACGACCGGGGCAGGCCGGTCTCGCAGGATGAACCCGCGGTGACGGGTTATCTGCCTGGCTGGAAGCCGTCCGCGGAGGCCGAGCATCCGACCGACCGGCGGACCGATGCGAGAGGCTGGACCGAAGTCGCCGATACGTATCGGGCACCGTCGGCGGCGACGCACGCCATTGTCGAGTTGCACGGCCAATGGATGCCCGGCGGCGTCATCGAATGGAGCGAGCCGTATCTCTTCGAGTCCGTCCCGCCGACGCCGCGCACCGTGCGGCTGGCCGCGGTGCATCTCAAGCCCAAGGGCAAGACGCCCGAGGACAACCGTCAGCAGTACGTGCCGCTGATCGAAGACGCCGCGCGGCAGAAGGCGGATCTCGTCGTGTTGGGCGAGACGCTGACCTACGTCGACACGGGGCTGAGTTACGCCGAGTGCGCCGAGTCCGTGCCCGGGCCTTCGACCGACTTCTTCGGGGCCTTGGCGAAGAAGCACAAGCTGTACATCGTCGCCGGATTGCTGGAGCGCGACCGGCACCTGGTCTACAACGTCGCCGTGCTGTTGGGACCGGACGGCCACATCGGCGGCAAGTATCGCAAGGTCACGCTGCCGCGCGGCGAAGTCGAACGGGGCTGTGCGCCGGGGCAAGACTATCCAGTCTTCGACACGCGGTTCGGCAAGCTGGGGATGATGGTCTGTTACGACGGCTTCTTCCCCGAAATCGCGCGCGAGCTGACCAACCGCGGAGCCGAAGTGATCGCGTGGCCCGTGTGGGGCTGCAACCCGTTGCTGGCGCGAGCGCGGGCGTGTGAGAACCACGTCTATGTCGTCAGCAGCACGTACGAAGACATCTCGCGGAATTGGATGTTGTCCGCCGTCTTCGATCACACGGGGGAAACCATCGCGCTCGCCAAGGATTGGGGGACCGTCGCCGTCGCCGAGGTCGATCTCAACGAGCGGCTCAAGTGGAACAGCCTGGGGGACTTCAAAGGCGAGTTGCCGCGGCATCGTCCCGTTGGTTGGAGCGATCGACTTGATGCACCAACGCCCTCTGAGAGCGGTCCCCACAACACGCTCACCGCATCTGAAAAGTCCGCCGGCTGGCGGCTGCTGTTCGACGGCCAGACCACCGCCGGTTGGCGCGGCTACAACCGTCAGATCCTGCCCTCCGGCTGGCAGGTGATCGACGGCACCCTGGTCCGCACGAGCGGCGGCGCGGGGGGCCAGGGGGCCGGCGGCGGGGACGACATCAT
>JAWXBB010000269.1:0-32966 GCA_034439795.1 Planctomycetaceae bacterium | reverse complement strand
GGTGTCTGCCGGAGCGTCTCGCCTGTCCGCGCAAGCCAGTTTACTATTTATGGGCAGCCTCCAGTATTGGTGGGCAAGTGGCAATTGCTGGGCAAAGCCGGGTGCAGCCCCGCGGCTTCTGGGCGGAACTGCGTCGGTCTCAAAACGTCACGCCCACCTGCCCGCGGACGGTGAACGGAGCGCCGGGGGCGATCTGGAGATCGCTGACCGAGCCCGAGTAATACTGCCGGTCGAACAGGTTCTCGAACAGCAGCGAGAAGCTCACCCGGTTTTTGTCGTAGAACACGCCGGCGTCCCAGCGGGTGTAGTCCGGCAGCCGGAGTTCGCCGCCGAAGCTTGCCAGACGGTCGTCGACGTACGTCACCCCCAAGCCGCCGCCAACGCGCCGGTCTGCCGTCTGAATGACGTTGTACCGCGTCCATAAATTGACGGTGTGCCGGGGGACGTTTCGCGGCCGGCGGTCGTCGAGCTGCGGGTTCGACTTGTCCCGCAGCACGGCGTCGGTGAGCGTGTAGTTGGAGGTCGTCGTCCAGCGGTCGGTGATCTGGCCGACCAGGCTCAGCTCGACCCCCTGGCTGGTCAGATGCCCCACCTGCGACGTGACGAAGAACGGCGGCGTCGCGGTCGCCAGGTCGATCGTGTAGTTATCCTTCTGAATCCAGAACCACGCCGCCTGGCCCATCAGCTTGGGCGTGAACTGGTACTTGGTGCCGAGCTCCCAAGCTTCACCGATCTCGGCCAGCAGCGGAGCATCGTCGAGCCTGGCGCCGCCGCCGGGGGGATCGAACGACCGGCTGTAGCTGTTGTAAATGCTCCACACGTCCGGGATCGGCTGATAGACGAGGCCCACTCGGGGCGTCCAGCGATAGAACGCCTGATCGGTCTCCGTGTCGGGCAACGTGGGGATGCCGAACGTCGTCAGCTCGCGCTGAAACGTGACGTCGGCCTGATCGTAGCGCAGGCCGTACATCGCCTGCCAGTGCGGGTTGAACGACATCACGTCCTGCATATAGATGCCGTGCCGGTTCTGGCGATAGATCGACGTGAACACCGCCGGCGTAAAGAACACGTTGGGATCGGTGTAGACCGGGTTCACCGCGTCGATGGGCAGATTCTGCAAGCCGGGGATCGTCGATTCCGACCGGAAGTTGTTCGAGACGAACCACCCCTGTTCGGTGCCGAGAACCAGCTTGTGCTCGACGTTCGCCAGCAGGAATTCGCCGGCGAGGTTCGCCGTGATGCCGTGGTACTGCTCGAAGAACTGCAGGATATCCTGCCGCGAGCGGTTGATCGTCGTCGTGCCGGGGTCTTGCCCGATCGGAAACGTGCCGGACGACGGCGCGTAGTAGAAGATGTTGGTCGCCATCACCCGGCTGGTCCAGATGTCGTTGAACCGGTGATCGAGAAACACCGACTGCCGCCAGTCCTGGAACAACTGGAAGTCGTTGTCCGGTTCGCCGAGGAAGCGGGTAATCGGAATCTGCCCGAGTTTCCCGTCGAGCGCGACGACGCCCGTGTCGAACCGTCGGCGGTCCTGCAGATATTCCCCTTCCCACGTCAGCGACGTGTCGTCGTCGATCAGCCACGTCACCACCGGCGCGACGAACGCGCGTTCGTTGTAGCTGAAGTCGCGGAAGCCGTCCTTCTGCTCGTACGCCATGTTCAACCGGTAGAGGACGTGCCCCTCGTCATCGAGCGGGCCGGTGGTGTCGATGGTGTGCCGGTTCAATCCGAAGCTGCCGAACTGATTCGTCAGCGACGTGTACTGCGTCGCCAACGGCTTCTTGGTGATCAGGTTCACCGTGCCCGACGGCTGCCCCGCCCCGTAAATCACCGACGACGGACCCTTGAGGATCTCGACCCGCTCGACGTTCGCCAGGTCGCGCGGCGTATACGTCGGATCGAGCAAACCGTTCTTGCGGTAATCGCGAGAGCGGACTTCAAAGCCACGGAGGACGAACGCATCGGGCCGCAACTGGTCGTTCTGCTTGACCGTGCCGCTGACATCGCGGAGCAGATCGTCGATCCGCAGAACCTGCTGATCGCGAAACACGTCGCGCGTGACGGTGCTCACCGATGCGGGCAGTTCCAGATCGGGCACGTTGACGAACGTCGCCGTGGTCGAGGTCGGCGCCCCATACCCCTGCACCGCCTGTGTGCCGAACACGGAGTTTTGCAGTATCGTCGACGGCGGCAGCGGCGTCGGCTCGAAGCCGTCGGGCAGAAACATATTGTCCGGCGACGCGACCGGCAGCGGATTGGCCTGCACATTGACGTTCGGCAGCGTGGGCACGGGATCGGCCGATTGTGCCGGTTCCTGAGCGAACGACAACTCCGACGCTCTGACGAACGACAGAATGATCGCCAGCGCTGCGATGCGGCGCAACCGCGTCATGCTCCGAAACCCGTCCGTGGTGACCGACCGGCGCGCGAATCCGTTCGCGACGCTCTCTCATCAGGCCATCGGCTGCGAATCGGCCCCGATGTGCGAACCATTGCCGGTCGGCGCGACAGTATCGGACGCACGGCCCGCACAACCGGCACGCGCGGCAAAGTCGCGGGGGGGACGCAGTCATTCCCCGAGGCGCATTGACACCGGGAAATCACAGGTGACGGCACGATTCCGTGGAACGTGACACCATCAATGACGTGGCACTGCTTCGGAGTCTTCGGAGAAGCAGTGCTCTTCGGGGCGTCGAACGATCCCACGGCACTGCTTCTTCGCAGACTCCGCAGCAGATGGGGATGAAAGGTCTGTTGCTCTGGAACCGGCTACGATGACGAGCATCAGACTTTCCTAGAAGTGGCACGTCACTCGTAAATCCAGGGAAGCGTCCGAAGACACGGCCGACACGGCCGTGGCACCCAAGCGCCTGCGGCCGTTCCCCGTCTTCGTGTGCCACGGCTGTGTCAGCCGTGCGGGCGCTTCGCCGAGCGGTCAGTCAGGCGACCGGGGCACCCGGCCTGGATGTCGTCGGCGGGCAGCATCGTAGCGCCCGCGCTGACGCTAATCGGCCTTCCAACGGCGGAGGTGCATCCCCCGACGGGCAGGCCTCGTCAGCCCTGAAGAACTTTCGTGTGGGCGGCGCAGATTTCCCGGAGGGAGACCGCCGCATCCTTTGTAAAGCCGCTCTTCGGGTAGGCGCAGAAGAGGGAGAGATTCTCGTCGCGGCAGTACTTGTTCCAGAGATGTTCCAGCCGGACCGTGGCCCCGCTGTGTCCCTGCGCCCAAAGGATGGCAACCATCTCCCCGAACGCCCGCACCCGCCGGCCGCCCTGGCTGGCGGCGGCGATCAGTTCCGTGACCATCCGATTGAAGAGGGCCTCATCGGGCCAGTCATTGACCATGAATCTCGACAGCGCGACTTCGGCGTCGAGCGGAATGTAGGCCAGTTGTTCGATGGCCGCATCGAGGTCCACGCCGGCCGCTCCGAGTCGATCCTCCAGGGCGTTGTGATGAGAGGCCGTCGCAATCACAATCACCGCGTCACCGGCCCGGATCCCTCCCCCCACGAAACCTTCCAGCGCGTCGAGGAAGGCCGCGTCATCGGCATAGATCTGAACGAGATGCTCGCAGGGCGCGATCTCGCCCCAGAAGACTTCGACGTTGTCAGACCGACCGTCGTTGAGGCGGTTCATGGGCCGGATTCCTAATGTCCACTCGAGGGACATCTCCACTCTAGGAGCTTGGTTCTCACCCCTGCAAGAGCAAGGCCGGGGAAAGTCGAGACTGGCGAACGGGCCTCGCAGGCGACCGATTCGACGTGGTGCAGCGCGTGCGGTTTCGGCTCGGCGTCGCGACGAAAGCCCCACCGAAACGCCGGGAGCGGGAATCAAGCCGACGCGGTCGACACCGGCGCGACCGCGTCCTGCACCGGCGCGGGCGGCAGGCGGAGTTGGCGGCGGATGTCGGCCTGGATGTCGTTGACGCTGAGCACACCGTCGGTCTGGATCACCAGTTCCTTGCGGCGGAAGAGTTCCAGGATCGGCTCGGTTTTGGTGCGGTAGTCCTTGAGGCGGGCCTTGACCGAGTCCGGGTTGTCGTCGTCGCGCGTCACCAGCCGGCCGCCGCAGACGTCGCATTGGTCGGCGACTGCCGGGCGGTGATGGATCAGGTTGTAGTCCAGCCCGCAGTGGCTGCACAGCCGCCGGGCGAGGACGCGTTCGAAGACGGCCTCGTCCGACACGTCGATGTGGATCACCGCGTCGATGTCGTAGCTTTCGAGGAAGAACTCGGCCTGCGTGCGGTTGCGGGGGAAGCCGTCGAGAATGAAGCCGTAGTTCCAGTCGTGCTCGGACAGCCGCTCGCGGACGATGTCCTCGACGACGTCGTCGTGGACGAGATGCCCCTGGGCGATCAGCCGTTTGATGCGGGCGGCGAGCTTGGTGTGCGACTGGATGTGCCAGCGGAAGATGTCGCCGACGCTGATGTGAACCAGGTCGAGATCCTGCTTGAGCAGCTTTGCCTGCGTGCCCTTCCCGCAGCCCTGGGCGCCCATGATGATGTACTTGTGCATGAAGCCGTAAGTTCGCTTGCTTGGGGTGCCATGCAACGCCGTTCACGAATCTGATTGGCGGGCTAAGATTTCATCCACAGATTTCTCAGATTACGCAGATTCAGGACACGGGCGTTTGCTGAGGCATGGTTGCTTCAGTGCGGTTCTCCGTTGGACTTCAATCTGCGGAATCCGTGAAATCTGTGGATAAGCGTTTTTGACCTTCTGGAATAATTGTGAACGGCGTTTGGTGCCATGCTCCCAGCTTTGGGGGAGCATGTGTCTTAGGTTCACGAAGTCACGAAAGACATGCTTGCCCAAAGCTGCAAGCATGGCACCCACGCGCGTTACGCCGTCAGCGGGTCGTCCGGGAGGCTGGCGAGCCAGTGGTTCTGAATCGGCACCAGCACTTCCAGGATTGACTGGAGCACCTCGGCCGGCGAGCGGACGGCGTCGATCAGCGAGATCATCTCTGTGGGGTAGCAGTTGATGATCGGCTCCGACTCCTGCCGGTATATCTCGAAGCGGTTGCGGATCACCTCTTCGTTGGCGTCGTCGACCCGGTTCTCGCGGATCGCCCGGCGCTTGATCCGGTCGATCATCGACTTCTCGTCGGCGCAGACGAGGTGAATGATGTGCTTCACGTTGATGATGTCGGCGATGATCTCCACCTGCCGAGGGTTGCGGGGAATGCCGTCGAGCACCAGGAATTCATCGGGCGGCTTGTAGCGCGAGATGGCGATCTGGCCGTGCAGCGCCTTCTTCCAGACGCGGATGGTCAGCTCGTCGGGCACCAGCTCGCCGCGGGAGCTGTACTGATAGATCTCGCGGCCTTCGGGCGAGTTGATGTTGAGCGAGCGGAAGACGTCGCCGCAGGCCAGGTGGTAGAACCCGGGGACGTGCCCCAGAATGTTGCCCTGGGTTCCCTTTCCCGCACCAGGGGCGCCGAACAGCAGAATGGTGGGGAAGCGGCCATCGAACATCGGGCGACCTTCGCGGGCGAGACAACAGCGGTCAATGGGCCGGAACACCAAGGCTCCGGCGGATGACGCTATCGTAAGCCACGACGCCGATGCGCTCAACCGCGTTCGCCGACGGGAACGGTCCGTCGGGAAATCTCAGGGGGATTTCCCATTGCCAGTGTCCCGAACGCGATTGGGTTTAGCAGCAGTTTCAAGACCCCAGCCTGCTTGTTGCCGTTGGTGGCTGAACAGTGGTCGGAGGTCGTGTACGCCGCAGGCGTTCGATCACACAGCCCAGGGTCGCGAGTCGGCGAGCGCACCCTGGGGACTTGGCGTCCGCGGCGCATCGACCCTGTAAGGGTCGCATCACGGGCGGCGTCAAGCCCCGATGAAACCCTTGCAGGGTATGGGGTTCGTCATCGGTCGCCACCCAGGGTGCGCTCGCCGACTCGCGACCCTGGGCTGTGCGATGCAACGCCTTCGGCGTACAGACCGTGCGGTTTTTGGACCGCTGATTTAGCTGCTGACCGACGTCTGCAAGGCCCGTTGCGTGGCCTGCGGTGCGACGGCCGCGGCTTCTTTGCGGAGCGTCAGTTGGATTTCGTTGCCGCGTTCGTTGTGCGCGACGGCGTCGAAGAACGTGCGGATGAGCAGCAGCCCGCGGCCGTGCGCCCGTGGAAGGTTCTCGGGCAGCGTGGGATCGGGCAGTCCGGCCACATCGAACCCGCGGCCTTCGTCGCGGATCACGATCAGCGCCCGGTTCGCATCCAGCGCGGCCATGACCTTCACGCGGCGGCTGCGATACGGCTCGGCGGACGACCGTTCCGCGACCAGGCGGCGATAGGCTTCGTCGTCCTCACCGCGCAGTTCGGAGGTGACTTCCAGGTTGCCGTGGATGATGGCGTTGACCAGGGCTTCTTCGAGGGCCACGCCGATCCGCATCCGGCGGTGCTCGGCGCAGAGGTCGAATTCGGTGAAGCGGTTCAGCAGCTTCTGAATCAGTGCGGGAACGACGCTGCAGTCGTTGGGCAGCGCGTACTGCTCGGTGCAGGCCGTGCGGCTGCGGGCCAGTTGGTTGAGCGTTTTGGCGGCCCGGGCGAGGTCGAGCATGCACTCCACATCGGCGACCAGCCGCTGGGCCAGTTGCCGCTTGGGAAGGTAGCTGGCAGCGCCGCGCCTCAAGGCGGCGACGGCGATGTCTTCGCTGCCGGACGCCGTCATCAGAATCACGGGAATGTGCGGAAAGTGCGCCCTGACCTCGTCGATCAATTGCAGGCCGTCGGTCTCTCCGAGCTGCAGATCGGTCAGCACGAGGTCCACCGGCGTTTCCCGCAGCCGCTCGACGGCTGCCTCCGCGGAAGCGGCGAACACGCAGACGTATTGGCTCTGAGATTTCAGCAGATGAGCGGTCAGGCGGAGCTGGTCGGGACAGTCATCGACGATCAGGATTGTGGCCACGGGAATCGCTCCAGACGGGCGGTCGAACGAGATGAGAGGGGGTCACTTCAACGGGTTTCGACAACGGTTTCACGAGGAGGTCGCACAGCGGTCGCGGCGGCGAGGAGCGCCGCGCGGTCGATCGGCTTCGTCAGATATTCGTCGCAGCCCGCTTCGAGGCATTTCCGGCAGTCGCCCTCCATCGCGTTTGCCGTCAACGCGATCAAGGGCAGCCGGCAACCGCGTTCGCGGAGCGTGCGGACGGCGGTGTAGCCGTCCATGACGGGCATCTGCATGTCGACGAGCACGAGGTCGAAATCGTCCGTCGCGGCGGCCGTCGACAACCGTTCGACCAACTGCTGTCCGTTCTCGACGAACGCCGGCACGAGCCCCGCCTTCCGCAGCACGAAGTCCAGCAGCCGGCGGTTATCGGGCGAATCTTCGGCGATCAGAATCCGGGCGACCTCGGCCGGGCTTTCGTGAGATTTCGTCCCGAGTGTGCCCGGCAGTGATGGGATGACCGCAGCCAAATTCTCCGGCTCCGCAGTCACCGGCACCATCGGCAACCGAACGGTAAACGTGCTCCCCGCGCCGGCGGCGCTGATGACCGCAATGTCGCCGCCGCACATGCGGGCCAGCCGGCGGCTGATGCACAGCCCCAGTCCGGTCCCGCCCTGCGCCCGCGTGGGGGACGAGTCGATCTGCGAGAACGGCTCGAACAGCAGCGACAGTTTGTCCGCAGGAATGCCGATGCCGGTGTCCGTCACCGCAAATTCCAGCCACCGGCCCGCGGCGTCGGCGACCTGACGCAACTGGATCGCGACGGCTCCCTGCGCGGTGAACTTGATGGCGTTGCCGACGCGGTTAATCAATATCTGCCGCAAGCGGCGGACGTCGATTCGGCATCTCGCGGGCACGTCGGCGCTCACGTCGACCGAGAGACCCAGCCATTTCTGATCGGCCCGCACTTTGAGCGTCTGACCGATGTCGCGCGCGATCGCCGCCGGCGAGCAGGCTTCGAGTTGCAGTTCGACTCGCCCCGCCTCCACCTTCGACAGGTCCAGGATGTCGTTGATCAGTTCGAGCAGATGTTCGCCGTTCCGTACGATGGTCGTGCAGAGCTCGACGGTTTCGGCGTCGCGCTGCCGGTCTTTGACGAGCTCGGTGAACCCCATGATCGCGGTCAGCGGCGTGCGGATCTCGTGGCTCATGTTGGCGAGGAACTCGCTCTTCGCGAGGTTCGCCGCCTCGGCGTGCCGGCGGGCCTGTTCGAGCGCCCGCTCGGTCTGCTTGCGCTGCGTGATGACGTTGGTGAACATCACGATTCCGCCGATTTCGCCGTCGTCGTCGGTCCAGGGATGGATGGCCCACTCCAGCCAGACTTCGCTGCCGTCCTCGCGAACGAAACAGTCCTCCTGGCAGGACTGAATCTGGCCCGCCACGCCGTCGCGATGAATCTGCTTCCAGCGTTCGGGGAGGTCGGGAAACACGTCGTAGTGCGACCGGCCGATGAGCGTGGCCTCGTCCAGGCCGTAGTCGGTCAGCCATTTGCGGCTGTGGCGGATGTAGCGCATGTCGCGGTCGAACATCGCGACCGCGGCGGGGGTGTGCTCGATCAGGAACTGCAGCCGCCGTTCGCGGAGTTCGAGCGTCTCCTGCGCCCGGCGCTGGTCGGTCACGTCGGACATCGAACCCGCCATCCGCACGGCGAGGCCGTCGTCGTCCCAGAAGGCCTGACCCTTCACGTGGAACCAGCGGTATTCGCCGGACGAAATGCGCATCCGGTATTCGATGTCGTAGGGCGCGACGCCGATCAGGTGCTGCTGAACGGCGGCCATCACGCGCTCGAGATCGTCGGGATGAACCTTCTCGCTCCAGGTTTCGACGTGCGGCGGAAACGGATCGTTCGCGGAGTGGCCGAGTTGCTCCTTGTACCGCGGCGAGAACCAGACGGCGCTGGTCTCGATATCCCAATCCCATAACCCGTCGCGCGAGCCGGCAATGGCACGCTGGAAGCGGGCTTCGCTTTCTTTCAACTGGACGTCGGCGCGCCGGCGGTCGCTGATGTCGCGGACGTGGGAGATGCCGTACTTGACGCCGTCGAACTCGACGCAGGTGGACAGCACTTCCACGGGGAACACGCGGCCCTGCTTCGTGCGGTGCCACGACTCCAGCTTCAGATGCCCGGTTTGCTGGTGACTGTCCCAAATGTGCGGCCAGCGGTCGGCGGTGATGTCCGGGTCGATGTCCGACACCGACATCGTCAACAATTCCTCGCGGCTGTACCCCAGGCTCAGGCAGGCCCGGTCGTTGACGTACTCGAAGCTGCCGTCCGGCCGGACCCAGAACACGGCGTCCGGACTTTGCATGACGGTATATTCCGTCAGCCGCAACTGTTGCTCGCGGCGCTGGTCGGCGTCGGGATGCGTGGCTGATTCGGGGAGAACAACCGGTGGCAGCGCGGCCACCGGAGTGTCCGGTATCGCCTCAGATTTCACGACCTCTGTCGCGACGAGTTGCTCGATGGACTCCGCCGAGAACCGCCAAGCGCGGCCGACCTTCCTCCCCGGCAGTTGGCCCGACGTCGCCAGCCGGTACACCGTGTCGTGCGACACGCGCAACCGGGCGGCCACTTCGGCAATGGTCAGCAGTTCGGAACTCATCCGTCAGCAGTTTCCGTGGTTGGTCCGCAATGGCAGTCCGGGACTGTCCCCAACTCAGTTTTGTAGGACTTCGGAAAGAGTAGATCGGGAATCTGCGGCGTGGTGCAGAACAGTGCGGAACCTGACGGAGTTGAACGTGGAACATCCCCGGCATTGATGCTGGGACGGGTTGTAACGACTGCGGCAGCCTCGCCGGTTTGCGGATGACTGCGGAACTGACCGCGAAGCTCCGCTGTTCACCGCTGAAAACTGAGCGGCGGGTGGCCGGGGCTGGACCGACCAACGGGAGGGAAGCCCCGGTGAGCGCGCGACCAACCGGGGCTTCGCCGAAGCGGCTCCAGCCCCGGCCACCCACCGCACGTTGAAGAACGAGCGACGGAATCAGCGCGGTTCCGAAGAATCGGCATCAAGCACCGGGCCCAATCCCAATCCCAGCCGCTGCAGTTTGTCGATGACCACGCGGATCGGCGTCGCCAGCATCTCCACCCGATCCGGCGACACCACGCACAGCGTCCCGGACCACGGGCTGGGGACGTTCGGCACGAACACCACCAGGCGGCCGTCGGGCGCGGCGTCCATCAGGAACCCGATCTGGGCGCGATCTTCGAACCGGACCAGCACTGCCTTGCGGCCGGAACCGCCGTCCACGCCGGCGATCCCTTCGCCCATGCTTTTGACGAGCGAGTACCCCGGCAGATTCGCGAGAATCGCCGATTCGATCAACTGCACCAGCCACTTGGCCGCCGCCGTATGCGCGAGCAGCCCCGCTAGAAAGCAGACGGCGATCAACCCCGCGATTGTCGCCGACAGTGCCAGCGACACCGAGACGACCGACTTCACCGGCAGCCAGTGCATCAGCGGCAAAACGGCCTGGTACGCCAGCAAACCCGTCTGCCCGATGATGTAGACCAACAGCGCCACCGGCGCGATCACGAACACCCCGCCGATCACCGTCGCCTTGACGAACCGCACGAACCGCCGAGCGAACTGCATTGCGTCTCTCCGTTCCGGACATTCGGAGCCGTGAAGGTATCACAGCTGCGGGTCGGGGCGGAGGCTGGGGCGAAAAC
The DNA here is from genome assembly GCA_034439795.1 of Planctomycetaceae bacterium. Taxonomy (GTDB): domain Bacteria; phylum Planctomycetota; class Planctomycetia; order Planctomycetales; family Planctomycetaceae; genus DSVQ01. The sequence continues at coordinate 22,338 of JAWXBB010000269.1, read as the reverse complement.
ACGGAATCTCGCCCGGAACACTGCAGCGGCGTGCAGGTGGTTGGAAATCATCTGGCAGCAACAAGTGGCTCGGCGTGATACAATGCCCACCAACACTCGAGGAAACTTCAGTTGATGTTCGACCGCATTACGTCCGATCCCGCGATTCTCGGCGGCAAGCCGATCATCAAAGGTACCCGGATCAGCGTGGCGTTGATCCTGGAACTGGTCGCTTCGGGCGCGACGCGCGACGATATTCTCCACCGTCATTCACATCTGACCGCAGAAGATGTTGAACAGGCATTGGCGTATGCCTCCGCTGCGATCCAGAACGACATCGTCGTCACGGCTGAGGTCGTGTCGTGAAACTGCGCGATTTCGGATTGTTGACCGATGAAAACATCGACCCTGCGGTCGTCGCGGTACTCCGAAACAATGGGTTCAGTGTTTGGGGTGTGTGCGAGAGCGGCTGGCAGGGTCGAACGGATGTGGAATTGCTCCGCCGGGCGTTCAGCGATCATCGCGTGATTGTCACTCACGACGCCGATTTCGGAACGTTGGCGTTGCTCGGCGGAGAACCTGTCGTCGGGATTCTTTATCTCCGTCCGGGGCACATCAATTCGCAATTCACCATCGAAACAGTGGACGCCGTCCTGCGGGCCAATCCGGTTGTCACGCCACCCTTTGTCGCTGTCGCACGACGGACAGCAACGAACGTCTCCATCCGCGTCCGTTCGCTGGTGCCGTAGCAAACGCGACGGCTCTCCCCGGACGCAAGCGAGCCGTGCCTCCATCTTCCCGCCCTGGCCGGCTCCCGACCAGGGCCACGGGTCGCTCATTAGCGCCGCTTTGGCACACCGGCATGATCCCAAGAGTCGCGAACCGGCAGGCGGGCCTTGTCCCAACCCAAGGCGACATCATGCTGGGTTTCGTCCCAGCCGCTCTTGAGATCAGATTCCGCAGCCTCAAACGTCTTGCCGGCGTGGCGCGAGCGCGATTCCCAGCCGTAGCGGTAGGCCGGAGAGTACGTGTCGTAGTCCAGATCCTTGTTGTAATACGGGCGCGAAGCATAGTTCTTCCGCCAGTAAGCGTCTTCAGCCGTGGGATCAATCCCTTCGCCGGCCGCTTTGCCGGCCAGACCGCCAGCCACACCGCCCACGACCGCACCGACTGCGGCGCCCACCGGCCCTGCGACGGCGCCCGCCAGCGCACCGGTGGCAGCACCACCGACCGCAGCACCGACCCCTGTTGCCACCGGATGTGCCCCCGGTGTCCCTGTGATCGGGTCGCGGTTCAGATCTTTGCTGACGTTCGGCTGGACCATGATTGCTGTCCTCAAGGAAGTCGGGCTGCCCCGAGAAGACAGGGCGTCATCGGCATCAGGGTGCAAGTGGTATGCCGCGGCGAATTCGGGCCGCTTTCCTGCATCCTGCCCGCGCACCCTGCGTTCTGAGCCTTCACTGACTGGGAAACGAGTGGTCGCCTGGCCCGCGCGGCGAGGGACTCGCGTGTCACTCGCCCATTGCCAGACAGGGCCACCCGCGACCGCACACATTGGCATTTCGAACCCGGCCCCTTGCCGCAATTGCGTGCCATTCTGGTAGAATGAATGGCCGTCCCATCCGCTCCCATTCTCAGAGGAGTTCACCATGACGTCTCCGCAACCCAATCGTCGCCGGTTTTTGCAGGTTGCCGCTGTTGGGACGACCCTCGGTCTGGGTGCCGACCTGGGAATCTTTCAATCGTTGCCGCGGGTGTCGGCGGCCGATGCGAAGCTCGGCAAAGGGCTGGTGTCGTTCGGCGATGAGCTGGAGCCGCTGGTCCGGGTGATCGAAGAGTCGCCGCGGAACAAGCTGCTGGAAGAGGTGGCGGGCCGGATTCGCGCGGGGGCGTCGTATCGGCAGGTGCTCGCCGCCTTGCAGCTCGCCGGGATTCGGAACGTGCAGCCGCGGCCGTCGGTGGGGTTCAAGTTCCATAGCGTGCTGGTGGTGAACTCGTGCCATCTGGCGAGCCTGTCCGGTCCCGATGCCGACCGCTGGCTGCCACTGTTCTGGGCGATCGATCACTTCAAGTCGGCCCAGGCTGAGGAGGCGCAGAAGACCGGCTGGCGGATGCAGGCCGTGGACGAAGCGCAAGTGACCGAGGTCGCCAACGCCCGGCAGGTGTTCGTCACGGCAATGGACAAATGGGACGTCGAGCAAGCCGACGCAGCAACGGCGGCCATCGTCCGCACGCTGCCTGCCTCCGACGTGTTCGAGCTGTTCGCCCAATACGCGGCCCGCGATTTCCGGTCGATCGGGCACAAGGCGATCTATCTCGCCAATGCGTGGCGGACCCTGCAGGTCATCGGCTGGGAGTTCGCCGAGCCGGTGTTCCGGTCGCTGGCGTACGCGATGTTGAATCACTCCGACGAGCCGAATCCATCGACCAGCGATCTGGAACCGGATCGACCGTGGCGACAGAACCAGTCGCTCGCCGAGCGCATTCCGGCCGGCTGGCTGAACGGTCGCGTGGACGGCGAAATGTCCCGCGATTTCGTCACGCTGTGCCGGACGGCATCGGCCACCGATGCGGCCACCGCGGCCGCGCAGGCGCTGGAAAAAGGTGATGACGCAGCCGCAGTCTGGGACGGCAACTTCGTCGCCGCGGGCGAACTGCTGATGCGGCAACCGGGGATCGTCGCCCTGCACGGGCTGACCACGTTGAACGCCCTGCATTACCTGTGGCAAAACGTCGGCGACGAAACGCTGCGGAAACGGCTGTTGTTGCAGGCCTGCTCGTTCACCGCCCTCTTCCGGCAGGCCGCCGAACGCCGCGGCCAGTTGAAAGCGGTGACGGTTGATGACGTCACCAACGGCGGCGCGGCCGGGGCGACCGTGGACGACGTGTTCGCCGACGTCTCGCGCGACGGGATGTCCGCGGCCCGCAAGCTGCACGCGCATCTCGTCGCCGGCGGCAACCCGCGGGAGATCATCGACACGGCCCGCCGGCTGGTGTTCTTCAAGGGCCGCGACGCGCACGATTACAAGTTCAGCTCGGCCGTGCTGGAAGACTGCCAGCACGTCTCGCCGCAGTGGCGGAATCTGTTCCTGTCGCTGTCGGTGTTCAACCTCAAGGGGACCGGACACAACGACAGCCCGCTCGTTGCGCGGACCCGCGCGGCGCTGTCGAGTTAACCGCGTCCCGTTAGCCGCGCCCGCAGGCTTTGCGCAGGGGAGCGCTGGGTGGAGCGCACATCACGCACGTTGTGCTCCACAACGCGCTCCCCTGCGCAAAGCCTCCGGGTCGCGGCTAACCGGCACGGATTTTTCAATCATCACGGAGATGGGTAACATGACGCGAGTGATCGGCGTGGCAGCGGGATTGAGCATGTTCGTGATGGCGACGACGATCGCAGCGGCGGCCGAGCCGTCGAAGCCGAACATCGTCTTTTTCCTGATCGACGACCTCGGCAACACCGACGTCGGCTACCACGGCGCGGAGATCCGGACGCCGAACATCGACCGGCTGGCGAACGCCGGGGCGAAGCTGGAAGCGTTCTACGTGCAGCCGGTCTGCTCCCCCACGCGGGCCGCGCTGATGACGGGCCGGTATCCGATGCGGCACGGCTTGCAGGTCGGCGTGGTCCGGCCGTGGGCGCAGTACGGATTGCCGCTCACGGAACGGACGTTGCCGCAGGCGCTGCAGTCGGTTGGTTACGAAACGGCGATCTGCGGCAAATGGCATCTGGGGCATTTCGAGCCGGCGTATCTGCCGACGAAGCGCGGGTTCACGCACCAGTACGGCCACTACAACGGCGCGCTCGACTACTTCACGCACATCCGCGACGACGGCTTCGACTGGCATCGCGACGACCAGGTCTGCCGCGACGAGGGCTACACCACCGTGCTGGTCGGCAGCGAGGCCGTCAAACTGATCGAGCACCGAGACAAGGCGAAGCCGCTGTTTCTCTACATGCCGTTCAACGCGCCGCATACGCCGCTGCAGGCGTTGCCGGAGCATCTGAAGATTTACGAGCACATCGCCGACAAGCAGCGCCGGACGTATGCGGCGATGGTTCACGCCGTGGACGAACAGATCGGCCGCGTTGCGAAGACCATCGAGCAGCAGGGGCTGACGTCGAACACTCTGTTCATCTTTTCGAGCGACAACGGCGGCCCGACGAAACTCGGCGCGACGAACGGCAAGCTGCGGGCCGGCAAGGGAACCGTGTACGAGGGCGGCACGCGGGTCGCCGCGTTCGCGACCTGGTCGGGGAAAATCCCCGCCGGCTCGGTCGTCAACGAGCCGCTGCACATGGTGGACTGGTATCCGACTTTGTTGAAACTGACGGGCGCGTCGCTGGAGCAATCGACGCCGCTCGACGGCCGCGATGCCTGGGCCACAATCGCGCAGGGAGCCAAATCGCCGCACGAGGAGATTCTGCTCAACGTCACACCGCAAAACGGCGCAATCCGCGTCGGCGACTGGAAGCTCGTCCTCCGCGGCAACGCCAACAACGACCCGGCGGACGCCCCCGCTCCCAAGGGCAAGAAGAAACAAGCCGCGGCGGTGACGGCCGACGACGTCGAACTCTTTAATCTCGCCGACGACTTGTCCGAGACGACGAACCTCGCCGCCGAACATCCGGACAAGGTCCGCGACCTGCGGGCGCGGTTGGACCGTTACGCGAAGGAGGCCGTCCCGCCGAAATCCGCCCCCAAAGCCGCGGGGTTTGTGACGCCGAAAGTGTGGGGGGAGTGACTGCCTCTATATAGCCCCCGGTCTCCTGACCGGGGGTCGTGTGCGCGTTCGACGACCGTCCGTGCGACGGCCCCCCGTCGGGAGACGGGGGGCTATATAAAGTGGTCCGCAATCATCCCTGCGTCGCGATGATGCGCTTTACGCGGGCTTCGATGCTTGATCACACCCGCCGAAAACTTCTGATTGCAATCGTTGCCAATACGCTTCATCCACAACAATCCGTGGAGCGGGATCGTCGATCGCTTCCTGCAATAGCGAGTCAACACGCTTCGGATGGTCGCGCAGCATGGCGATGGCGCTCAATTCGTGATCACGATTGTTTTCCGGTGGCGTCATCGTGAATACCAAGCCAATCGCCTTCTCCATTGCTTGCACAGCGGACCCTAATCAACCGGCCAATACAGCCGCGTCAACGGGATGAGAACCTTTCCATCCATGTCAAAATTCTCGTAATGCGCGACAACGAGGGATGCAAGCTCGTCGAGATTCAACAAAGTGACCGGGATGTTGGAGCGGTCCGCCTCATACCCCGCATCCTTCGAGAAACCGCCGGTGCTGACATAGAGTCCGCGGTCTCCTTGTCGAAGCCCTCCGAGAAAACTGCGAATTTGCTGCGAACCCATTGGCGTCTTCGGGCGATGCTTGACCTCTGCCTTGATGCGCGGCTCCTCGAGTCCCAACCCATCTGGCGAAGCGAAGACGTCAACACCCCGATCCGGGCCTTTGGGCGTCACCCGAGACTTGTATCCCATCCCGCGAAGGACGGCAGCGACCAGTTGTTCCATTTGGCCATCATCGAGAGTCAGAATCTTATCCTTGATCAACTCGTGCGCTCGACCAATCGTGTCTTCTTTAAGCTGCTCAAGTTCGACTTTTTCTTCGATGCTGCCCGACGGCTCCGCTGCGATGTCTCGCCGTGCTCCAAGGAGGTCGTCTGCCGCGTCTTCATTGAGTTGGAAGAGCGTCAACGTGCTTCCGAGCGTGTTTCGAGACGCTGCTTTGAGGGCATCGCGTTCGACAGTGCGAATCCATTCCACCGATCGAGTGTGATGATACTCCTGAGTCGGGACGTACTCGTAGTCCCCCTTGATCGTGCCGACCAAGTATTCTCGCGAGTTCGGGTTATAAGTCGTAACTTTGTCGCCCAGCTTTAGAATGGCTCGAAACTTATAGATCATCGCCACCGCATTGCAGAATCTAGCTTGGTTCTGCGTGGGATTCTCAGTCGGATAACTTTGAAGATACAAGTCGCGAACCTCGTCGTGAGAACTCACCCCAGTCAGGTCGCCGATGTCGTTCCATCCGATCGAAATGAGGTTCTGCGTTCGGAATTCGTCAAAAAGGTAGCCACCCTCACCTGCACGGACCATCCACATAAGAGTCTTGGACATGATGATGCATCCAGGTGATTTGGTGATATCGGTCGGTTTCCCACCGAATCGAGCGGCTGACTTGACTACGCAACTACACCTGCGTCGCGATGATCCGCTTCACGCGGGTCTCGATGTTCGAGAGCACGTCGAAGTCGCTGGGGTGCGGCGAGTCGAACGCGGGGCGGAGCGGGATCGGAACGTCATCCATGCGGTAGACGGTGCCGCCGGTGTTGATGCCGTAGGTGGCGACCGTGAATGCGATCTTGGCGACCCGCGTGGTCGGCGTTTCCTTGGTGTCGAGGGCGATGAACGGGATCTTCGCCAGATGCTCGCGGGCCGGCTGCGAGAAGTTCGCCATTGGATCGCAGGCGATGGTCATGCCGCTGTCGGCTTCGCCGCGGGCCAGCGTGTCCGAGGTGGTGTACTCGCCGGGATTGAACCGCGGATAACCGCGGGCGTGGTTCACGCCGAACGGGTAGCCGGTCCGCCACGCGACGACGTTGTCGGCCCCGGTGACATTGCCGTGGCCGCGGTTCGGCTTGGCGACGAACCGCGTGTAGGCGTTCATGTCGCGCGTGAGCGCGAGCAGCGCCTCGCTGTTGGCATGCTTGCCGCGGGTCATCGTCACGCCCATGCCGAAGAAGATCACGCCGAACTTGCAGGCCTTCATGCGGGCCATCAAGTCCTGCCAGACGGCGAGCTCGACGCCGGTGTCGCGCTTCACGACTTCGGGATCGAGGTCGATCCCCTTGGCGAGCGCCCGCAGCGTCCACAGCCCCTCGAAGTCGGCCCGCGGCTTGATCTGCACGAAAATGTCGGCGGCCTTCACGGACTTCGTCCGGCGGACGTCGACGATCACGCACGTCCGGTCCTTGCGGCCGTTGGGCAGGAACATCCCCTTCGGCATCAGGCTGTACTTGGTGAAGTGCCGCGGATGGCTCTCCGCCGGGTTCGACCCCCAGAACATGATCAGGTCGCCGCGGTTGGCGACTTCGCCGAGCGAACAAGTGACCTCGCCCACCCCCTGAAACGCCATCCCGGACGGCCCGTGACAGACGCTGGTGGTGGTGTCGATGGTCCCGTTGATCCAGTCGGCGATGCTGACCGCGACCCGCTGCGCCTCGCAGGGGGAATCGCTGAGACCGTAAATGATGGGGTATTTGCCGTCGGTGAGGATCTTCGCGGCGAGGTCATAGCCCGCTTCGAGCGCGGCGGGCTGGCCGTCGATCAGGCAGCTCGGGCGGTCTTCAATGTGATGATTGAGGAACCACGCTTTGCCGAGGATGCAGGCCCGCTTGGCCTCGATGATGTGGTTGTCTTTGACGGTCAGGTCGATATCGTCGCAGACACAGCCGCAAAACGTGCAGGTGGCGTCCTGGACGATTTTCAGATCGGAAACCGGCGGCGAGGTCGGCGCTTCAGGGGCGAGAGCGGGCATGAGCAGTCCATCAGTAGATGTTCGGCGGGCTAACAGGGCCGTCGCTGATTCTCACGTGTTGCGGGTGACGATGCAACGGCAGTCGGCGATGCGACCGGACCGGCGCTTTGCGACGGAGCGAAGTCCAGTCCCCAGCGGATCACAGTCTCACCGGCGAACTGCGTGGTGGGCCTCGTAGCGTGCGATTTCCTCTTTGAGCTGGTTGATCAGCCGCATCAGCGATTCCATGCTCATCTCGCGCAGTTCCTCGTCGTCATCATCGATCCTGGCCGCGAGTGCGCGATAGCGCGTTTCGAGCTGTTGGAGCTTTTCGCGGGTGTTCACCACCTCAATTTCGCTGTGCAGGATCATGCAATCACCTCAATCATGCCCTTCGGCTTGTAAAACCGATCGGAGGCAAACCAGCCATCAACCAGATAATGGAACTCGTCCTCATCGACAATCGCGATTTCGAGGAATGGCAGGCCGCTGCGCAGTTCCCGAATCGCCAGTCTGTTACGGCGACGGCGACGCGCGAACAACAGCACGCAGTCCACGTCGTTCGGCTCCATGATATCGGTCACGAAGCTGCCGTTCAAAACGATTCGCTCGGCCCCGCGCGAATCGCCAGATCCACCATCCAGCGGACGGACTCCATTTGCACGCGGCGCAGTTCGGAATCGCGTCCAAACCGCGCTGCGATTTCGTCCAGCGTCGCCGGATGCACGCCGGGAGGGAGGGCACCGGAATCGTTGAAGGGTGGGATCATACAAACCAGCGATTGTCGGGCGATGATGGTGACACCAGCCTCGTGCCCGATCATCCATCCTTAACTCGTCAACTCGCCGCCGAGCCGACCCGCGCCTCGAATCGGGAAATCTGTTCCTGGAACTGGTTGATGCGCTTCTTGAGGGAACGCAGCGTCAGCTCCTGAACATGGGCGTCCGCCGGAGACTCCTGGCGCTTCTTTTCGTAGAGGTTCTCCAGTTCCGCGAGCTTGGTTCGCGTGTTCTCCAACTGGCGGCGGTTCTCGATGTTCATGGGATGATCTCGATCATGCCCTTCGGCGTCAGATTGCGATCGGTGGCGAAGGTTCTTTGCGTGAACTGGTCGAAGGCTTCCCGATCCACCAAATCCATATTGATGAACGGCAAACCGCCCAGCAACTCCAACTCGGCGTCTGCGTCGTGCGGCGGGCCTGGCCCAACCAGCAACACGCAATCCACGTCGTTGGGTTCCAACTTGTCCGTCACGAAGCTGCCGTTCACGACGATCCGCAGAATGCCGGCACGCCGGGCCAGTTCCACGAGCCATCTGAGGGATTCCATTTGCACTCGCCGCAAGTCCGACTCCTGCCCAAACCGTGCGACGATTTCGTCCAAGGTCGCCGGGTGAATGCCCGGCGGCAGATAGCCATCGTCGTTAAATGGCGGGATCATGCGGGTCTCGCCCAAAGTCTGCACAAACCGCAGGCGGGTGCAGCTCTAAGATTCCAGCGCTACGGCGGCATCGACGTCCAGTTCCACCTTGGACACCTTGAAACCAGCCGCCTGCACCTGCGCCACCGCCGAGCGGATCGCCTCTTCGAGCGAGGGCGCTTCGCGGTCAAAATGAACCCACGCCCGGCCGTTGCGGGAGGCGAGCGTGCCGTCGTCGCACCCGGCCAGAAACAGCGACTCTGCGTGTTCGTCCGCAGCGTCGGACACGTCCTTCAGCAGAACGTCGAATTCATACAGCTTCATCGGTGCGACTCCGGGCGACATCAATGGGGGCAGGCGTCGATGAGCCTGCGGAGATATCGCGCGTGATTCTCGGGCACTCGCGGCGTACTGTAAACGGAAATGATGCAACTGCCACGAACGTGGGCGGGACACAACAACCGTCCCCAGGCGTGAGCGCGTGGCCCCGACTTCTCAAGCCGCCAACCCAGGGAAATCGCATACTCGAGCGCATCTCGGATATGCTTGTTCGGATGATCGGACACGGCCTCTGGGGTTTCATCGGAGTGTACGGTCGCCACTGAATCGCCAACGGCTTCAATTCTCCCCTGCATCGGCGAGCGACGCAACGCCGCTTCACAGACCTTGAGTGGATGCCATGCAAACCGGTGCGATTGTGCTTTGCGGCGGGCGGTCGAGCCGGATGGGGCGCGACAAGGCGACGTTGCCCTTCGGCCCGGAGGTCATGCTGCAACGGGTCGTGCGGTTGCTGAGCGGGGTGGTGCCCGTCGACCACATCGTGATTGTCGCCGCGGTGGAACAGGTGCTGCCGGCATTGCCGGCGGGGGTGACGATCGCTCGCGACAGCCGGCCAGAGCGCGGGCCGCTGGAAGGGCTCGCCGCCGGATTGCAGGCGTTGCCGGCAAGCGTCGAGGCGGTTTACGCCACCAGTTGCGACGTGCCGCTGCTGGTGCCGGCGTTTGTCGAGCGGATGTTCGCCGAACTGGGCGACTGCGACATCGCCGTGCCGCGCGACGGCGAACACCATCATCCGCTTGCCGCGGTGTATCGGACCTCAGTGCTCAGGTACGTGGAACGGCTGTTGGCGGCCGAGCGCCTGCGGCCGCGGTTTCTGTTCGACGAAGCGCGCACGCGCGAAGTGCCGGTGGACGAGCTGCGCGACGTCGATCCGGAGCTGCACACGCTGATGAATCTCAACACGCCCGACGACTACCGGGCCGCGCTCACCGCGGCGGGGTTCGCGGGTTAGAGGCGGTTTCCAAACCTTATGGTTTTTACGCCGAAGGCATTGTACATCACAGCCCAGGGTCGCGAGTCTGCGAGCGCACCCTGGGTGGCGATCGATGACGAACCGCTTACCCTGAAAGGGTTTCATCACGATTTGACGCCGACGGTGATGCGACCCTTTCAGGGTCGATGCACCTCGGACGCCTATTCCCCAGGGTGCGCTCGCAGACTCGCGACCCTGGGCTGTGCGATACTACGCCTTCGGCGTAAAGACCGTGCGGATTAGAAACCGTTTCTTAATCGATCCACACAAACTCGTTGAGATTGATCAACCCGCGGCACAGGGCCGGCAGCGGCTGCGATTCGAGAAACGTGCAGCAGGCACGGAGCTCGTCCGCCGTCGGTTCGCGCTGCAGCGTCCATGAGAAGGCCCGGACGATCTGCCGCTCGGGATCGTCCCCCGCTTCCGCTTGCACGCGGTCGGCGAGTCCCTGGGCGGCTTCGATGGCGAGCGGGTTGTTGAGCAGCGTCAGCGCCTGCGGCGCGACCGTCGACGTGGACCGGGCCGCGCACGAGACCGAGTTCTCCGGCAGGTCGAACGTCTCCAGCAACGGCACTTTCACCGTTCGCTTCTGGATGAGGTACAGCGACCGCACCCCCTGCCGGGCCGCGGGGGACGGATACCAGCCCTTGGTTTTCGTCTCGTTGTCGTCCAGAAACGCCGGGTTGGCCTGCAGGACTTCCGCCGGCAACTCGGGCCAGACCGGCGAACCCCCCAGCGTGGATTGCAACAGCCCGCTCGTGGCGAGCAGCGCGTCGCGCAGCTGTTCCGCCGACAGCCGCCGCGGATTCTGTCGCCAGTAGAGTTGATTGGCGGCATCGACGTTCCGCGGATCGACATCGTGCGTCGCCGAATCGGTTCGGAACGACGCCTGCCGGTAGACGGCGCTGGTGACGATGGTCCGATGCAGCGACTTGAGCGAGCCCCCCTGCTGCACGAACTCCGCAGCGAGCCAGTCGAGCAGTTCGGGATGCGTGGGCCGCGCCCCGGCGAGGCCGAAATCGTTCGGCGTCGCCACCAGACCCTGCCCGAAATGCGACTGCCAGACGCGGTTCGCGAGCACTCGCGCGGTGAACGGGTTGTCCGGCGACACAATCCAGTCCGCCAGCGTCAACCGCCGGCCGTGCGTCTCGGGATTCGTGCCTTTGATGATTGTCGCGTCTTGCGGATTCAACGCGCTCAAAAAGCCGGGCGACACGGCGTCGCGCGGGGACTTGTGATCTCCTTGATACAAGACGTGCATCATCGGCACGTCCCCCGCATCGTCGGTGGCGACCCAGCCCTTTGTGAGCGGCCGCGAGCGGCGCCTGCCTTCGGCGATCTGCTGTGTCAACGATTCGTGAAGCGGCTTCTGTTCGTCCGTGAATGCGGCGACAACGTCCTTCTCCGCCGGATCGACCTGCTTCATGAGCTTCTTGCGGCGCGGCTTGTCGCCGTCGGCAACCTGATCGTCCGCACGATCCAGCAGGCCCAGATCGTCGCTCGTTAGCTTCGCCCGCAGTTCCTGCCGCAGCCGTCCGCGGATCGGGTCCGTCAGCGCGGATCGTTGCTGTTCCAGCGCGGCGACCTCCGTGTCGACTTTCGCATTGACGCGGCGAATCTCCTCCTGCTCGGTCGCGAGATCGAGCGCCGCATCCCCGTATTTGATCGGCGCGAAGAACGCCCGCAGCCGGAAGTGATCGGCCTGCGACAGCGGATCGAACTTGTGATCGTGGCAACGGCAGCACGACAGCGTCAGCCCCAGGAACGCGCTGCCGGTGGTCTCGGTCAGGTCGGCAAGCCACTCCGCGCGGCTCCGGTCCTGCTCGTTGAACAGCCCGGCGGCGTTGTCTTGGGGACCGAGTCGCAGGTAGCCCGTCGCGATCAGGCAGTCCTGTTCGTCGCCGTTCGTCGGCGGTCCGGCCAGCAATTCGTCCCCCGCGAGTTGTTCGCGCACGAACTGCGCGAACGGCTTGTCGGCGTTGAACGACCGGACCACGTAGTCGCGGAACCGCCACGCGGCGGGCCGGAATTCGTCCCAGTCGAAGCCGTTGCTGTCGCTGTAGCGGACGACGTCGAGCCACCACCGCGCCTGATGCTCGCCGTAGTGCGGCGAGGCCAGCAGCCGTTCGACGAGTTGTTCGTAAGCATCGGGGGCGTTGTCCGACACGAACGCATCGACCTCGGCAGGGGTCGGCGGCAGACCGATGAGGTCGTACGACAACCGCCGGATCAGCGTCCGCCGGTCCGCCTCCGCGGAGGGGGCCAGCTTCGCAGACTCCAGGCTCGCGGCGATGAAGCCATCAATCCCGGTGCGGCACCATTGATTGTAAGCTGTGGACGGCGGTTCGACTTTCCCTACGGGTTGCAGCGACCACAGGTCGAGCCGCTGTCCGCCCCACAGTTTTGCGATCGGATTGCGGGGATCGGTCCACGCATCGCCGATGGGGCCGTCATCCGTTGGCACAGTGGACGGTTCCGGCCACGGCGCACCGGACAGCAGCCACCGCGTCAGCAGGGCGATCTCCGCCGCCGGCAGCTTGTCCTTCGGCGGCATCTCCAATTCCGGCTGCTCGTGACGAATCGCCCGCAGCAGCAGCGACTGCATCGGCTCTTTGTCGTTGCGCAACGCTCCCGCGACTCCGCCGGCGAGGAAGCCGTCGCGCGCGTCGAGCCGCAGCTCCCCTTCGGCCTCGTCGGGGCCGTGACAGCTCACGCAGCGCGTCTTCAGAATCCGCACAGCGGTGGTGGCGTCGCGCGCGGCGTCGGCGGCGGGGAGCGACGCGGTGTTGCCGAGCAGAATGCCGATGAGCGCGAGCAGGGCCGAACTCGTGCGCCGTCGCGAGCCACATTCTTGGCTCGGTCCCCTCGCCCCCGTCTGCGGGGGAGAGGGATAGGGTGAGGGGGCCGAACGCTCCGAACGATGTTCGCTACCGGGGTTGTCTTCGGACGCTCTGCGAAGCGTTCGCCCCCTCACCCCGACCCTCTCCCCCGAAGACGGGGGCGAGGGGGCCGGAATGTGGTCCGCGGCAAGCGCTCGTCGCATCATCCCGCTCATGTTCCCTGTAATACTCCCGGAATCACGTGTGAACTCCCCGCGACACCGGTCAAGCGCTCCTGACGGCCGTTGACCGCGAACGACAGGTCGTCGGGCCGCAGACCGAGGGCCGCATAAATCGTGGCGTGCAGGTCGCGGAAGTGCGTCGGCTGCTCGACCGCCATCAAGCCGATGTCGTCGGTCGCGCCGATCCGCACGCCTGCGTTGGTCCCGCCCCCGGCGAGGAAGATCGTGAACCCTGCCGCGTTGTGCTGCCGGCCTTTGTCCCCCTGCATCATCGGCGTGCGGCCGAACTCGCTGGCACAGATCACCAGCGTGTCGTCCCACAGCCCGCGCTGTTGCAGATCGCTGAGCAGCGCGGCGATCGGCTGATCGGTCCACCGCGCCCGCGGCGTGTGATTCTGTTCGAGTTGCCCGTGGGCGTCCCAACCGTCCTTGTCGGGCATGTCGTACAGTTGCACGAACCGCACGCCCCGTTCGACGAGGCGCCGCGCGAGCAGGCATTTGCGGCCGAAACTCTGCGTCCGGGCGTCTTCGTGTTCGAGGCCATACCCGCGCTGCGTGACTTCCGTCTCCAGCGCGAGGTCGCCGACTTCGAGCACTGCGGCCTGCATCCGATACGCGAGTTCGTAGCTGGCGATGCGGGCGTCGAGATCGGTGTTGTCCGACCGCGGCTCGCGATGCGCGAGATTGAGTTCCCGCACCAGATCGAGCGTCGCCCGCTGGCCGCCCGCGTATTGCTCCGGCGGCAACAGGTCGAGCACCGGCGTGCCCCGGTCGCGCAGCCGCGTCGATTGAAACGCCGCGGGCAGAAAGCCGTTCGAGTAGTTCGAGCCGCCCCCCAGCGGCCCGGCGTCAAACAGCACGACGTAGCCCGGCAGATTCTCGCTCGTCGAACCGAGGCCGTACGTCACCCACGACCCGAGGCTCGCCTTGCCCGAGCGGACATCCCCCGTGTGCAGTTGGTAGCTCGCCGGGGCGTGATTGTTGGAATCGGCCTGCAACGAGTGCAGCCAGCACAATTGATCGACGTGCCCGGCGACGTGCGGGAACAGGTCGCTGACCCACATGCCCCGTTCGCCGTACTGCTTCCAGGCGTACGGACTGGCCATGAGCTGTTCGGTGCAGCCGTGGAACACGTTCGCGTGCTTCGTCGCCAGCACGGCCTGCTTGATCGACTCCGGGACCGGCTTGCCGTCGAGCTTCTGCAGCTCCGGCTTGTAGTCGAACGTGTCGATCGACGACGGCCCACCCACGAGAAACAGAAAGATCACCGATTTCGTCCGCGGCGCGACGTGCGGCGTCCGCGACGAAAACGGATTGAGCGGATCAATCGCACCGGTGGACGGCGGCCCGGCCGTCAGCGCCTGCCATGCAACGGTCCCGAAGCCGCAGCCGAGCGACTGCAACCACGTCCGGCGGTCGATGGCGTAGGGCGCGATTCGCATCGTGTGCTCAGCAGGGAAGGGGCGTCATCGACGATTATCGTCGATGAATCGTCCATCCGCGAGGGAGACATGCCCGGAGAGATTGGAAAACCACGAAGGCGCAAAGGACGCGAAGCAAAAACCATGAGATCAGAAAACAGGGCCAGTTTCTTCCGTGACTCTTTGTCTCAGCTTCGCGTCCTATGCGCCTTCGCGGTTTTGTTGTCTTCCTTCAGGACGACTTCCGCTTCGTAACCTTCTTCACTGCGGTTTTCTTCCGCGCCGGCTTCCGCATTGCCTCCCGCAGCGATTGATAATACGCCAGGAACTTCCGCGGCGGCACGCGACGGATCGCCTCGGCGATGACCTCCAGCGGCAGATCGTCCAGCTTCTTGAACTGAATGCACGCGGCGCCCATGTTGAGCTTCTTGCCGGCCTTCGCCCAGGCGTCGCGAAACCACGCGGCCAGTTCGCCGTGCCCGTAGACCGGCATCAGCGACAGCGTCAAGTAATTCTTGCGCGCTCCGAGCGCGGCGTACGTCAGCGGCTGCGTCGGGTCGCAGTGGTACCCCGCGGGATACACCCAATGCGGGATGTAGTAGCCAATCATGCCGTATTGCAGGCCCTCTTCGCAGTCGTCGTCGATGTTGGCGAGGATCACCCGGCGGACAGCGTTGAGCGCGTCCCGGCGGTCCGTCGGCAATGCGGACAGATAGTCTTCAACGGTGGCAGGTTGATTCGGCATGGCAACGTCCCGCACGACATTGATCGCAGCCGGTGAAGTCTACCACGGCTGATCGCAACGCAGAAACCGTCGCCTGCACCGCCGCGCGATCGCTTGCATTTCGTCGCGGAAGTTGGGAACTTCGGCGGCGAGGCGACGGCGGCCATCGGGAAGCGATCGGAGTCACTGTGTTCGATCTCGTGATTCGGGGCGGCGAAGTGATCGACGGCACGCGGGCGGCGCGGTTCCGCGCGGACGTCGGCGTCACCGGGGAGCGCATCTCGGCGGTCGGCGATTTGCGGGATGCCGACGCGCGCACAGAATGGGACGCGACCGGCCGGATCGTCGCGCCGGGGTTCATCGACGTTCACAACCATTCCGACGGCTGGCTGCTGCGCGAGCCGGTCTTTGCACCGAAACTGCGGCAGGGGTTCACCACGGAGCTGCTGGTGTCCGACGGCATCGGTTACGCCCCCGTGGACGCCGTCACCGCGCCGCAGTGGTTCTTCTATCTGCGCAGTCTCAATGCGCTCCGTATGGACGAGTACCGCGGTTGGGAGACGCTCGCCGAGTATCACCAGCGTATGGACCGGCGGACGGCGTCGAACACGCTGGTGCAGGTGCCGTATGCCAATGTCCGCACGCTGCTGTGCGGCTTCGGTCGCGGGGTTGTTGATGATCTGCAGCGGAAACTGATGCAGGCCGAGATCCTCCGCGGCTTGGAGGAAGGCGCGACCGGGTTGTCGACCGGCCTCGATTACCTCGCGCAGGGTTTCACGACGACCGAAGACCTGGTCGATGCCTGTCGCCCGCTCAAGGACTATGGCGGCGTGTACGTCACGCACGTCCGCTACAAAACGGGCCTGCTGAACGGCGTGCGGGAAGCGCTCGAGATCGGTCGCCGCGCCGGAGTGGCGGTTCACATTTCGCATCTGAAGGCGCACGCGCCGGCGGACATCGAGGCTGTGCTCGGAGAGCTCGACCGCGCAACCGACGTCGACGTCACGTTCGACATCTATCCGTATCAGCCCGGCTGTACGATGCTCAATTCGCTGCTGCCGAACGAAGTCTGGGAGGACGGCCCGCTGGCGGTTCTCGGAAAATTGACCGACCCGGCAATCCGGCTGCGGTTTCGGCGGGCACTCGATTCGTATCGGCTGCCGCTGGATCTGATTCACATCGCGTGGACGGCGTCGGCCGAGAACAAGGTGCATCAGGGAAAGTTCCTCAGCGAGTACGCCGCCGCCGTCGATCTGCCCATCGAAGACGCCTTGTTGCGGCTCTTGATCGAAGAGCGCCTGGCCGTGCTGCTGGTGTTTCACGAAGGGAAAGGAGATGAGGGATTGATGCGGCCGTTCCTCGCCCATCCGAAGGGAATGGTCGGCTCGGACGGCATCTACTTCCCGGACGGCGTGATTCACCCGCGGGTGACGGGGACCGCCCCGCGCGTGCTCGGCCGGGCCGTGCGCGACTGGAAGCTCTTCTCGCTGGAGGACGCCGTCTACAAACTGTCCGGGTTCGCCGCCGAGCGGTTCGGGGCGGTCGATCGAGGCGTCGTCGCAGCGGGGCGGTTCGCCGATCTGGTCGTGTTCAATCCCGATACGGTGAACGACCCGGGCACGTTCACGGACCCGCATCAATCGCCGGTGGGCATCGACCACGTGCTAGTCAATGGGACCGTCGTCGTCAAGCACGGCGAGATCGCGCTGCCAGCCACCGGGCCGATGCCGGGCCGGGCGTTGCGATTCCGGCAAGACTCCGTTTGAGACGACCGGCGGGGAGAGGTTGCCGGATCGACACCAGCCCGAAGCGTGAGCGAGGACATGGAGCCACCGATGCCCAAGTGCCCATCATTGCCGTTCTCATTCTTCGCTTCCGCGAGAAGTGGTGAGTGCATCGAATGAGCGCTCGTCCTCGCTGACGCTTCGGGTTAGTGTGGACCCGGCCACACCGCGGCTTCCTCGCCGTCGAGCCGCAGCGTCAGGCACTTCGCGCTGCCGCCCGATTTGAGGAACTCGTCCAGCGGCGACGCGTGCGGCGTGAAGCCGTGGGCGATGAGATCGGCCTCCAATTGCGGGCAGCCGGAGTTCAGCACGACATGGCGGTCCACCACCACCGCGTTGCAGGCGAACCGCGCGGCTTCTTCTTCGACGACGGGAATCAGCCGCGGAATCTGCGCGAGCGACCGCTGAGCGTAGCTGTCGAAGGCGTCCGGGAAGTACAACGCCGTCTGCGGATCGAGCGGGCAGAAGCACGTGTCGAGATGATAGAACCGCCCGTCGACCAGTTGCAGCGGAATCACCCGGCAGCCCATCTGCCCGGCGAGCCAGTGCATCGCCCCGGCGTCACTGCGGATCATGTAGCCGGCGTATAACGTGTCGCCGCAGAACAGCGCGTCGCCGGCCCCCTCGAAGTTCATGCCGTCGGGCAATGAGCGTGCCTCATACCCGTGGGCGACGAACCAGTCGCGATCGACCGGCGTCTCCCCCTGCCGCGCCGGATGCCGAAATGCAGCGAGAAACACCGTATCATGCCACATCAGTCCGGCGTTGGCGGTGAACACCAGATCGGGCAACCCCTGCACCGGATCGAGCAGCTGCACATCGACATTCAGCGACCGCAGCAGATCATGCAGCCCCTGCCATTGCGATTTCGCGCGGCCCAGGTCGCTCGGCTGATCGCGGTGCATCCACGGATTGATCTCGTACTCAATCCCGTAGAAATCCGGCGGACACATCAGGATGGCGGGGCGAGGCAAGGGGCGGTTCCTTCCGGCCGGATGACCAATGGCCAATTTTCAATGATCAAGTTTCAAGGGAAGAATCGCATCTCACCTTCTTCCTTGAACCTTGAAGATTGACCATTGAACATTCTCACATCAGAGTCCACGGCGACCGATACGTCACCGCCATCAATCGCCGCTGGGCTTCGGCGTCACCGATAATGGTTTCCGATTTCGTATCCCACGTCAGCGGCTTGCCGAGGGCTTGCGAGACGTAGGCCAGATGCCCCGGCGCGATCGCGCGGTGGGCGCTTTCCGCGGGGGCGACGCACGCCTTGCGGGTCTTTACACCGTCGACGAAGTTGCGGACGTGGCCGGGAGACAGGTAGGCGTGCCAGTCGCCGCGCGGGAGCTTGGGGTCTTCCCAGCGTTTGTCGGAGCACGAAATCTTGCCGCGGGTGACGGACACCCAGCCGGTTTCGCCGAGGAACTTCACGCCGGTCGGCAGCTCGCTGGAGATCGTGCTCGTCACTCCGTTGGCATAGTCGCAACGAATGTTGTAGACCGCGGGGGTGTCGTAAACCGGCGTGTCGGGGAACGTCCAGCCGACGGCTTCGACGCGCGTCGGGCCGCCCGCTTCCTGGTCGAGGCCCCAATGAGCGATGTCGTTGTGATGGCCGATGAAGTCCATCAACACGCCGCCGCCGTACGCCGTGTGTCCCCGCCACCAGCGGTGATGCCGGGCCTTCGTGTACGGCAGCACCGGGCTGGGTCCGCACCACTGCTGGTAATCGAGTCCGTCCGGCAGGGCGAGCACCGCGGGGTCGCCCATCGGCTTGGAATAACCGGAAGGAAGTCCCACTTCGACCTTCTGAATCTTGCCGATGTGCCCGTTGCGGACCAGTTCCACCGCCTGCCGGAACAGCGGATCCGACCGCTGCTGCGAGCCGACCTGCAGAATCGCCTTCCGCTCGGCGACTTCGCGGTAGACCTGCTGTCCCTCGGCGAACAGATGCGTCACCGGCTTCTCGCAATAGACGTCCTTGCCGGCCCGCAACGCCGCGAGCGTGATGAGGGCATGCCAATGATCGGGCGTGGCGACCAGCACGGCGTCGATGTCGTCCCGCTGACCGACCTCGCGGAAGTCGCTATAAACCTGGCACGCCCACTGCGCACCGGACTTCGTCTGCGCCGCATAGTGGGCGTTGACCAGTTCCGCCGCCGGCTTGCGACCGAGCGCCTTGCCCTTGCCCCATTCCCGTTCGCGATAGTGCAGATCGTGAACATCGCACACGGCGACGACCTGCACGTCCGGTTCGGCGAGGAACTCGTTGAGGACCGCGAACCCGCGCTCCCCGAGGCCAATGGCCGCAACGGTGATCCGTTCGGACGGCGCGGGCCGTGGTTGTGCGGTCGCATGTCGCCAACCGGTCGATGCGGCCAACGTCGCCGCCGCGGTCTGTAGAAAGGTCCGGCGAGGGAGGCGATGAGTCATGACGGCTTCCGAGAACAGGCTTGGGATGCGAATGTTGCGGTGCAATAGAAGACCACGGTGATCGAAGGCGGCCGACAACGTCAATCAACGGAGCATTTCAGAGCGCGGTATCTCAGCGGCAGGCAGGTGGCCGACCCGCGTCGGAGTTCAGCTACTCTTCATATTCCTCAAAGACGACCCCCATTTCTTCCAACTCAGCTTCAGTCTCAACAACATCTTCCGGCGTGATTTCTTGACTCTCACGGAATTCAAGCGCTTCAGGCTCGGCCTCGTACTCGATCTTGCCATGGTGCTTGCGAACGCAGTCGATGATCCTATTGAGCTCGATTCGGAAGTATTCCTTCCGAAGATTCACCCGATTGACGCGGTATCGTGTCAATTCGTGATGCAGCGCGTGTTCGAGCGCCGGAGCGTTGTCACATGAAATCATCGCATGAACATCGAATGGGAACGGAACACTTGCATCGCCGAGTTCGCGAACACGATCATCGGGTTCCAAGCGACGAGTCATCCCAACTTTGTATACACCTGTACCGAACGAGCCGATGTTGGACAGAATGTAGACGTGCCCGACTTTGGTGAGTTGGGCCATCGATTTTGCTCGCTCTGCACGAGCCTGCGCTTCTGCCAACTGTTGCCGTAGCAGTTGAACCTCAACGTCGTGTGTCCCACGCTGTTGACGCAATGCCGCATCGAGACGCTGTTGAATCTGGCTTTCTGATTCTTCGGCTTCTCGAATGGCCTCCTCGGCTTCACGTCTTAGTTTCTCTTCCTCGCGCATCTGCTGCTGGATGCGGCGTTGCTGCTCTTTCAGGGCATTGACACGGACAACCTCACTGTAATTGCGCTTCAGGTCCGTGAGCGCCGTATTGCGTATCGCAGAAGGCAATGGGTAGCCAACACTTTTCACGAAGTCGAACGCAGATTCGAGTTCTTGTTTGCGTCGCTGGTAATTCTCGGGATCAGGCCTCAACTTCTGTGCCGACCACTTGAGATGGTCTTGAACAAGTCGCTCGGCCATGGAAAAGATCCGCCGCTCGACGCTGCTGACTGCTGCGCGATCCGCCGCTGCTCTTGCCAGCGTCTCCTCTGCCGCGGCATGTTCCGCGGCTGCCTGCACATAGACCTCATTGAAATAATGCTTGACTCTCTCGTCGCCAGTCGCGAGCAAGGCGTTGTACCGCGCAACGCATTCTCGGGTACGGTCGCGCATAACTTCAGCATAACGTCCGATTTCGTGGAGAGTCTGCATTTGCGATTCGACACGGCGAGCGTCGATGTGCCTGACAAAAGCCAGCACGCCGAACCCCACAACGGCCAACGCACTCACTGCGATGGAGACCGAATCGATGAAGATGCCAACAAGCGCGACGAGGCCGAAGACCAGAATCGCTGCAACAATCGACCATGTGAGCGGATGCTCAAGCACGGAATGCTCGGGCGGGGAGGGTATTGCGGGCGGTGTTGGTAGAGCACGGTAATTGAAGAACCAGACCTGCGTGCCACACTTCCGGCATTCGGTTCTCGGTTCGTCTGCGATTCGGACAGTCGCCTTACACTTCGGGCAGATTCGGAGTTCATCGTCCCAGAATTTCATCTTCGCTCCTTTTGCACCTCGTCGCAGAATCTCGACAGCTATACGGGATCATACAACGCCTGTGGATGGGTTTCTCGATCAACGCCACCGATTCCGCTACACTGCCGCGTCCGCATTGGGCGGAATTTCGCGTCCCCTGACACCCTGTCGCCGAGCCAACATGGAAACGATCGCCGGGCATCTGTACGACTTCCCGAAATACTATGACCTGATCTTCGGGTCCGACTGGAAAGCCGAGTACAAGTTCCTGATCGCCGTCTTCGAGCGGTTCGCCAAACGCAAAGTGAAACGGCTCTTCGAGCCGGGCTGCGGCACCGGGCGGCTGCTGGTGAAGTTCGGCAAGGACGGCTACGACGTGGCCGGCCTCGATCTCAACGAGAAAGCCGTCGCGTTCTGCAACGCGCGGTTTCGCCGGCACGGTCTGAAGGAAGCCGCGTACGTCGGCGACATGGCCGACTTCCACTTGAAGAAGCCCGCCGACGCCTGCTTCAACATGATCAACACATTCCGGCATCTCCCCACCGAAGCCGCCGCGAAGCAGCATTTCCGCTGCATCGCCGACAACCTCGGCAAAGGGGGGCTGTACGTGCTGGGGCTGCATCTCATCCCCGACACGCCGCAGATGTGCGTCGAGGAAAAATGGTCGGCGACCCGCGGCTCGCTGACCGTCAATTCGCGGCTGTGGTCGATCGGCATCGACCTGAAGCAGCGCGAGGAACGGATCGGCATGACGTACGACGTCTACACGCCGTCGAAGCAGTTCCGCATCCAAGACGAGACCATGTTCCGCACGTACACCGCGGCCCAGATGCAGAAGCTGTTCGATGCCGCGCCGGAACTGGAGCTCGTCAACACGTTCGATTTCCGCTACGACCTGGACTGGCCGATCGAGATCAACGGCAACACGGAGGATGTGGTGTACGTTCTGCGGAAGCGGTGAACGCCGCGGCTGGAGGGTCACGCAACGCCGTTCCAGATGGGCGTTCTCAACTCTCAAACGCACCGGGGCGTTGAACTGATCTTCGCGAAAGCCACCGCTGGGGTTCCAATGGTTGTTGCCACAAGCCTTGGAACGG
>JAWXBB010000268.1:0-3443 GCA_034439795.1 Planctomycetaceae bacterium | reverse complement strand
TGGGGTGTCGCTGCCCCCCCCGAATACGGCGGAGAACAGACGTGAACAAACAGTCAGGGGGGGGGGGGGGTATCGGGGCCACCTCGGCAGTCGCCCGATGAAGCGTTACCACAACAACGAAAACGGCTGCGCGTCCGAGTTGGATTCGTCTCTTCGTTGGCGTTCTCTCTCACTCCCTCGCCTGGATAGTCATGGACTCGCCGTCCTCCTCCCTGCGCAAAGTTGCCCGGCGCTTGCTCGCCGTGGAAGCGGCGCGCCCGGGCGCCTCCGGTGCGCTCGAGCATGAGGCGGTGCGGGTTTGCGAGAAGCTGCGAATTTCCCTGACGCGCTTCGCCGGTGCGGACGGCTTCGCGGCGCTGCTGCGGCGGACGCTGGCCCTGGCCAGGGCGGACGTCCCGGCGCTGAGCGGCATCGCGATCGACGCCGACTGTTCCCTGGCCGGACTCGAAGCGCTCGCGGCCGAGGAGGCCGACGGCGGCGTCGAGGCGGCGGCCGCAATCACGGCCCATCTGCTCGGACTGCTGGTCACCTTCATCGGCGAACCGCTCGCGCTGCGCCTGGTGCGCGAGGCCTGGCCCGACGAATCGCTGGACGAATAGCCCAAGAGGATCGACGACATCATGTCCGAACGACCCGAAACGAACCGACCGCACGAACCGGTGCCGATTCGGCAGCTCCCCACCGGCGTGCCGGGCCTGGACGAAATCCTGGGGGGCGGCCTGCCCGAATACTCCTTCAACATCCTCGCCGGCGCGCCCGGCAGCGGGAAGACCACGCTGGCGCACCAGATGATGTTCGCCAACGCCAGCCCGGAAACGCCGGCGCTGTACTTCACCGTGCTGGGCGAGCCGGCGATCAAGATGCTGCGCTATCAGCAGCAGTTCGCGTTCTTCGACATGGCCAAGATGGACGGCGCGATCAAGTTCGTCAACTTCAGCCAGCTCGTGCTCGAGCAGGATCTCGGCGCCGTGCTGGAGGCGTTCATCAAGGAGGTCGAGGCCGTCAGCGCCAAGATCGTCGTGGTGGACTCCTTCCGCACCGTGGTCCGCAAGGCCCAGTCTGTATCGGCCGCCGGAATCACGAGCGAAATGGAGTTGCAGGGCTTCGTCCAGCGGCTGGCGTTGCATCTCACCAGCTGGCAGGCCACCACCTTCCTCATCGGCGAATACGTCGAAGGCGAGCTGCGCGACAACCCGGTCTTCACCGTCGCCGACGGCTTGTTCTGGCTGTACCAGTGCGTCGAGCGCAACTCGATCGTCCGCAAGATGCAGGTCATGAAGCTCCGCGGCCAGGAGTCGGTGCCCGGCATGCACACCTTCCGGATCACCGCGAATGGCATGCACACCTTCCCGCGGACCTTCGGTCTGACCGATAATAAATCAGAACACGTCAAGGGCCGGCGGCGTCTGTCCACCGGCGTCGGCGAACTCGACGCGCTGTTGGGCGGCGGCATCCCCGAAGGGGACAGCCTGCTCGTCGCCGGACCCTCCGGAGGGGGCAAGACCGTGCTCGGCATCCAGTTCATTGCCGAAGGTTTGAGTCAAGGCGAGCCGGGCATCGTCGCCATGTTCGAAGAGCTTCCCAACGAGTTCATGCAGCGGGCCGCCTCGTTCGGCCACGACCTCGCAAAGTACCTCAAGGACGGCTCCCTCAAGCTCATTTACCTCCGGCCGCTGGACCTCTCCGTGGATGAGACCGTGCATGAAATCGTCAGCGCGGTCAAGGGAATCGGCTGCAAGCGGCTGGTCATCGACTCGCTGGTCGGCTTCGAGATGGCGCTGGCCCCCGACTTCCGCACCGATTTCCGCGAATCGCTGTACCGGATGATCGGGGCGCTCACCCGCCTGGGCGTGACCATCGTCAGCACCGTCGAGGTCGAGGAGAACTTCACCTCGATGGGCCTCTCGAACTTCACCATCTCGTTCCTGGCCGACGACATCATCCGCATGCGCTACGCCTCAATCAACGGGCAGTTGCGCAAAATGATGATGGTGGTAAAGATGCGCCGCAGCCAGCACTCGATCGACATGTGCGGCTACCAGGTCACTTCTAAGGGCCTGGTGATCGGCGAGCCGATGCGGGGCTACCGCGCCCTGACCAGCGGCATCCCCGGGCCGTGGTCGGGCGACTCGGGCCAGAACGATCCCGAACCGCGCGCGGAGCCGTCGGACAAGCCTCTCCGGCCGCGCGGGAGGAAAAAGACGTGACGGACGCCGCCGAAACATCATTGGCCGACATGCGAACATTCCCAAAGGGGGTGTGGTCGCTCATTGATGGCAGACGTTGGACGACGCGACGGCATTTTCGCCCCGGCGGGGCGTCGGACTGTAGCCACGGGTGCAGCGCAGCCCGCCGCGGGCGAAGCGCAACCCGTGGAAACGATTCCCCACGTGATTCCGTCCCGAAGGGCCGGCGGAAGTTCGCGCGGCACACCGCTTCCTTTGCCCCTCCGGGGCAATCTGCCGTAGGGGACTATAACCACGGGTTCCGCGTCGGGCGGCGATGCCGCCGCGCCGCTCCACCCGTGGCCACAGTCCGGTCGCCCCTGCCGGGGCTGAAGCGACAGGAACATCGACAGCCTTTCCGGACAGGGGGTTTATCCCGTGAAGCTGAACTATCATCCTGAGACGGACTCGTTGTACATCGATTTGTCGACCCGGCCCAGCGTCGAAAGTCGCGAAGTGTCCGAAGGCGTCCTGCTCGACTACGACGAGCAGGGCCATTTGGTCGGCATCAACATCGACAATGCGAGCCGGAAACTAGACTTATCCGAGGTCGTGACCACGCATATTCCTCACCGCGCCAGCGCCTGAATCGGTCCATTCAACGAGCGCGGACACGCCCCGCGCCCGGGGAAGGTGACATGTTGGACAATCGACCAGAATTCGCATCGGCCGACACCGCGGCGCCGGCGAACGACTTTCAGCAGCAGCGCGACATGAACGCCGCGCTGCTGGTCTCGTCGGTTCGTCAGCACGAGCTGACCGAGAAGGCGGAGCAGGCCGAGGCGGCGCTGCGCGAGAGCGAAGAGCGCTTCCGCACCCTGTTCGCATCCGCGCCCATGGCCCTGTTCGTGTGCGACCGAGAGGCGGTGATTCAGCAGTACAACGCCATCGCCGTGGAACTGTGGGGCCGAACACCCACCCTCGGGGTCGAAAAGCACTGCGGCTCCACGAAGCTCTGGCTTCCGGACGGCACGTGGTTGCCGCACGCGCAGAGTCCCGTGGTGGACGTGCTCCGCACCGGCATCCCGGTGCACAATGTGGAAGTCTTCATAGAACGGCCCGACGGTTCGCGAATGCCCGTACTGGTGAACTTCGCCGCGTTCAAGAACGTTCGGGGCGAGATCATCGGCGCGGTCACGTCGTTCATCGACATCACCGAGCGCAAGCGGGCCGAAGCGAAGCTGCGCGAAAGCGAGGACCGCTTCCGCGCCGTCGCCG
>JAWXBB010000267.1:0-4272 GCA_034439795.1 Planctomycetaceae bacterium | reverse complement strand
GCGCAGAGCCTCCGGGTCGCGGCTAAACGGTGTCACTTGGCAACGTCCGGCCACTTACCCTCGACGATCGGCTGCGGCGTGAACTGCTCCGGCGACAACACGACGTGCCGCAGCAGCTTGCGTTTCCATGTGTACGTGACGTGCACCTTGCCGTCGCGCGTCTGGATGACCGCCGGGTAGGAATACTCGCCCGGTTCTGATTCCAATACCGCCGCGGCCTGCCAGGCTTTGCCGTCGGTGCTGACGGCGACGTTGAGCGGCGACCGGCCCTTGGGCGTGTGGTTGTAGACCAGGAGATGCCGGCCGTCCTTCAGCGTGACGGCGTCCGTCCCTGAGTTGGGATTCGGCAGGTCGAGCAGCGTGACGTCGCTCCAGTGCCGACCTTGATCGGTAGAAGTCGTCGTGAACACTTTCCCCTGCCTGGACCGGCCGACCGCCTGCAATGTGCCGTCGGCGTGGAACAGCACGCTGGGTTGAATCGCGCCGATGGTCTTGCCGTCGTGAATCGCCGGCACGCGGGTCCAGGTGCGGCCGTTGTCGATCGTCAGCTCGAAATGCACCCGCCACTGATTGTCTTCGGAACTCGTCGGGCAGAGCAGGGTGCCGTCTTCGAGCCGTACCGGTTTGTTCTTCACCGGCCCTGCGATCCCCTCCGGCAACCGCCGCGGCAACGACCACGTTTTGCCGTGATCCGCGGACTCCGTCAGCATCCCCCACCACGTGTCCGGCGATGGGCCGCATTTGAAGAACAGCAGCAATGGACCCTCGCTTTGATGCAGCACCGGATTCCAACACGGATGCCGGACGACCTTGCCGTCCGGCTCGACGTACTGCACGCCGTTGGCGACTTCGATCGGCTTGGACCAACCGTCACTGCCACGATGCGCCAGCCAGATGCCGACGTCGGGGTGCTTCTCGTACGTCCCGCCGAACCACGCGGCGACCAGCCCGTCCGGCGTCTCGGCGATCGTCGACGCATGGCACGACGGCGTCGGCGGGTCGGTGTAGAGGAACTCCTGCGAGACGACCCCTTGTCGATCCGCAGCCATCACCGACCCGACACCGATCAGCACCGCGATCAACGATTCAATTTGCAGATGACGCATCGCACGCTCCTCCAGAGATGTGCGGCCAGCGTACCGGATCGGGGGGCGAATCGTCGAGCGTGATAGTGCGCTCAGCCCGAAGCCGCGGGGTTGCACCCCCGCGGATGACGCCCCACAGCGCGCATCCGCGGGGACGCAGCCCCGCGGCTTCAGGTGCTGTCGCACGCCAAACCCGTTACGCTATCGCGGACAACCGGACATTCTTTCCGAAGCGCGGAGCAGCAGCATCATGGCGGGCGTTTGTCGTTGGGGCATCCTCGGAACCGCGGAGATCGCGCGAAAGAACTGGCAGGCCATCGCCTTGTCCGGCAACAGCACGCTGACCGCGGTCGCCAGCCGCACGCTCGATCGCAGCCGGCAGTTCATCGCCGAGTGTCAGGCCTCCTGCCCCATTCCGACGGCTCCCGCGGCGGTCGGCAGCTACGACGAACTCCTCACGCGGTCCGACGTCGACGCCATCTATCTCCCGCTACCCACCGGACTGCGCAAGGAATGGGTCATCAAGGCCGCGAACGCCGGCAAGCACGTCCTCGTCGAGAAGCCGGTCGGCGTCACCACGGCCGATGTGCAGGACATGCTCGCCGCCTGCGACCGGAACCGCGTGCAGTTCATGGACGGTGTGATGTTCATGCACAGCCGCCGGCTGGACGCCCTGCGGCAAGTCCTCGACGACGGCGAAAGCGTGGGTCGCATCCGCCGCATCGCCACGCAGTTCAGCTTCAACGCGCCCGACGCCTTCCTGAAAGGCAACATCCGCGTCAGCAGCCAGCTCGAACCGCAGGGCTGCCTGGGCGATCTCGGCTGGTACACCATCCGCTTCACGCTCTGGGCGATGAAGTACGAACTGCCGACGCACGTCACCGCCCGGCTGCTCGCCACCGCCGGCCGCCCCGACAGCCCGGACCAGGTGCCGCTCGAATTCTCCGCCGAACTGTTTTTCCAGAACGGCGTGTCGGCCAGCTTCTACTGTTCGTTCCAGACGGAAAACCAGCAGTGGGCCAACATCAGCGGCACCAAGGGCTTCGTCCACGTCCCCGACTTCGTGCTCCCCTTCTTCGGCGACGAGGTGCGGTTCGACGTCACCAACTCCGCCTTCCAGGTCACCGGCTGCGACTTCGACACGCAACGCCGCACCCGCCCGGTCAGCCTGCCGGAGTACAGCAGCAGCCACGCGACCGCCCAGGAAACCAACCTGTTCCGCACGTTCTCGGCCCTCGTGACGAGCGGCCGCCACGACCCGCATTGGGGGGAGATCGCCCTCAAAACGCAGCGGGTGATGGATGCGTGCCTGGAGGCGGCGCGGGAGGGGACGACGGTGTCGGTCGTGTGACGCTGATCGAACATTGATGTAGGATTCGCTATGCTTGAAACAATTGTAAAACTGTGGGGTGCAATCAAGTCCGCTCTTGGTGGAAAACGCATGATCCAGATCGGCAAAGAGAATATGTCAGTTTCCGGTGTGACGGTAGGGGATAGTTCATCCTTGGTTATCGCGAACAATGTTCAGGTCAACCACGCCCCGAAAGTGGATGTCCCAAAAGAAATCGTCTTCAAGCCGACTCGCGCAGAAGTCGACATTCTTCTTCGGCTTGCAGAATCGCGAACTCAATATCTTCACCTTGCCCGTTTCGATGGGGGATGCGTTGTGGTGATTGGGGAGCATCAGTTTGACGGACTTTCTGGAGAACACTCGTCTGTCGAACTTTACGAAGCTGTGCAGCACCTCTTGGATAATGGCTTCCTTACTGACCTAAACAAGGATGGCGAAATCTATCACTTGTCATCCAAGGGGAGTATTGGGGCATCGCAGCTACGCGTGCAGCTTGGCGATAAGCCGAAATCGGAGAATCAATGAGTATTCAATAGCGTTGAGTCTACGGAGTGATGGGCGCAAGACCGTTGTTGTAATTGGATTACATCTGGACAGGCGGAGGCTGATGAGTTGTGATGAGCTAAACAATGGATGATATCTCTATTCGAGGCTGCGGTGAGCCGCAGAGTACAAAAAAGTGGGAGTTGCGATCCAGTACAGGAGATGTGAGAAGAGATGGCGATTACCTTCAATTGTACGAATTGCAACAAGCGACTGAAGGCTCTTGATGAATCAGTCGGCAGGGCGATCCTGTGCCCGGGGTGTTCTGCGCGCATACAAGTTCCTGACTCTGACAATGCCGGATCATCAACTGCGAAGTCAGAGTCTCTACGAAAGAGCGTGACCAATTCGAATCGTTCACCGGTTGAAGAACCGATTGAACTCAAAAGCGAGGACTTCGCGGCGGTACCGCAAGGGACCGAGACGAAATTCTGCTTTGAATGCGGTGCGCGAATCAGGCAGCGTGCGGAGATCTGCCCAAAATGCGGTGTTCGGCAGCCGGATCACTTTGATATCGCATCGCGTAAAAATGAGGATCGCAGCCACCTCAAGATTCCAATCTTGATCTCGGCGATCTCGAACATCATCTTTGGCTTGTTCTGGATTTCAACAGGTTGCGGCATCCCGCTTGCAATTCCAATGTTCGTCCTGTGCATCTTTGAGTTTCAGTTGTGGTCCAAAGCTGATAAGTATCCACTACCGGAGCTGGCACGGCAGGCGATGAATATGGGGATTGTAGAGATTGTTGTCGGATTCATGTTGAATATCCCGACTCTGATCTGTGGGATTATTGTTGTACTTAAGTGTAGTGGAATGACTCGTGGGACTCGGAAATGAGTCCCGTTGGGTGCCATGCTTGCAGCTTTGGGCAAGCATGTTTTCTTCACGTCTGCGAAGAGAAAGCACATGCTCACCCAAAGCTGTGAGCATGGCACCCGAAGGCATGTTCCCACATCATCGTTAGCGAATGCACTCCGCCCCGACGGGGCGGTGGAGTGTAGCCACGGGTGGAGCGGCGCGGCGGCCTTGCCGCCCGACGCGGAACACGTGGAATCGATGGCGGTGAAATGCTCGCCCCGGTAGGGGCGAAGGACGCTTCCGCTGCCCGCTCCGGGGCAGGACGTGCAATGTGACCGCTTCCACGGGTTGCTTCGTCCGCCTGTCGGCGGACTGCGCTTCACCCGTGGCTACAACCGAATGGCACACGGATAAGGGTTACCGGGCTTGCGAAGCGAGCCGACGGTGTGACTTGCTCCGCGGGATGGTCATGTAGTCTCGCCACGACGGACGGCG
>JAWXBB010000266.1:0-10422 GCA_034439795.1 Planctomycetaceae bacterium | reverse complement strand
GTGGCGGCACCGATCAACCGGCGCTGCATTCCGTGTGCGTCGATCCGCGGAACAAGCGGAACGTGTCGGTCGCCGTGTCGTGCGGGGGGGTCAGCACCACCGCCGACCGCGGCGAGACGTGGACGTCGTTGTCCACCGGCATGTTCGCCGAGTTCATGCCTCCCGATCAGCAGGAAAATCCCAACATCCAGGACCCGCACCGCATGGTCCGTTGTCCCGGAGCGCCCGGCCACCTGTGGGTGCAGCATCACAACGGCGTGTTCCGGTCGACCGACGACGCCCGCCGCTGGGAGCATGTGACGGGACTCGAACCGTCGTCGTTCGGATTCGCCGTGGCCGTCCATCCGACCCAGCCCGACACCGCGTGGTTCGTCCCCGGCGTGAAGGATGAGACCCGCATTCCCGTCGAGGGCAAGTTGTGCGTCACCCGCACTCGCGACGGCGGCAAAACCTGCGACGTGCTGCGGAACGGCCTGCCGCAGGACCACTGTTACGACCTGGTCTTCCGCCACGCGCTCGACATCGACGCCACCGGGAATCAACTCGCGTTCGGCTCGACCACGGGAAATCTCTGGACGACCAGCGACGGCGGCGATCACTGGACGATGCTGCCCAATCACCTGCCGCCGATTTATGCCGTGCGGTTTGGATGATGGCGAACCCGATGGATGACGTCCGTGTCCGCGTTGTCGTTTGAGATCGCCACGACATCACGGAACACGACACTCATGCCCGACGCCGATCCGCTGCAACGCCTGGTCCACGACCGCTTTCCGCGATCGGCGGCGTATCATCCAGACTGGATTCTCGCCAACGGTTCGGGCGGGAATGCCCTGTGGCTCGCGGAATGGCTGACTGAGGCCATGCCGCTGCAACCGGGGATGCGGGTGCTGGACCTCGGCTGCGGGCGGCTGCTGTCGTCGCTGTTTCTGGCCCGCGAATTCGACGTGCAGGTCTGGGCCACGGATTTGTGGGTGCCGGCGACGGAAAACCAGCGGCGAATCGTCGACGCCGGGTTCGGCGACCGCGTGTTCCCCCTTCACGCGGACGCCCGCTCCCTGCCGTTCGCCGCCGAGTTCTTCGACGCCATCGTCTGCGTGGATGCCTTCTATTATTTCGGCACCGACGCGCTGTACCTCAACTACCTCGCCCAGTTCGTGAAGCCGGGCGGACTGATCGGCGTCGCGGGGGCTGGTCTCAGCAACGAAATCCCAGACAGCGGCGTCCCCGACCATCTCAAGGCGTGGTGGACGCAGGATCTGTGGTGTCTCCAGACCGCCGCATGGCTGAGCCGCCTGTGGTCGCGGACGGGAATCGTCGACGTCGAAACGGCCGACACTATGCCCGACGGCTGGCAGGTCTGGCTCGACTGGCACCACCAGATCGCCCCCGACAACCACGTCGAGATCGCCGCGCTGCAGGCCGACCGGGGCGAGCACATCGGCTACGTCCGCGCGGTCGGGCGGCGAAACGGTGCGGCCAAGCTGGAAGACTACTGCTGGCCCGATCCCCTGCGGACGTTTCCGGCGCAGGAGTACCAGCCGTTGCCGTTGCTGCGACCGTAGACGAGTCGCTCCGGGACTCGAACTGCTTCGGTCACGGAGTGCCCGGTCGACTTTCCCCGGCGATCCGGGGGACATCGGGGTTCGCCTCAACCCGCTTCAACGAATCGTGCAGCGACGCCGCCGAGAACGCGGACATCGCGTGATCTTCGTTACGAAGCTCGTTCAACTCGTCAACGTCCTGGGAAGTGACGATGAAAAAAGTCTGCTGAGTCTTCGGATCGACAATGGCCAATGGCTGGCCGCTCGCCGAGCGCAGCGCTTCGGATTGTTCCGGAGTCAGTTGAACCATGCGGCCTCTCCGCCTTACCGCACCGTCAACCGGAACGGCAGCACCGTCAGCACGGGTTCCCGCGCGAGAATCTCGAACGCCTGCAGATCGCGCAGCGGGCCTTGCAGGCTCGTCGGCACGCGCTGCCAGAACGACCGCAGCACGGCGTCGGACAGGCGCGTTTCCGTGTCCAAGGGGCCGAGCAACGCCTCGAACGGACTCGTCGGCCGGGGCAGATCGAGCCGCTCCAGTTTCTTGTCGGGATCAAGTCCCGCCGCTTTCTTGGCATACGCGACGGCGTCGGCGAGGGTGCCGATCTCGTCGATCAGACCAATCTCTTTCGCCTGCAACCCGGTGTAGATCCGGCCGCGGGCCAGCTTTTCGAGTTTCGCCACGTCCATCTTCCGGCCGGCGGCCGCCTTGGCGGTGAACTGGGCGTAGATGTCGTTCATCAGCTTCTGCATCGCGGCCCGTTCGCTGTCGTTGAACGGCGTGGTCATGCTCATCACGCCGCTGTTCTTGCCGCGCTGCACGATGCTGGTCGTCACGCCGAACTTGGCCATGAACTTCTCGATGGCGAGCTTGCCGCCGACGACGCCGATCGACCCGGTGATCGTCCCCGGCTCGGCGAAGATGCGGTCGGCCCCCATCGCGATGTAGTACCCGCCGCTCGCCGCGACGTCTCCCATGCTGACGACGACCGGCTTCTTGACGGTCTCCAGTTCGTGCCACATCAGGTCGCTGGCCAGCGCGCTGCCGCCGGGGCTGTCCACGCGCAGCACGATGGCCTGCACGGTGTCGTCATCGCGGGCCTGGCGGATCGCCTTGATCATCGTCGACGAACCCATCGTCGATTCGCCGAACAGGTCGGAGGAACTCGCCCCGGACATGATCGGGCCGACCGCGGAGATGACCGCAATCTTCGGCGCGGACGACTTCCGCTGCGGCTCTTCGACCCCCATCAGCAGATTCATCATCTTGACCATGCCGGTGATGCCGCTGAAATCGGTGTCGAGTTTTTTCTTGCCGTACCCCTTCTGCGTCTTCACCGTGGCGGTCGCATCGGTTCCCTTGATGAGTTTTTCGAGCTCGTCTTCATAACCGACGAGGTCGATCAGGCCGTGGGCCTTCGCATCGGCCGCCGACATCACGCCGATGTCGATGATCTCCTTGACCTTGTCCGCCGGCAGCGACCGGCTGGACGCGATTTGATCGACGATCTGCTGGTAGAAGCTGTCGAGCACCGCCGTCATCTCTTCGCGGAACTCGGGGCTCATCTCGGTCCGCGAATATGGCTCGGCCGCCGACTTGTATTCGCCGACGCGGAGCATCTGCGGCTCGATTTCGAGCCAGTCGAACAGCTTCTTGTAGAACGTGACCTCGGCCCGCAAGCCGGGGAGCATCAGCACGCCCGATTCCGGCAGCACGACCTTGTCGCACGCCGAGGCGATCAGGTAATCGCTGGTCATGCCCGATTCGAGATACGCATACACCGGCTTGCCCGCTTTGCGGACCCGCGCGATCGCGTGCCGAAGCTCGTTGACCTTCGCCCAGCCGATGGACAGATCTTCGACGTGAATCACGACGGCGGCGAGCTTGTCGTCCTCTTCCGCGCGACGCAGCCGTTGCAGCAGTCCGTCGAGCGTTTCCAGCGTCTCGCCGAACAGGCCGGGCATCGCCGTCCCTTCGGGGAGCGAACCCTTGATCTGCACGTGCGCGACCGACAGCCGCTTCGGCTTCACCGCCTCCGCGGCATCCGCCGGTTGAACGGCCTTCACCGCGGCGTCGTCGCCGAACAGCGGGGACGCCAGACTCGGTGACACCAGACACAGGGCACACGCCCACCCCATCCAACGCGACATCGCAGCATCCTCAATCCAGACGAACCGCAGGCGACATCGTCGCCCCCCTACCGTTCTATGGCAATCACCCTACGAACGGAAGGGGAACCACTGCAGATCACCACGTTTTCGCGATTCTCTACTGCCCAATGACCAATGACAAAGGACCAATGACCTCCCTCACAACTGCCCATCCAGCGCCATCTGATGATAAATGTGCGTCACGTTCGCCTGGTTCTTCAGCAGCCAGTCGATCCCCGGCTCGTTCCGCATCGCCTTGCCGAGGGCCTTGGCGATCGCGGCCCGATGGTTGTCGAACAGTTGCTTGTGGTCGATCTTCTCTTTCGTGACGGCCGGGTCGAGCCAGACCGAGACGATGATGCCCAGATCGTTCGCCTTGGCCTTCGGAATGTCCCCCGCGCGGACGGCGTCGAGCACCCCGTTGGCGATCGCGGCCTGCACCGTGCCCATCAGGATGTTGGTGTACGCGGTGTCCTTCACCGTCACCTTGCTGACCATGACGGTCGTCGGCCGGACCTGCACGTCGCAGTTCAGAATGGCGAACACCTTGCTGTGCCCCTTGGACTGATCGCCCATCAGGTTGGCGATGGCGAACCCGACCGGGCCATCCAGCTCGCCGATCACCACCTCCGGCTCGGCACACAGGCAGTCCGCCCCCCCTTCGACGAGCGCCTCGCCGGTCCGCAACACAATCCGCTTCGAGACGGTGGTCTTCGCCGTCGTCTTCTTCGCCGCCTTTTTCTTGGGCACGATGCAGTCCTTGATTGGGTGATTGATGCTCGCGGCAAATTCTCGCCACAGCAACGCGACAGATGCAAGCCTCATCGCAGCCCGGAGCGCCAGCGACGGCGTCTTCCCCCCTCTCCCAGCGCTTCGCTGGGAGAGGGGCCGGGGGTGAGGGTGCCTTTGAGAAGGCCGCGAAACCGCAAGCGTTGATTGAACATCATTCGGCGTAGCGACCTCGAACGACGACCAGCGAACGCTTGCGGTTTCGCGGAATTTCTCTTTCTCGAAGCACCCTCACCCTAACCCTCTCCCACGAAGCGCGGGAGAGGGGACCAGAGGTCGTCTTCGTTTGTCTCTGAACGACCCGTTCGCCATGATGCACGCACGAAACAGCGTCGGTTGATCGGTTTGAGGAGGTCGCCCCATGTTCGCAACCTGTGCCGCGTCGGTTCTGGCTCTCACTCTCCTCGGCGCAAACCCCGTCGATGGCAACCGGCTCGCCTACCTCGACGGGCACGACATCTACTACCCGCACGCGAACTTTCCCAAGCTCATTACGCCGCAGTGGGTGGGCGAGGACGGCGTCGAGGCGGTCGTTATCCTCGCCATCGACGACATGCGCGACCCGGCGAAGTACGAGGCGTATCTCCGTCCGATTCTGCAGCGGCTCAAGCAGATCGACGGCCGGGCGCCGATCAGCATCATGACGTGTGCCGTGAAGCCGGACGATCCGCAGTTGCAGACGTGGCTGCAGGAGGGGCTGAGCCTCGAAGTTCACACGTTCGATCATCCCTGCCCGCTGCTGCAGGGAGGCGACTTCGCCAAGGCGAAGGGGACGTACGACAAATGCGTGGACCTCATGTTCAACATCCCCAACAACGCCCCGGTCGCGTTTCGGATGCCGTGCTGCGATTCGCTGAACACCGTCAGCCCGCGGTTCTACAAGGAGATTTTTAACAAGACCACGCCGAACGGAAAGTTTCTGCAGATCAGCTCGTCGGTGTTCCAGGTCTACACGGCCGCCGATCCGACGATCCCCCGCGAGCTGCTGTTTGACGCCGACGGGAAGGAACGCTTCCGCAAGTATTTCCCGAAGGGCCTCAAACGCGGCGACCAGACGCACGACCGGTTCGTGAACTACATCGAGAACTACCCGTACCCCTACGTCATCGACCGGCTCTGCTGGGAGTTCCCGTGCATGACCCCCAGCGACTGGGAAGCCAACTTCCTGCATCAGCCGAACAACCCGCAAACCGTCGAAGACATGAAAGCCGCTCTCGACATCACGGTCCACAAGCAGGGGGTGCTGAACCTCGTCTTCCACCCCCACGGCTGGATCAAGGCGGAGCAGGTCAACGAACTCATCGACCACGCCGTCGCCAAGCACGGCAAGAAGGTCAAGTTTCTGACGTTCAAGGAGGCGCTGGAGCGGTTGAATAAGAACCTGTTGCGTGACTACCCAATTCGCAAGCGGGACGGATCATCGAACGGAACCCTGATGGCTGACTTCGATCAAGATGGCTATCTCGACATCTTGCTCCTCGGCAACGAAGTCAGCGTGACCCGTCTATGGGATCATTCCAGTACGTCTTGGAAAAACTATCCAGGTCCGGCGACATCGAAGTCGAATGCCTTTCATCCCATCAACGCACGGCTACTCTCGGCTGACACCCCAAGCATCATTTGCCGCGATCGTGAAAGGAGAGTGCGAGATTGGCAGTGGAACTCACATCGCCGCAAATGGGAAGAGCTTGAATTCCTCTCGCAGCTTTTTATTCGAATTGATGACAAGAAGCGATTCGATGAAGCGACTTTGGCCAATGTTCAGTTGACGACTATTGACGATGTCGAGAAGTGGAATCTGATAAGCATCGTCCAGCCTCTGGATGGTGCGAAACCGTTCGTCCTGCATCCATACGATGACGATGATTCAAAGAGAGTCGATGAATGGATTCCCGACGGTGTCGCGCTTTGCGATGCCAACGGCAATGATCGTGGCGTGCGCTTTGTCGATGTCGATGAAGATGGTTATCCCGATCTGATCTGGTCCGGCGCGAAAGACTACGGTATTCATCTCTTTGACGGCGCAGGAACCGGCTGGTCTGTCAAGCTCCTTTCCGGCACGCGCGGCTCCAAACCCGCCGATCAGGAACTGCCGCCCATCGTCCGCGCGGACGGCACCGACAACGGGTTCTTCGTCCGCGATCGGGCGCTGCACTGGATGAATGAGGACACGGAGGACCGGCCGAATCTCATCGTCAGTTGGGACTTCGACAAGCTGCTCGGCGACCGGTTGCCGGCGGCGAAGACGCCGCGGGCGGCGGTGGAGTCGATGCGGCCGCGGCCGGGGTTCGCCGTCGAGCTGATGGCCCACGAGCCGGCGGTGATGGACCCCGTCGCGTTCCAGTGGGGGCCGGACGGCAAGCTGTGGGTGGTCGAGATGGCCGACTACCCCAACGGCATTGACGGCCGCGGCCAGCCCGGCGGTCGCGTGCGGTTTCTGGAAGATGCCGACGGCGACGGGCAGTACGAAAAGTCGACGCTGTTCCTCGACGGCGTGCCGTTCCCGAACGGTGTGCATCCGTGGAAGAACGGCGTGCTGGTCTCCGCCGCACCGGACATCTTTTTCGCTGCGGACACGAATGGCGATGGGACAGCCGATCTCCGCGAAGTCCTCTACACCGGCTTCGGCGAAGGGAACCAGCAGCATCGCGTGAACGGCTTCACGTGGGGCCTCGACGGCTGGCTATATCTCGCCAACGGCGACTCGGGCGGCGCGATCACGTCGGTGAAGACCGGCGAAAAGCTCGACCTCCGCGGCCGTGATCTCCGTATTCATCCCGAGACCGGCCAGATGGACGCCGTCACCGGCCAGTCGCAGTTCGGCCGGGCCCGCGACGACTGGGGCCACTGGTTCGGCAACAACAACAGCCGCCCGCTGTTCCATTACGTCCTCGAAGACCAAT
The DNA here is from genome assembly GCA_034439795.1 of Planctomycetaceae bacterium. Classification (GTDB taxonomy): domain Bacteria; phylum Planctomycetota; class Planctomycetia; order Planctomycetales; family Planctomycetaceae; genus DSVQ01. The sequence continues at coordinate 3,035 of JAWXBB010000266.1, read as the reverse complement.
ACCTCCGCCGCAACCCGCACTACGCCGCCCCGGACCCGCGAAAAGACGTCTCCGTGCAACCGGGCAACGCCCCGGTGTTCCCGGCGAGCAAAACGCTGTCCCGATTCAATGACTTCCACACCGCGAACCGGTTCACGTCGGCGTGTTCGGCGATTGTGACGGGAGAGCTAAGGGCTGAGAGCTTAGGGCTAAGGGCCGGAGAAGAAGCGGCCTCTTCCTCCGGCCCCCTCGCCCCCGTCCTCGGGGGAGAGGGTCGGGGTGAGGGGGCGAGCGCTCCGAAAGACAAACCCCCTCACCCTAACCCTCTCCCCCGAAGCGGGGGCGAGGGGACCGAACCAAAGACAACGGCCCCGCTGTCTTCCTCCGGCCCTCAGCCCTTAGCCCTCAGCCCTCAGCTATCCTTCGTCAGCGAACCCGTCCACAATCTCGTCCACTGCGAAGTCCTGCGGCCCGACGGCGTCTCGTTCACCAGCCAGCGGTTGCCGGACGAGCAGCAGTCGGAGTTTCTCGCGTCCACCGACAACTGGTTCCGGCCGACGCAGCTGCGGATCGGTCCCGACGGGGCGTTATGGATCGCCGACATGTACCGGCTGGTGATCGAGCATCCGCAATGGATTCCGCAGGAGTGGCAGGAGAAGCTCAACGTCCGCGCGGGTGACGACAAGGGCCGGCTGTGGCGGATGTACCCGACGGGCGAGAAGCCGCGCGCGGTGCCACGGTTGGACAAGTTGACGACTGCGGAACTGGTCGCGGCGCTGGATTCGACGAACCGCTGGCAACGGGACATGGCGCATCAGTTGTTGCTGGAGCGGAACGACAAGGCTGCGGTGCCAGAGTTGGAGAAACTGTTGAGGAGCGATAAGCCGCAGGCGCGGTTGCAGGCGCTGTGTGTGCTGGAAGGGTTGGAAGCATTATCTTCCGAAACCCTGCTCACCTCGCTCAGAGACGACCATTCCGGCGTTCGTCGCTGGGCCATTCGGTTCTGTGCTGGACGTGCCGAGTTGCCGAATGATGAGAAGTATCAACAGCGGTTTGTCGAATCATTGACGAAAGTGATTTTTGACTCCGATCCCTCCGTGCAGCTTGAGGCCATTAACGCTCTCGGAGAAATCGATGTCCCGGAATTTGGAACCGCGTTATTGGCTGGACTGGCTGTCGTCCACGAATCAGATCGGTACTTGACTGCGGCGATTTTCAGTTCGCTGACCGCCCAGAGTATTCAGGAGTTTGCCACCATCCTCGCAGCCCTTCCCGAGCAAGCACAACTGACGGACCGGCTTCAAGCCGACGTGATCGCCCAGTTGGTGGCGTTCGACCAGCCGGAGGGATTGTGGCCGATCCTTCGGAGTTCGCTGAACCGTTCACCCGCCGACTGGACTGACTCCGATGCACGTCTGCTCGACCGCTTCCTGACGTCAATGGCGACACGCAATCATCCGTGGAAAAACTGGACCGCAGGCGAAGCGGCGGCACTATCAGTACGACTGACGGAACGATTGGCGGACGCCGCGGCATTCGCGCGAAATGACACCAAGCCCCTCGAACAGCGTGTCAGGAGTGCTCGGCTCTCTCGATACGCCAAGTGGCCCCAAGCTGATCTCGCCGACACCCTCGCCAAGTGGCTCCAGCCTACGCAGCCGCCGGAACTGCAACTGGCCGCGGTCGAACTGTTCCGCAGCCGCGGGGATGCCGCGTTGACGACGGCCGTCATCGGTCGGTGGCGGGAACTGTCGCCGAACACGCGGAATGCCGTGCGGGAGGCGTTGCTGAGTCGGACGAGCGGTTGCGTTGCGCTGCTCGACGCCGTCGCGGCCGGGACGCTGGCCGTGCCCGATTTCGACGCCGCGACCCGGCAGCGGTTGCTCGATCATCTCGACGGCAGCCTCCGTAAACGGGCCGAGGAACTGCTGGGGGCGACGACTTCGCAGGCGCGGGCGGAGGTCATCGCGCGGTATCAGCCCGTCGTCCACAACGGCGGCGATGCCACCCGCGGCGGCGAACTGTTCCGCAAGACGTGCGCGCAGTGTCACAAGCTCGGCGAGGTCGGCCACATCGTCGGCCCGGATTTGCGGTCGCTGACCGACAAGTCCCCGGAGGCGATGCTGACGGCGGTCCTCGATCCCAACCGGGCCGTGGAAACGAAATACCTGACGTACACGGCGGTCACCGCGCAGGGGCAGTCGTTCACCGGCCTGCTGGCGAGCGAGACGGCGACCAGCCTCACGCTGCTCGCCGCCGAGGGGAAGGAGCACGCGATCTTGCGGGCGGACCTCGAACAGCTCGTCGCGGCGAACAAATCGCTGATGCCGGAGGGGCTGGAGAAGGATTTTTCTGCCGAGGCGATGGCCGACCTGATCGCGTTTGTGAGGGCGAATGTCCCGTTACCACAGCGGAAGGAATTCCCCGGCAACGCCCCGCAGACCGTGATAGCGGACGCCGACGGCAAGCTCGCGCTGCTGCCGGCCGCCGCGGAAATCTACGGCCCGACGATCGTGCTGGAATCGCAACACGGCAACCTCGGCTGGTGGAGCAGCGCCGACGACCACGCCGTGTGGACGGTCGACGTGCCGCAGTCGGGCAAGTACCGCGTGGAAATCGTGTGGGCGTGCGACCCGCAAGCCGCCGGTCACCGGCTGGTCATCGACGGCGGCAAGAAGCCCTTCACCCACCGCGTCACCGCCACCGCGAACTGGGACGACTACCAGACGGCGACAATCGGCGAGATCGAACTCGACGCGGACGTGCGTCGCATTACCCTGCGTCCGGCGTCGCGGCCGTTGCCGGCGCTGATGGATCTCAAGTCGGTGGTGTTGATTCCAGAGAAATGAGAAGAGGAGCCTCACGCAAAGGCGCAAAGCTCGCCAAGGAAAGGCGGATGAAGGGAGCGAGTGTAAAGCAGTGACATCTTTAGATGGCGTGATCAATCGCAATCGCCCGTTCTTCCTAAGAACCTGTTTTCAAATGGATAAACGGTGCTGTGCGATCCGCCGGGACATCAGGTGAATCATGCGGATGTAAATCAGGGTCTCGGTGGT
>JAWXBB010000265.1:0-11557 GCA_034439795.1 Planctomycetaceae bacterium | reverse complement strand
TTGCTGTTCGCCGTGGCGTGGCCGGATAAAACCTGGCTCGACGACGAAGATCGGGCGCGGATTGACGGCTATCTGCGAGCCGATCCAAATTCCGAATGGATCGGTTTGGCGATGGCCGGAGCGGATGCGTTGACGACCGAGACGCGACAGGCGGCGCTTGAGCGGGCCCAACAGGCGGCGGGCGGCGCTCACCCGTCGGCGGAAGCCTTCGCCCGCTGGGGCACGCTCCTGGCGGAGTCCGGAGCGTGGGACCAGTTGGCGGAATGGAACCGCTTGCAGTCGGATGCCACGCTCGCGCATCCGCAAGTCTGGCATGTCCGGGGGCTGTGGCAACTGCACCGCGGCGATCATCCGGGAGCCATTCGCTGCTTCTGGGAAGCGCTCGAACGCGGACCCTTTCATGCGGGGGCCACCTATCAACTGTCGCAATTGCTGCCTCAGAGCGCTGGCTATGCCGATCAGTCGCGTCGATTGGCCGAGCTTCGACAGCAGATCGTCTTCGGCAAGGGCGCCGGCGGCTTTCCCGATCCCGACGTCCTGCGCCAGATCGTCTCCGTGCTGGCCGAGTTGGGACGAGACTGGGAGGTTCTGGGATGGTCCCAACTGACGATGTCGCGGCACCCCGAGTTGCGGTGGCCGGCCGCGCGGATCAGAGAACTCCGCAACCGCCTCACACGGGACTCGCCGTGGATCGCTGAGGAACATCGCCTCTCCCGGCGGGTCAGGCTCGACCACTATCCCTTGCCCGATTTCGACGCCGCTACCGATACCTCCCCCTCGCACGCGGAAGTTGTCGCTTCGCGCGGAGTCTCATTCGAGGATGTCGCCCAGCGGTGCGGCCTGGAGTTTCAATACTCGAATGGCTCCAGCCTCGCGCGTCCCTACGGCTTCATGTACGAAATCAGCGGCGGCGGGGCGGGCGTTCTGGACTACGATCTCGACGGCTGGCCGGACATCTTCCTGACCGACGGCGGCCCCGCGCTGACTCTGCCGCGCGACCCCGGCAAAACGGACCGCCTGTTTCGGAACCAGTTCGGCGACCGGGTTCTGGATGTCACGCAGGCGGCGGGGCTTTTGGAAATCGGGTACGGCCAGGGGGTGGCCGTCGGCGACTTCGATGCGGACGGCTTCCCCGACGTGTTCGTGGCGAACATCGGACCGAATCAACTGTGGATCAATCAAGGCGACGGCACGTTCGTGGATGCGACGGCCGCGGCGGGGTTGTCGGGTTCGGTCTGGACCATGAGCGCCGTGTTCGCAGACATCGACGGCGACGGCCTGACGGACCTGTATGAGGCCAACTATCTTGGCGGGGACGCCCTCACGCGAACGTGCCAGCGCGATGGCGTCACCGTGCAGTGCCGCCCCACGATGTTTCCGCCGGAGCCGGACCGGCTGTGGCTGAATCTCGGCGACGGGCGGCTGTTGGATGCGTCGCACTCGGCCGGCATTCACGTCACTGCGGGGAAGGGCATGGGGGTCGTCGCGGCGGACTTCGAGGGCAGTGGCCGGCTCTCGCTGTTTGTGGCCAACGACATGGAGCCGAATGCCTACTTCCGCAACGAGACGGCAGCGCGCGGCGAGCCTCCCCGGTTGGTGGACGAGGCTGTTCCCCGCGGGCTGGCGTTCGGCCGAGACGGACGCCCGCTCGCCAGCATGGGGATCGCCGTGGACGACGTCGATGGGGACGGGCGGCTGGATCTGTACGTCACCAACTTTCACACCGAGGGGAGCAACCTGTATCTGCAGGAGGCCGACGGCGCGTTTTCCGATAGTTCGCCGAGCTATGGGATCTACGAACAGAGCTTCCCGGTGATGGGGTGGGGAGCGCAGTTTCTCGACGCGAATCTGGATGGCTGGCCCGATCTGATCGTCGCGAACGGGCACCTCGAAGACTATCGTCGCTGGAACATTCCCTCGCCGATGCCCACGCAACTGTTCCTCAATCGGAACGGCCGGCATTTCGATTTGCTTCCGGAAGACGACGCGGGCGCCTACTTTCGCGGGCGATATTTCGGCCGGGCCGTCGCGAAATTCGACGGCAATCGCGACGGCCGCGAAGACGTCCTGGTGACGCACGTCGACGCGCCGGTAGCCTGGCTGCAGAACACGTCCCGAGACGTGGGTCATTTTCTCGCGGTCAGGCTCGTCGGGACGAACTCGGAACGGGACGCCATCGGCACGCGACTGACCGCATCCGCCGCGGGGCAAACGTGGCGGAAGCAGCTCACCGCGGGCGACGGGTTTCAAGCCAGCAGTCAGCGCCACGTCGTTTTCGGACTGGGCGATGCAGTCAACATCGACGAACTTCAGGTGGACTGGCCTTCCGGGTTGACCCAGCGGTTCGCGCAGATTCCTGCGGATCGGGAAATCCTTCTCATCGAGGGCCATTCCGACTGGTACGATGCGGACGCACCCTCCACCAATCCGCCGGCTGTCGCAGAGTGATCGTGAGTGCAATGACTTTGGCAACGGACCAGCCATCCACGCCGGGATCGGTCAGCGCAGACGGCCCGCACTCTCCCTCCCCGATGAGAGTGATTGGGCTGGTCGTCGCGTTCGCCATCATTTCGACCGGCTGCGGCTCGCGTACGAAGACACCTCCGTCACCTCCAACGTCGACGTCCGCTGCACCAGACGCCGTCACGGAGCCGCCGCAGCCTTCGCCGTACGTCGGCATCGATCGCTGCACCGGGTGCCATCGCGAGCGCGTCGAAGAGTTCCGTGAGACCCGTCATTTCCTGGCGTGCGTGGAAGCGCCGCGGGTCCCGATGCCGCCCGGTTTCGACGTCGGGCGCAATCGGTACGCCTCGCACTATCCCGGCGTGAACTTCGAGATGAGCCGCTCGGAAGGCCAGTTTTGGATGTCGGCGATTCGACAAACTCCCCAGGGGGACGAGCGTCGAACGTCGCGGATCGACCTCGTGTACGGCCACGGAGCGGGGTCCGATGAAGCCTATTTCAGTTGGCAGGGGGAGCGGGTCTACGAGTTGCCGATGGTCTGGCTGCACCCGCAAGAGTGTTGGGCCGCCACGCCGATCAATCCGCTGGCGGGGGGCGATTTTTCCCGGCCGCTGACCGCGCAGTGCCTGAATTGCCACAACACTTGGATCGACTGCGTGCCGGGCGCGCCGGAGAACTTCCGCCGCGAGACCGCGCTGCTGGGGGTCACCTGCGAACGCTGTCACGGTCCGGGACGCGAGCACGTCGACCATCACGAACGACATCGCGATGATCGGCAGGCCCAGGCCATTGTGCATCCCGGCAAACTGTCCCGCGAGCGGCTCATCGACCTCTGTGCGCAATGTCACGACAACGCGATCCGGTTCCGGCGGCCTCCGTTCAGCTATCGGCCGGGAGAGGACTTGAACGACTTCGTCAAGATTCCGGAATTCCCGCTCATCGAGGACAACCACGTCGCCAACCAGAACGGGGGGATGCAGGCCAGCCAATGTTTCCAGCAGAGCGACGAGCTGACCTGCGTGACGTGCCACAACCCGCATCGTCATCGTTCTGCGGAGAACGCCGGTGCGGCGTCGTGCGTGAAGTGTCACCAGCCGGCCGATTGCACGGAACGCGATCGGTTGCCGCACGCCATCCAGGGAAATTGCATCGATTGCCACATGCCGCCGTCGAACAAGGTGCAAGTCAACTTTCGGACGGAGCAGGACGGGTATGTCCCCCCGGTTAAACGCTGGGAGCACCGGATTGCGGTCTATCCCGAGGCCCGCGACGCCGCGCTGCTGCAATGGTTGAAGTCGCAGACCGATGCGGAAAGCCTCGCGCGCGCGGATCAATTGACCAGGTCGCTGGGACAGGAGTGGCGACGGCGTGGTGCGGAATTCCGGAGCGAGTACCGCTTCTTGATGGCGATCGACGCCTTCCGCGAAGCGCAGCGCATCGATCCGTCGGAGGACACTCAAGACGCGATTGTGTCGCTCGTGAGCCTGCAGACGGAACTCGACAGCCAATGGTTTCGGGCCTCACAACTGATCAATGACGGTCGACTGGCCGAGGCGATCGAACTGATGGAAGCGATGCTGGCGTCGAATCCCCGGGCGGCGCGCGTGCATGGCCGGCTGGGAACCGTGTACGCCGCAGCGGGGGACAAACCGCGCGGGCTTAAGCACCTGCAGACCGCGAACGAGTTGGACCCCAACGACAGTTACGGCCACGGGATGCTGGGCTGGCTGGCCTATCTCGACGGCCGTTTCGAGGAAGCGCTGCAGCATTTCGAGCACGCAAACGACCTGGAGCCCAGTCATGCCAAGCTACGGTATCAACTCGGGTTGACGCTCCAGGCGATGAAACGCTGGCCCGAGGCGGCGACAGCCTTTCACGAGGCGCTCGCCATGCGAAGCGATCATCTCGAAGCGTGCGTCGCGTTGGCGCGAGTCTATCAGGAACAGCGTCGTTGGGACGACGCGATCGTCTGGGCGCAACGGGCGGTCGAACTGACGGGCGAGAACGATCCGAACGCCCTGATGTTCCTGTCGGAATGCTTGCGTCAGGCGGGTCGGTTGGACGACGCACGACGGTCCGCCGAACAAGCTCGGCAGGCGGCGATCAACCGGAAGCCGCCGAACGGAGCGCGCCCGCCGAATCGTCGTCCGTGACGAACCGACGCGCCGCGCATGGCGATTTTTCCGATCCGGCTGCGGGTCAGTTCGGAATGGCGGCCATCATGGCCGCCATGAGTTCGTGGGCGTAGGCGCGGGCTTTGGCCGCAGCGGCGCGGGCCGCGGGGAGATCGCGGCCGATCTGCACCAGCCGTTCGGCGATTTGCGGCCCCGTGGCGTCGTCGATCTCGAAGACCCAGTCGTTCATCTTCAGGTCGTACCACATCCGGCCTTTGCGGGTGTCGGTGGGCTGGCGCACGAGCACGGCGGGCACGCCCGCGGCAATGCTCATGATCGGCGAATGTTGTTCGAGACTCACGACGGCCGCCGCCTGGGCATAGACGCTGCACGCCTCGGCGGTGAGCCAGTAGCGATCCAGGAAGCTGACGTGCGGCTGCACGTCGGCGGGCAGTTTGTCGTAGATCAGCGTCCGCAGCAGGGGCACTTCGTAAGTCATTTCGGGCGCGAGCAGCACGCGCATGTTCGTCGCGCGCACCCAGGCTGCGATCCCTTCGCGAAGCTTGGCATGGTCCTTTTCGGCGAACTCCGCATTCACCTTGATGCGCTCGGGATTCGGTTTGACCGTGTCGGGATGAATCTCCCAGTACGGCGTCCAGCGCAACCGTGGGATCGCGCACAGGAACCGGCCCGGCTCCAGCCGATGCTCCGTCATCAGCGCCGCGGCTGCCTGGTCATTTCGCAGGTCGATGGCGAACGTCGCATCGGGGCCGAAATCCATCTGCGGGCCGCTGATGCCGCTGGCTTGCAGGGCGCGGAGGGAATCGGTGTCGCGGAGGAATACGAACCTGGCATTCGCGAGCAGATCGCGCTGATCCCTGATCTGTTCGTCGGTGAGCGTGACGCCGCCGATGCCATAGGGCTTGCCGGCTTTCCGGGCGAGAATCAGCTCTTTCAGCCCCACGAGCGACGGGCCGCTGCCGTGGAGGAAGAAATCGCAGTCCGCGAGCGCGGCGTCCTGCTCGGCTTTCGATTTGGCGATTTTCAACCGGGGAAACCGGGCGCGCAGAATCTCCTCGCCGCCGCCGCCCACGCTGCTGGGCCACAGCGTGACCTCGGCATCGGGCCGATGCTGCTCCAGCAGCGCCAGCATTCCGGGCGTGTGCGCGATGTCGCCGATATTGACCGTCTGCCACGACGAACGAAGCAGAATGCGAGTGGGCTTCCGCTCACTGGCGGGCAGTGCGGCGGCCATGCCGGCCGCAACGGCGGTCTGCAGGAAGGTGCGGCGTTTCATGAGTGGGGTCTCGATCAAAGGGTGCGCTGCGGAGGGAACAGACCTGCACGAGGATACCGTTGGGGCGTGCTCACACGACAATCCGGGCGATGTCGATCAGATGCACCCCATCGCCCGGACCGGCGGCAAGGCTTCACCGTCAGACTCCGTCTGCGAACGGCGGAACTGTCGCCGTCGCCGCGAGCGCTGCCAGAAACCGGCGACGATCCCAGTTCGCCGGAGTCATCGGAAGAGGCCTTTCATTGGGATGCCTGTCGCAGTCATTGAAGCCGAAAGGCTCCGCGAAGCCAAGTCGGGCATCACCTCTTCATGTAGGGTGAGTCGAGTCTTCGAGGCTCACCGCTTCGGGACGGTTGCATAGTGAGCCGCCGCGCTGTGCGAAGCCGCCAACCTGCCCGTGACGCTGCACAGCGGCGGCGAACTCGGCCTCAGCGTCGCCGCCTATCGGCACTTCGCCGTTTCGTGCCGAACCTCACCCTGGCCATCGACATGCAGCCCCCGAACATCGCACGGGACATCATCCCCGAGCGCCACACTTTCAGCGAAGGCTGGATGACCCCGCCCACCAGCCCCGGCTCTTTATGCGGCCCGGCGTTGCGGGCGGTTCGACAGCATCGTCGCCAGCAACTCTTCCACGCGGTCGCGGCCGGTGAGGAACTCGACGCCGATGTCGATCGCCCGGACGTGGTCGCCGAGCGGATCGCCCGGCGGCCATTTGACGACGTCTTTGAGCGTCGTCAGCAGCACGTCGGCATCGATCGTTTGCCGCCACAGTTCGAGGTCCGCGAAGTCTGCCGGCCTGTAGTGGTGATGGTCGGCGAACAGGCGGGGTTCGGCAACGGGGTTCCATTGCGATACCGTTCGGAGGAACCCTTGCGGGTTGCCGAGGCCACAGAACGCTGCGACGCGCTGATTTGCGAGAGCGGACAACGGTTCGGTCCGGCCATCGGTGCGGATCAAACGTTGCGGGGTGAACTGCACGGCGGCGATGCGCGGCGGCGCTCCACAGTGGAGCAACTCCATCCGCAGATCGGCGAGTTGCTCCGCGGCCACCTGATCGGCGCGCGTGATGAGCACGACGTCGGCCCGTCGCAACGCGGTCACCGGTTCGCGCAGCAACCCGCGCGGCAACAGTCGACCGTAGCCCCACGGTTGCAATGCGTCGATCAGCACGATGTCGAGATTGCGATGCAGCCGGCGATGCTGGAAGCCGTCGTCGAGGATGATCGCGTCGCAACCGTGTTGTTGGATCGCCGATGTTGCCCCGACGACGCGGTCCCGATTCTGCACGCGGACGGCTGACGGACACAGCCGGGACAGCACGCGGGCTTCGTCGTTCTCGATGCCGTCGAGGCTGCGATAGCCGCGGCTGATAATGGCGGGCGAGTGTCCGTGCTGATTCAGCCGGTTCGCCAGCCACGCGACGACGGGCGTCTTGCCGGTGCCGCCGGTGGTGATGTTGCCGACGCTGATGACCGGGGCGTCCACGCGGTGGATGCGCCGCCAGCCATGATCGAACGCGGCGTTGCGGAGGGCGATCGCCGCGGCGTAGCCCCAGGACGCGACGGCACACGCGGAACGCAATGCGGCGGGGAGGACGCCGCGGCGTTCGCCGGAGAGGATCGCGAGGAGGGTTTGCTCGTCCATGAGCACTTTTCAACCTTGGTTAGCCGCGACCCGGAGGCCTTGCGCAGGGGAGCGCTGGGTGGAGCGCCCATCACGGTTTGTGCGCTTCACCCAGCGCAAGGCCTCCGGGTCGCGGCTAACGAGATTACATTCCGCGCATTTTCGCACAAATCGCGTCCGCCATCTGGTTGGTGCCGACGGCGGTGGGGTCGTTGCGGTCGGGCTTCAGGTCGTAGGTGACGTCCTTCCCTTCGGCGATGACGGCGGCGACGGCCCGGTCGAGTTTCTCCGCCGCGGCTTTCTCGCCGAGGTGTTCGAGCATCAGCTTGCCGGACAGAATCAACGCGGTCGGGTTGACCTTGTTCTGGCCCTTGTACTTCGGAGCGCTGCCGTGGGTGGCCTCGAAGATCGCGGCGTCGGGGCCGTAGTTCGCGCCGGGGGCAACGCCGAGGCCGCCGACGAGGCCGGCGCACAGGTCGCTGAGGATGTCGCCATAGAGGTTCGGCAGCAGGATCACGTCGTACAGTTCGGGCTTCTGCACGAGCTGCATGCACATGTTGTCGATCAGCCGCTCCATGTAGACGACTTTGGAGGCGTTGGGCACCTTGCCGGCCAGTTCCTTGTCGGCGGGGACCGACAGTTCGGGCCATTCGTACCTGGCGTTGTAGGCGGTGGCGACGGCGCGGGTTTCGTCGTACCACAGGCCGTCGGTGAACTTCATGATGTTCGCCTTGCAGACCGACGTGACCGACTTGCGGCCGGCCTTCACGGCGTAATCGAAGGCGAAGTTGGCGATGTTGCGGGTCCCCTCGTAGGACATCGGCTTGATGCTGATGCCGGTGGTCGCCTTGCCGGTGCCGATCTTCTTGCCGGTGGTCTTCGAGTTGATGAAGTCGATCAACTCGGCGGTGACCGCCTGTCCGGCCTGGAACTCGACGCCGGCGTACAGGTCTTCGGTGTTCTCACGCACGACGACCAAATCGACGTTGGAGTCCGAAAAGTACGTCCGCACCCCCTTGTAAGTCCGACACGGCCGCAGGCAGGCGAACAGCCCCAGTTCCTGCCGCAGGAACACGTTGACGCTGCGGAAGCCCTTGCCGATGGGCGTGGTGATCGGGGCCTTGAGGGCGACCTTGTTCTTGCGGATGGAGGCGAGGACGGAGTCGGGCACTTTGCCGACTTTCTCGATGACCTCGATGCCGCATTCCTGCACATCCCAGGCGAACTTAACGCCGGTGGCTTCGAGACATTTCTGCGTCGCCGCGGCGATTTCTGGGCCGACGCCGTCGCCGGGAATGAGAGTCACGTTGTACATGCGGGAGTGTGCTTTGCCTGTCGGAGAATCGCGGGAAACCGGGCGCGCCCGGACGGGATGGACTGTATCCGACGGCGAATGTCGGCGGCAAGCGTGGGTGGATCGCACGAAGAAGCCCAGGGATAGCAATCCCTGGGCTTCCGGGCGTGATCTCAGCGCGATTGCTGTGCGGTCTGCACGTCCGGGATCGAGCGCTGATAGTGCATGTAAATTTTCACCTGATCGGCCCGCAGCACGCCGTCGTTGTTCTGCGGCGCGAACGGAATCGCCACGGGCGGGGGCACGGCGGGCGATGAGAACTGGAACCAGTTCGACGGCGCAGGGGGCGTCCGCTGCGGCGTCACTTTCGTCACGCGCGGCTGGGCTTCCAACTCCCGCACGCGGCGTTCGAGCTGTTCGATGCGCTGCAGCAACGCATCGACGTCGGCGATGTTCGCGGGCTGGGTGGCGTCGACGGCGTCACTGCCGCGAAGCGAGACTGTGGTCATTGCCAGGAGCGCCATCGCGCTGCAAGTGAAGGCGATTCGCATGATTCAGAATCCTTTCCGTTCGGGGAGATCGAGCCCGTCACAGCCCGGAGCGCCAGCGACGGCGGCGATCATTCGGCGTCCTTGCCGAGACAGTGTTACGGCCGGGGTTTTCGCGGTGCGTCAATCGGAAACGGTCGCACCAGCAGCACCCCAAGCAGCTGGACGATCGCGGCGATTTGCGTCGAGGTCAGGTCGGCCGTGCCCTCGAGGAAATCACAGAGCGAGAAGACATGAATCTGCGCCGCTTCGGCGAGCTTCTCCAACTTGACGCCGCCCGAGTGAATTGCCCGCCGCAGGTCGCCGCTGAAGCCGGGCTCGTCGCCGGCGGCGATCGTCAGCCGGGCACGACGTATGATGTCGGGCTTTTCCGCGTCCACCAGGTCGGCCAACTGGTTGAACCGCTCGGCCTCTTCCGGCGTCAACTCATGGATCACGCGGGGTGTGATGGTTGTGGTCATCGCGGTTCGATGTAATAAGCGGTGACGGGTTTGACGGTCAATTCATCGATGGGTTGATAGACGCAGGCGATCAGCCGTCCATCGCGGGCTGCACCGATGGCAATCGGAATGCCGCTGCTTCGGCTCTTTTCGACCCGTTCCGGATAGCAGATCACCTCTTCAACTTCCTCAAGCGTCACATCATTGATCGACAGTTTTTCGAGCGTGCGCTCGTCCCACCAGAACTCATAATACGGCATCTCCTCACCTCCGCACTACCCCCGTGTGTCCTCAAACAGCGCCGTCGACAGATACCGCTCGCCGCTGTCGGGCAGGATGGTGACGATCAGCTTGCCGGCGGATTCCGGGCGGGCGGCGACTTTCAGGGCGGCGGCCATCGCCGCGCCGCAACTGATGCCGCAGGTGATCCCCTCCTCGCGCGACAGCCGCTTGGCGATGTCGAACGATTCCTCGTCGGTGACGGTGACGATCTCGTCGATCAGGCTGCGGTCGAGGATATCCGGGATGAAGCCCGCGCCAATCCCCTGGATCTTGTGTCGCCCCGGAGCGCCGCCGGAGAGAACCGGGCTGGCGGCGGGTTCGACGGCGATGCTTTTGACCGAGTGATTCTTTTCCTTCTTGAGATACCGCGTGACGCCGGTGATGGTGCCGCCGGTGCCGACGCCGGAGACGAAGATGTCCACCTTGCCGTCGGTGTCGTGCCAGATTTCCGGGCCGGTGGTCTTGAAGTGAATCGCCGGGTTGGCGGGGTTCTTGAACTGCTGCGGCATGTAGTAGCCGGGCTGGGCGGCAAGCTCCTCGGCCTTGGCGATGGCCCCCTTCATGCCGTCGGCGCCGGGGGTGAGGATCAGATCGGCCCCGAAGCCCTTGAGCATCATCCGGCGCTCGACGGACATCGTCTCGGGCATCGTCAGCGTCAGCTTGTACCCGCGGGCGGCGCAGACGAACGCGAGCGCAATCCCCGTATTGCCGCTGGTCGGCTCGACGACGTGCATGCCGGGCTTCAGTTTGCCGGACTGCTCGGCGTCCCAGATCATGCTGGCGCCGATTCGGCACTTGACCGAGTAGGCGGGGTTGCGGCCCTCGATCTTGGCGAGGACCGTGGCCTTGAGGCCTTTGGTGAGATGATTGATGCGGATCAGCGGCGTGCGGCCGATCGATTCGGAGTTATCGGCGAAGATCAACATGCGGGTGGCTCCCTCCCAATGGAATGCGTGCGAGCGTGTCCGGCGGCATTATGAACCAACCGGCGGTGCGGGTGAAGTCCGATGACCTGCAACGAGCCGCGCCCGTCAGGAAGCGGTTTCTTTCCACGCCCCAGAACCCCTCCCTGACGGTCAGGCTCTATGGGAAATATTCACTTTCCGCGCGGCGACAGCGGCCGCGTCGGTTCCGTCAGCGTGCGGGGCCAGGCCGCGGGCATGTCGGTCACGCGTTGCTGGACTGTGGTCGGAATCAGCGACTCGGTCTGGGCAAGCACGTTCGGCGGCGAAGCGGGCAGGGCAGGGGCGTCCACCGAGTCGAGCAGGTAACCCACCAGTTTCGGCGACGCCTGATGAATGATGACCGTGCGGCTCGGCGTCTTCGGATCGCGCGGGCGGACGATGCAGATCACTTCGGCATCGGTCGAATTCGCGAACGCGGCATGCAGATCCTCCGCGGCCTGGGCGTCGGTCACCCCGGCGGCCATCGCGGCGGCGGCGAACGAGGTGGTGACGTCGTTGGCGGGAGCGGCCTCCGTCTTGGGAGCGGGC
>JAWXBB010000264.1:0-5581 GCA_034439795.1 Planctomycetaceae bacterium | reverse complement strand
GCCCTGTTCGCAGGCACCTCCCTGACCGCCTTCGCCGCAGAGCCAGCCGCCGACCTCGTGGTGCTCAACGGCAGCATCCTGACGGTCGACGCGTCGTTTCGGACCACCAGCGCCGTCGCGATCAAGGATGGCGTCTTCGTCGCGGTGGGCTCCGACGCCGCGGTGCGATCGCGCATTGGCAGCAACACTCGCGTCATCGACGCGCGCGGGCAAACCGTCATTCCGGGACTAATCGAATCCCACGTTCATGCCACCGGGGCCGCGCGCGGCGAGGCGCTGCAGCCCTTTGTGCAGCTGCATTCGATCGCTGAAATCCAGGAGTGGGTACGACAGAAAGTACGCGGCTCGGCTCCGCAGAGCTGGATCCAGCTGCCGCGCGTCGATGCCACCCGCATCCGCGAGCGACGCATCCCGACTTCTGCCGAGCTCACCTTCGCCGCCCCCGACAATCCGGCCGTATTCACCTGGCAATACGCCAACCGCCAAGTGCAGATCCTGAATCAAGCGGCGATGCAAGCGGCCGGAATCACCCGGGACCGCGTCGCGCCCCCGGGCGGAAAAATCATCCTTGGTCCCGATGGGGAGCCGACCGGCGTGACGGAGAACTGCGGCGCCTTGCTGACCAAGTTTCTCGCCGGCCGCGGCGTGCCCGAGGAAAAGTACCTCGCGTCACTCGCCACGCTGCTCCGCCGCTATAACGAACTCGGCATCACGAGCATCACGGAGCGGTCGCCGCGCGCGGATAATTTCGCGACCTTCAACCAGCTCCGCGCCGACGGACGCCTGCCGGTGCGCGTGACCGTGACCGTTGGGATCAACACGGACGGCAGCGTCGAAGCCACGGAGACGGCCATCCGCGCGATGCCGTTCAAGACGGGCGACGGCGACGACTGGGTCCGGTACGGCCCGATAAAGTTCAGCGTCGACGGCGGCGCGCTGTACGGCACAGCGTTCATGCGCGAGCCGTACGGCGAGCGCGCCTTTGCCATCTACGGCATTTCCGATCCCGCCTACCGCGGCGATCTCCGGGTCAGCGCGGAGAAAATAAAAAACATCATCCGCACCGGCCACCGCCTCGGGTGGCAGATGTCGTCGCACGTCACTGGCGATGCCGGGGTCGACGCGGTCCTCGACGCCGTCGAGGCCGCGAACGCCGACAGCCCGATCGCTCCGCGCCGTTACAATCTGATCCACGCCTACTGGCCCGACGCGAAAACCGCCCAACGCGCCGCGCGTCTCGGTGTGGCCGTCGACACGCAGCCGACGTGGTATTACAAAGATGGAGACACGCTGGCCGGGGTGCTGGGGGCGCAACGCCTGAATCACTTCATCGGCCTGAAGACGTGGCGCGACGCCGGCGTGCACGTGGCGATCAACGCGGATCACATGCAGGGCTTCGACCCGAACAGCTCGTTGAATCCGTACAATCCGTTTCTCGCGATGCAGATTGCAGTGCTGCGACGGACGGAAGGCGGCCAGGTGTTCGGTCCGGAGCAGCGGGTGTCGCGGGAGGAGGCGTTGCGGATGGTCACGATCGACGCTGCCTGGATGAGTTTCGACGAAACGCGCAAGGGATCGATCGAAGTCGGAAAACTGGGCGACCTTGCGATTCTGACCGGTGACTTCATGGCCACACCCGCCGAACGGCTGCACGAGATTCGTTCGGCCACGACGATCGTCGGAGGCAAAGTCGTATACGAAAAGGCCGTCCTCCGCGCCGGAGCTGCCGCCGTGGACATCACGCCAAAGGTTTTCCCGCTCAACATGCCCGGCGGTTTCGCCGCCAACATGGCCCAGAGCGCACACGATCCGCTCCACGCCCGCGCTCTGGTGTTGGCCGACGGCGCCACCACCCTCGCCCTCGTCGTCGTGGACAATCTTGGCGCGGGCCCCGATGTGCTGGACGAGGCCAAGACCCTCGCCGCGGCCAGGACCGGCATATCGCCCGACCGGATACTCATCAGTTCCACTCATTCGCACTCCGCCGCACCGCTGAATACGCGCAGCGAGCCCGCCGCCGCTTACCGGAAACTTTTTGTCGACGGTCTGGCGGAATCGATCGTCAAAGCCCACGCAGCGTTGCGACCGGCTGCCGTCGGTGCCGCCGCGCATCCTTTGCCCGACGAGGTCTTCAATCGTCGCTGGTATCTGAAGCCGGGAAAAATGCTGCCCAATCCGTTTGGCCACCTGGACACCGTGAAGATGAATCCCGGCACCAGCCTCGATGTGCTCGACCGTCCCGCCGGCCCGATCGATCCCGACATCACTATCCTCTCTGTCCAGGACGCACGGAAAAAGCCGCTCGCCCTGTTCGCTAACTACTCGCTGCACTACGTCGGCGGCATGGCGGGCGCCCAGATTTCTGCCGACTACTTCGGCGAGTTCGCGCGCGTCATGCCCTCGCGCCTGCGCGGCGACGAGAGCTTCGTCGCCATGATGTCCAATGGCACGTCCGGCGATATCAACAACATCCCCTTCGGCGCCGTCCGACCGCCGCGCGAACCCTTCGAGCAGATCCGCATCGTCGCTCAAAAGGCCGCCGACACCGCCTGGTTTGCGCAGCAAAAGATCGCGCAGCATCGCGACGACGTCCGCCTCGGTATGCGACAGCGCGAGATCACGCTCAAATACCGCCGTCCTTCCGCCCAGGATGTCGCCGAAGCCAAGGCCGTTCTCGCCCTCAAGGAGCCGGCGGCCATCGCACGCCTTCCACGTCTCGCGCAAAACTACGCCGGGCGGGTCATCGAAGCGTCGCAGCGCAAGGAGGAATCCCTCACGGTCCAGCTTCAGGCCCTCCGCATCGGCGATCTCGCCGTGTGCGGGATCCCGTTCGAGACCTTCGTCGAGACCGGCCTCGATTTGAAGAAACGCAGCCCTTTCCCCCAAACCATGGTCATCGGTCTCGCCAACGGCCGTCACGGCTACCTACCCACCCCGGAACACCACCAACTCGGTGGCTACGAAACCTGGCTGGGCACGAACCTGGTGCAGGAAGACGCCTCGGTGATCATTTCCACGCATCTGCTCGAGATGCTGGCGGAATTGCGAAAATAAAGCCTCGTCATCCGCGACCGACCGGATCTTCCCCGCGCGCCCGCTTCGACGGCGCGCGCACCGCGACCGGAACCGTTCACCCTCTCCATGCAGATCATCAGATCCTTCGACAAAACGAGCCTGGGACGATTGGCCGCCGCATCCGCCAGCCGCATCATCCGCGCGGCCATCAGCGAGAAAGGTTTCGCCAACATCATCGTCGCCACCGGCGCGAGCCAGTTTGAGACGCTCCACCACCTCGTGCAGGACCGGACGATCGACTGGGGCAAGGTCACGATGTTTCACCTGGACGAGTACATCGCCGTGAATCCCACGCACCCGGCCAGCTTCCAGCGCTACCTGCGGGAGCGTTTCCTCGCCAAAGTCCCGCCCCTCCAGGCCGCTCACTTCATCAGCGGCGAAGGCGATCCCGCGGTCGAGTGCGCCCGGCTCAACGCGCTCATCGCGCGCACGCCGATCGACCTGGCCTTCGTGGGCATCGGCGAAAACGGTCATCTCGCGTTCAACGACCCGCCGGCCGACTTCGCGACCGGGGTTCCTTTTCTGGTGCTCACCCTGGACGAGGACTGCCGACGCCAGCAACTCGGCGAGGGCTGGTTCGACGCCCTGGATCACGTCCCGCGCCAGGCCATCAGCATGTCGATCCAGCAGATCATGAAGTCGGCCCATATTGTCGGTTCGGTGCCTGATGCCCGCAAAGCGCGCGCGGTGCGGGACTGTCTCCAAGGGCCCATCAGCAATCTCCACCCTTCCAGCATCCTCCAGACGCACCCGCGCTGCGAAATTTTCCTAGACGAAGCCTCCGCCGCCCAGCTCTCGCCAGCGTAAGCGTCCGACCTCCACACCACAATAACGCCAAACCTCCCATCACCCATGAAACGAGTACGACTCCCGTCGTTCGGTCCCGTGCTGCGTCATCTGTTTCCCCTCCTGCTCGCCGTCGTGGTGCTGCGATCGGTGGCACCGGCGGCCTTCGCGGCCACGGCCGAGGTGAGCGTGGAGAACATTCGTCGGGCTTTTCACAACGGCGAACACAATGCGTTCACCGACATGATTCGCTGGCGGGGAAAATTCTGGCTGGCCTTCCGGAGCTGTCCGGACGGACACGGCGTGAGTTCGACCGCCTCCATCATTGTGCTGTCGAGCACCGATGCGAAAACGTGGTCACCCGAGCATCGTTTTTCCGTGCCGAAACGGGACACGCGCGATCCCCACTTTCTCGCGTTCAAGGACCAGCTCTTCATTTATTGCGGTACGTGGTATGCGGGCGACGGGCTGCTGCCCCGTGAAAACTACGACTTCAACCAGCATCTCGGTTATGCGGTCTGGACCGGTGACGGAAAGACCTGGGCGGGCCCGCGGCACCTGGAGGGAACCTACGGGCACTACATCTGGCGGGCGGCGACGTATGGCGGCAAAGCCTACCTGTGCGGCCGCCGCGCTCATGTCGATGGCCGCCAGTCCGCGCTGCTCGAGAGCGACGACGGCCTCGTGTGGAAATTCCGCTCGTTGTTTCAGGAGACACAGGGCAACGAAACGGCGTTCATGTTCGATTCCGATGGCCAGATCACCGCGCTCTGCCGGAAGACGGCCGCCGAATCGGACCTCGTCCGATCGCGCCCGCCCTACGACCAGTGGAGCCGCGTGAAGATTCCGGAATTCATCGGTGGTCCGCTGCTGGTGCGCTGGGGAGACCGGGTGTTGGTCGGCGGCCGTCGCGTCACCCCGGCCGGTCCGCAGACTACGCTTTCGTGGTTGAGGGGCGACACGCTGGTGCCCTTCGCCGAACTCCCGAGCGGCGGCGATAATTCCTATCCAGGTTTCGTCGAACTCGACGACGGTCGCGCCTTGATCTCGTGGTATTCCAGTCACGAGAAAACAGCCGACGGAAAGCCGCTCACCGCCATTTATCTGGCGGAACTGGCGCCGCGGGCGCCGGCCGCTTCAGTCAGTTTGCCCTGAGCAGCATCGTCCATTCGCCCGAGGTGCAGCCGGAGCAGTCGGAAGGCGGTCAGCAGGCGGAAGGGGGTCATGACGCGAATCGCGAATGATTCCTCCGGTGCCTCCTGATTTTGGATCGGCGCAGCGCTTGAATCGCGGGATGTCCGGGACTTGGATTGCGCCATGGCCCGTCGACTTCGACGACATTTCGAACGCTCGATTCGCGATGGACGCATCTGCCGGTTGGCGGTTCCGGTTCCGGTTCCGGTTCCGGCGCGGAGCGGAGTCCGCGCCCTACCTTTTCAAAGGTCACGATGGGTAGGGCGGCGAGTCCCTTCGCCGCCGCGGTGGCAGCCACCGCCAACCGGCCGATGCGCCCTTCGCGATTCGCGTCATGACCCCTGCTATGGGGAAATGAAGTCAAGCGTGAGGTGTAGTGCGTGTTGCATGTTTCAGACAGACCCGAATGGCGCTAAGTTAAGCCCTAGCAGAATGATGACGGCGATGCCATGGTTCTGGAAATAGGGGACAAACTCGCCGGGAAGGTAGAGAGTCTTGTGGCCGCCGCCGGGGATGAGAATGACGG
>JAWXBB010000263.1:0-2812 GCA_034439795.1 Planctomycetaceae bacterium | reverse complement strand
CGGTTCGACTGGGCGCTCGCCAATGGACGCTACGCGGCCCCGGCCGCATACACCGTGCGTCTGATTGAGCTGCAGGAAGAGGTGCAGATGCGCATCCAGGGGCTGCTGCTGGGAGACATCGTGTCGGCCGCCGATGAAGCGACGCCGCCGAAGTATCAGGGACTGGTGGAACGCTATTATCAGGTGCTGTCGCGCGACGGGGGCGACAGGTCGTCCAACGCCTTCCGCCCGCCGCCCGTCTCGAAAACGCCTGCCACGACAAAGGGAACGCCGTGACGCTGTTAGCCGGCTGGGGGCGATTCGGAATCGCCGCCGCCGGCTCGCCGAGAGAATACCCATGAACCGACATTCCATTGACGTTCGATTGACTGCGGCCGCATTGCTTGCCACCGGCATGTGGGCGCCGACGACCTGCGCCGACGAACCGCAGACCGCGGCCGAGTCGGCGAAACGGGAACGGCTCGCCGCCATGACCGCCGTCATCGATGCCGTCGTCCTGCAAACCACCGGTGATTCACCGAAGACGCTGCCCCGCTCCGAACATCCGTTGCTGCGGTATACCAACCCCGTAACGTCGCAGTTTGCGGAAGGGACGCTTTTCTTGTGGCTCGACGGCAAACGTCCGATCGCCGCCGTCAGTCCCTCGTGCCGCGACGATGGCGGGATGTGGTGGGAGCTCTCGTCGCTGTCGGATGAGCCGCTTCGGTTGACCCGCAACGGCGTCGCCATCTGGCAGCCGAAGTCCGGGAGTCGTCCCGCCGCATTGCTGCCCGGCGCTCCCGCACCTGCAGCGACGCCGGCAGCCAGGCTCGCGCAACTGCGCACGCAGGCCCGGCGGTTCGTCCTCCGCGAAGAGCGTCGCGGAGGCTGGCAGGAGGGGCGGCTGTTGACTCGGCCGTTGTCTCAGTGGGAGGATCGCGAACGCGGCGTCATCGACGGCGCGCTCTTCGGGTTCGCCGAAACGACGGATCCGGAAGTGCTGCTGCTCCTCGAAGTCCGCCAGCCGGCCGGCGCAACGACGGCGGAATGGTGGTTCGCGATTGCGAAGATGACATCATCCCCCTGCGTGATGAGCCTCGACGAGCAGGAAATCTGGACCGCCTCCGGTTACTGGAAGAATCCCCGCGGGCCGGAGGATCCCTACGTGGAAGCGGCGGTCGGGAAAATCGATCTTGAGTTGCTCAAGCGTTGAGAGGGGGACGAGCGCTCACAAACGCATCCAACGAGAGTTTTGACTCCTTGAGAGTTCCGTAGCGAATTGCCGATCGGCCTGCTTCCTCAACGACGGACAACATGCTGGCGACACTGACATTTCTGACGCCCCTGACGATGCAGATTTTTGCGGCGCTCGCCGTGTCGCTGCTCGTCGCCTTTGCACTGCTGCGCTGGTGGAGCGGGCCGCCGGCGGCGGTCTCGCGGCGCTGGCCGTTGTTCGCCTTGCGGGGAGCGGCACTGGCGACGCTGGTCCTGATCCTGCTGAATCCGTCGAACGTCTCGCAGGCCCCCGGCCCGATCGACCGCCCGGATGTGTTCTACCTGCTCGACGCCTCGCAAAGCATGGCGGTGGGGGATGCCGAGACGCGGTTCGAGCACGCCGCCCGGCTGATGCGCGAAGCCCACGCCGCGACCGATCCGCAAGCCCGCGCGGAGGTGCGGCTGTTCCGGTTCGGTCACCGGCTGGCCGCGATTGACGATCCGTCGCCGCTGGGACTGAACGCACACGTTCTGCAGGTCGGCGCATCGACGGGGTTGTCGGGCTTGCTGCCCAAGGCGCACGCGGCGGAATCGGCCGGCGCGTCGAAGCCGCGGCCGGTCGCCCCGACCGATTCGGATACGCAGCTTTTGACCGCATTGCGTCAGGTGTCGAGCCGGTTCGGCCGCCGGCCTCCCGCGGGGATCGTGCTGTTCTCCGACGGCCGCGCCCGCGACGAAAGCGGTGTCGAACAACTCGGCGCGCAGTTCGCGAAGCTCAACATCCCGGTGCATGTCGTCCCCGTGGGAGACACCGCCCGCGGCGGCGACGTGTCCATCGTGGCCTGCGTCGCCCCGCCGCGCGTGCGGCGCTACACCGAGGTCGAGGTCCAGGTCTTTCTGCGGAGTTACGGGTACGACGGGCGTCGCTGCGAGGTGACGCTGTCCGCCCCCGGCAACGGACCGAACGAGGCCGACCGCCTGCTCGCGCCGGCGGTCGCCGTCACGCTGCACGACGGCTTCCAGTCGGTCGCACTCAGCTTCCGCAGCGATCCGAAGACGCGCAAGCTGCAAGCGGCCATTTCGGAACTCCCCGATGAAGTCTCGACAACCAACAACCGCTTCCAGACCGAAGTCGCGATCGACCGCACCAAGATCCGCGTGCTCTACGTCGAGGGAAGCGCTCAGCCGTTGCAGCCGGTGCAGCGCGGCGACAAGGTGGAAGTCCGCGGGCCGTATTCCGATTTGCAGCAGGCGCTGACGGAAGACGAGGACATCGAATGCGTCGTGCTGCACGCGGCGTACGGGCGGAGCCGGCTGGTCCGCATCGGCGATACGGGAGCGGTCAACACCACCCGCGGGTTCCCGGACACCGTCGCCGAGCTCGCCGCGTTCGACGCCATCATTCTCAGCGACGTCAGCGCCGATTCGTTCACCGAACAGCAGCTCGGCTGGATCGATCAATGGATCAGTCAGCGCGGCGGCGGCCTGTTGATGGTCGGCGGCCCGCGCAGCTTCTCCGCCGGCAACTGGGATGAAACGCCGGTCGCGCGGGTGCTCCCGGTCGAGCTGCGCGACGACGGCGACTGGCTGCCGGGCACGCAGGTCAGCGTGCAGGCCG
>JAWXBB010000262.1:0-18438 GCA_034439795.1 Planctomycetaceae bacterium | reverse complement strand
GAACGCGAGAGCGAGCGGCGTAGGCCATGATCTCATCGCACTGCTCGGAGGTGAGCGACCCCATTTCCGCCAGCTCGTCGGGCTCGATCACCGACAGGTCGTCGAAGCTCAAAAAGCCCTGCGAGACGAGGTTCTCGGCGAGTTCGGACGTCACGCCGGGAATCTCAGAGAACGCGGCAACGGTTCGCTCCAACTGGTCGTCCAGCTCTTCGCGGGTCATCACTTCGATGTCCCAGCCGACGAGCTTGGAGCCGAGGCGGACGTTCTGGCCCCGCTTGCCGATCGCCAGCGACAACTGGTCTTCACGCACCAGCACAATCACGCGCCCCAGCATCGGACAGAGGATCACGTCTTCAACTTCCGCCGGCTGCAAGGCGTTCGGCACCAGCACTTGCAGCGAATCGTTCCAGCGGACGATGTCGATCCGCTCGTCGCCGCCCAACTCGCTGGTAATGTTCTTGATGCGCGCCCCGCGGACGCCGACGCAGGCCCCGACGGCGTCGATGTTGCTGTCGATGCACGACACCGCCACTTTCGTGCGGTAGCCGGCCTCGCGGGCCAGCGAACGGACTTCGATAATCCGCTCGGAGACTTCCGGGATTTCCAGCTCGAACAGCCGGCGGACGAAGTCGGAATGCGTTCGCGACAGAATGATTTTCACGCGGCTGCCCGCCTTGCGAACTTCCAGCACGACGGCGCGAACGCGCTCGCCGACGCGGAAGCCTTCACCGGCAATCTGCTCGCCGCGGGGCAACAGGGCTTCGGCTTTGCCCAGATTGACGAGGGCCGTGCCCCCCTCCATCCGGCTGACCACGCCCGTCACAATCTGCCCGCGGAGTTCGGTGTATTCGTCGAAGACCGTATCGCGTTCCGCTTCGCGGATCTTCTGGATCATCACCTGCTTGGCGGTTTGCGCGGAAATCCGGCCCAGGAGGTCCCCGAGCTCGTCCGCCCCGACCTCTTTGCCGTTCACCTTGACGGTCGGCTGGCCGTGCGTGCGGTCGACGTGGACTTCGACTTCTTCTTCTTCGCCGAAATGCTTGCGCGCGGCCGAACCGATCGCCTGTTCGATGCCCTCGAAGACGACATCCTTATTGATGGCTTTATCGCGGTGGATGGCATCGACGATTCGCAGGAGTTCTGCCCCGTTCATCAGGTTCGGCCTCCACTGGAAATTACTGCTGCGAAATTACTGCTGCGAAATTACTGCTGCGAAACCACTGCTGCGAACCACGGTGGCGAATCACGGTGGCGAATCAACTACCGACTCTCGCGATGCCTCGGCCTGAAAACTCCCGTCTTCAGGCTCCGAAAACCAGACCCTGAAAACGAAAAAAGCGGGCACGAGTCCCACTTTTGTCCCCCCAGGCCGCTATTCACGGACCCCGATCCGGTCGAGCCAGCGCCGGCACCGGTTTCCCGGACACCACGCCCCGAAAGCACGGTCGAGGCCACGCACGGAGCTGCCTACATGGCGAACGCCTCCGACTGCATACCGAGACCCTCATCCGGAGCGCGACCGATCGCTGGACCCGCGATGGGCGAACACACCGCAGGCCCTGCCAACGAGCGCACGATGCGGACTCCTAACCTAACACCCCTGAAACGATACTGGCGTCAACTCAAACTGTCAAGCGGCCGACTCCTGTAAGTCCAATTGGATTCCGTTGTTGACGTTGGACGTTTTTGTACGGGCAGTCGAGTCTTCGCGGCGCACCCGTTGGAGTCCAGCCTTAAGGCTGCTCTTCGGACGTGACGCAACCATCGAAGACAGCCTAAAGGCTGGACTCCAACATTAACCCCGGCGACGTTTTGACTTGGCTGGCGGACCTGTCCCCCGGGCGCTGTCCCCGCGGCTTTTGCGGCGACCCTTCCCTTTCGGCCGGCCACCGCTGGCAAAACCGGCGGCATCCTGCTCCGCGGCGACCATCTGGCCCACCTGCTGCCGGAGTTGCAGAATCCGGTCGCGGAGCTTCGCCGCCCGTTCGTACTCCATCATCTCGGCGGCGGCGACCATCTCCTGTTCCAGTTCGTTCAGGTATTCCTGCGTCACGAACTGCGTCTCGCTGTGCGAACCGGCGGCCTGCTGAACCAGCCGGCGGGCCTGCACCTCTTCTTCGATCCCGCGACGGATCGCTTTCTTGATGGTTTCCGGCGTGATGTTGTGGACCCGGTTGTACTCCACCTGCAATGCCCGGCGGCGGTTGGTCTCATCGATGGCGATCTGCATGCTGTTGGTGACGCGGTCGGCATACAGCACCACGTGCGCGTTCACGTTCCGCGCGGACCGGCCGATGGTCTGGATCAGGCTGGTGGCGCTGCGGAGGAAGCCCTCCTTGTCGGCGTCGAGAATCGCCACCAGCGAGACTTCGGGGAGGTCGAGCCCTTCCCGCAACAGGTTCACGCCGACGATGGCGTCGTATTTGTTCTCGCGCAGTTCGCGCAGAATCTCGACGCGCTCGAAAGCGTCCAGTTCCGAATGCAGCCACGCGCAGCGGATCGCCTCCTCGCGGAGGTACGTCGTCAGATCCTCCGACAGCCGCTTGGTGAGCGTCGTCACCAGCACCCGCTCCCCCTTGGCGGCCCGTTCGCGAATCTGTCCGATGAGATGCGGCACCTGACCGCGGGCCGGGTGGATGACGATTTGCGGATCGACCAGTCCCGTCGGCCGAATCACCTGCTCGACGACTTCCCCCTGGGCCTGTTCGATCTCCCAATCGTTGGGGGTCGCCGAGACGAAGATTGTCGACGTGCGGCGGGCGGACCACTCCTCGAACTTGAGCGGGCGGTTGTCGAGCGCCATCGGCAGCCGAAAGCCGTGGTCGACCAGCGTCGTCTTCCGCGAATGATCGCCGGCGTACATCGCGCGGATCTGCGGCACTGTCACGTGCGATTCGTCGATGAACATCAGAAAATCGTCGGGGAAGAAGTCCAGCAGCGTGTACGGCGGCTCCCCCGGATTGCGGCCCGAGAGGGCCCGGCTGTAGTTCTCGATGCCCGGACAGAAGCCCATTTCCCGCAGCAATTCCAGATCGTGCCGGGTGCGGGCGTTGAGCCGCTGCGCTTCGAGCAACTTCCCTTCGCGACGAAACTTTTCGAGCTGCGCGACCAATTCCTTTTCGATCTCCTCGCAGGCCGAGCCGATGCGTTCTTCCGGCAGCACGTAATGCTTGGCCGGATAGATGTAGATGTCCTCCAGCCGTTGGAGTTCCTCGCCGGTGACGGGGTTGATGATCGCCAGCTTCTCGACTTCGTCCCCCCAGAACTCGACGCGGTACGCGAATTCCTCGTACGCCGGCCAGACCTCGACGACGTCCCCCCGCACGCGGAAATGCGCTCGCGACGGCTGGTAATCGTTGCGGGTGTACTGGATGTCGCACAGCTTCCGCAGAAATTCGTCCCGGTCGAAGCTCTCGCCGACGAGGACCGGGACCATCATCTCCAGATAGTCCTTGGGCGAACCCAGGCCGTAGATGCAGCTCACGCTCGCCACGACGATCACGTCCCGGCGGCTGACCAGCGCGCTGGTCGCGGACAATCGCAGCCGGTCGATCTCCTGGTTGATCGACGCGTCCTTCTCGATGTAGATGTCGCGCTGCGGGATGTACGCTTCGGGCTGGTAATAATCGTAATAGCTGACGAAATAACTGACGGCGTTCTTGGGGAAGAACTCGCGGAACTCGCCGTACAACTGCGCGGCCAGCGTCTTGTTGTGCGACAGCACGAGTGCGGGCCGTTGCAACTCGGCGATGACGTTCGCCATCGTGAACGTCTTGCCCGACCCGGTGACCCCCAGCAGCACCTGGTCGCGTTTCTGGTCCTTGAGGCCGCGGACCAGCGATTCAATCGCCTGGGGCTGGTCCCCCGCGGGTGGAAACGGACTGTGCAGTTGGAATTGCGGCATGATGGACCGATTGTCCGGCGGTGTCGCGCCAGGGGCAAGGGGACGTGCGCGATTCCTTCACAGCCCGGAGCGCCAGCGACGGCGGCTTGCTCCCCTCTCCCGGCGCTTCGCCGGGAGAGGGGTCGGGGGTGAGGGTGCTTCTTGCCTTCCAACGTTCTCACTGGAAGGCAGCAAAGACGGCCCTAACCCTCTCCCAGCGAAGCGCCGGGAGAGGGGAAAAGAGGTACGCCGTCGCTGGCGCTCCGGGCTGTGATTACGAATCCAACTCCAGCAGCCCCGCCAGCGGAATCCGCGCCCAATCCGGGCGGCTGTTGAGCTCGTACGCCAGCTCGTACACCAGCTTCTCCAGCACGAACAATTCCAGCAGCAGTTCCAGTTCGCGCGGATCGTTCGACAACAGCGCCGTCCGAGAAACCGCCTGCCGGTAGCCGCGCAGGAATGCCGCGGCCGAATGGGCGTACCAGCGGTTCAACCACGGCCGCAGGGCGACGTGATCGGACGGCTCGACGCCGGGAATCAGCCCCATCAGCCCGGCGTGTGAGGCGTAATGGAATGACCGCAGCATCCCCGCGACGTCCTTCAGCGGCGACTGTTTGACCCGCCGTTCGGCGATCGGCCGGTCCGGCTCCCCCTCGAAGTCGATGATGACGAAATCGGAACCTGTCCAGAGCACCTGTCCCAGATGATAATCGCCATGCACCCGAATCCGCGGCGACGACAGCGGTCGACTCAACAGTTGCCCGAGCTTCTTCAGCAACCGCGGCTCCAGAGTAGCGACCCGTTCTGCATCGGCTCGCAATTCGGACGGCAACGCCGACATCCGCTGTCGCAACAGATCAAACGTGCGGACCACCGTCGCATACATCGAGTGATGCAGCGCCTGCTGATCCGCGGCCGTGAAGCGCTCCGGTGCAAACGCGGGATCGGAGGGATTGGACGCCAGCGCGACGTGCAATTCCCCGGTGCGGCGACCGAGCAACGCGGCGGTGTCGAGGCCGTCGCCCATGAACGCGGCCAGTGTGTCATCCAGTTCTGTCGCCGCTTCCGACTTCACGCGCTCGCAGTACCGGCCGAGTTGTCCCAGCGTGAATGTCCAGGCGTCGTTCTCGTTCGGGACGAACTCCTGCAGCAGCGCGACGGTTACGGCCGGTTGGTCGCCGGCGCGGTACTCCAGCCACCCGGCGAGCGCCGGTGCGGGAGCACGCGGTGTGACCGTGCCCAGGAACTCGCCGATTTCGAGTTCCGGGTTGCGGCCGTCGGCGAGTTTGCGGAACAGCTTCAGCATCAGCCGTCGGCCATAATGGGCGGACGAATGACTCTGCTGTCGCGTGTGCCGATGGAGATCGCAGGAACCCTCAAGACCGCCCAATTCGTGAAAAGCGGCCGTGGTTTGGGCCGCGATTTCGCCCCGTTCTCCGACGAGCCGCTGGTGTTGTCCGATTGTCCGCAACAGAGTCTGCCAGAGATCGGGAGCAGGCGTCGCGTCATACACCACGAAATCGTGCGACGCGGCGATGACGAACTCCGGGTGGTCGCGCTGGACGCGCTCGATGTCCAATCCCGTCGTCACCGAGATCGGCAGCAGATACCACTCGTCCAGTCCCGCGGTGAACTCGACACGGCAGAGCAACAGGTCGATATCCCCTCCGGTCCCCTCTCCCCCGTCTGCGGGGGAGAGGGATAGGGTGAGGGGGCCGAGTGCTCCAAAGCGGGTGGAATCCGAGAGGGCCGACTTGGGCGCATCTTTTGAGGCGCTCGCCCCCTCACCCCGACCCTCTCCCCCGCAGACGGGGGCGAGGGGGCCGAATTCCGAACCGCGATCACAGAATTGCGGCAGCCGGACGCGATCGAGGATTGTGACCTGCCGAATCGTGCGCGCTTTGCCGGCGAACCAGCGCTGTTGCGGCAGATAGGCGAGAAGATCCGCGGGGGTGGGACCCCGCGGCTTCTGAGGATTGGAATTGGTCATTGAATCTTGATCATTGGTCATTTCTTCCCCAACGCGCGTTGCTGGGCGAAGAACTCGCGCAGGATCGCCTGGCATTCGGCTTGCATCACGCCGCCGATGACCGTTGCCCGGTGGTTGAGCCGCGAGTCGTCCGTGATTTCGTACAGCGTATGGCACGCGCCCGCTTTGGGGTCCGTGGCGCCGTAGATGACGGTTGGTAGCCGGGCCTGCACGATCGCGCCGGCGCACATCGGGCAGGGTTCCAGCGTGCAGTACAGCGTACAGTCGATGAGTCGCCACGAGCCGAGCGACTCCGCGGCCTGCGTGATGGCGATCATCTCGGCGTGGGCCGTCGGATCGCGCAACTGCTCGCGCTGGTTGTAGCCCGTGCCGATGATCTGGTCGTGATGCACGATCACCGCGCCGACGGGGACTTCCCCCTCCTCGAATGCCTGCCGGGCGAGATCCAGCGCGGCGAACATCCAGCGGTCGTGCGGTTGCAGCGAAAGTTCGGCGGGGTCGTGCATGAAGAGGTTGATAGTTGATGGTTGATGGTTGAGAGTGAAAACAGAAGCCGCGGGGTTCCACCCCCGCGGAGATTTCGCGACGAGAAGATCCGCGGGGGTGGGACCCCGCGGCTTCTGGGGTGCTATTTCGCCGTCGGTTGTTCGATGCGGTAGAGCGCCGACCTGGTGCGCAGGAACAGCGACTGGCCGGCGACGGCGGGGGACGACATGAAGCCGTCGTCGAGTTTGTTCTCGGCGAGGACTTTGTAGTCCCGGCTGGCGGCGATGACGGTCGTCGGGCCCTCCTGACTGAGCAGGTAGATGCGGCCCTCGGCGTAGAGCGGACTCGCCGAAAAGTTGCCGCCGACGCGCTGCTGCCAGACGACGTCACCGGTCGCGGCGTCGAGACAGGTCGCGGTGCCGGCGTCGTGGATCATGTAGAGCGCGTCCCCCACGAGGAGTTGCGTGGGCTTCGACGGAATGCTCTTCGACGACTTCCACGCGACGTGCGTGTCGGTGACGTCCCCCTCGCCCCCCGTCCGCACGGCGTACAGATCGGCTTTGCCGAAGCCCGTGTTGATGTAGAACATCTGCCGCAGCGGATCGTAAATCGGCTTCGCGGCCACGGAAAACTGCGTGTATCGAATCCGCCAGAACTCTTTCCCGGTGAGCGGGTCGAGCGACATCGTCGCCTTGGAAGTCGGGCTGATGAGTTCCAACCGGCCGTTGACGTCGAACACCTGCGGCGTGCAGAAAGCCTTCTTGAAGTCGCCGTTTTCGCTGCCGTAGTCGATGTCGCGGTCGCTCTTCCAGACGGTGTCGCCGGTCCGCTTGTCGAGGGCGATGATGTATTGGAAGTCGAAGCCGTCGTAATGCTGGATCAGCAGGTTGCCGAAGAGGATCGGGGACGATCCCGGTCCACGGAAGTGTTCGCAGGGGAGGTCGCGGCGCTTCCACAGCACCTCGGCCGTCTTCGTGTCGAGGCACGCCGTGCCGTAGCTGCCGAACGTGATGTAGACCCGGCCCTCTTCAATCACAGCGGATGGTGACGCGTAACTGTTGAGGACGTGAATCTCGCTCGGCTTCTCGTTGTCGAACAGGTGGATGTCGTGCAGGATCTTGCCAGTCTCGCGGTCGACGCAGAGCGCGAACTGCTGCTTGCCGTCTTCGGTCGCCGTCGTCATCCAGATCTGGTTGTCCCAGATGACCGGCGACGACCAGCCGCGGCCGTGCAAGGGCGTCTTCCAGACGACGTTCTCGGACTCGCTCCAGGTGACCGGCAGCCCGGTCGCGGTGGAATGACTGTCCCCCGTTGGTCCCAGAAACTGCGGCCACTCCCCGGCCGCCTGCACGCCGGCCGCGGTCCCCACAACGATCAGAAATACCGCCGCCCGCATGATCGAGGCTCCTTCAGTCCGTGATACGCTCGCCTCCGATGATAACCGCGAAGACGGCGGCTGTGCAGTCGGATCACATCAGTTGCAGGGCCATCGCCGATTTGACAATTGGGTGGCCGGGGCTGGAGCCGCTTTGGGCGAAGCCCCGGTCCTCGGGCCCGAAATCACCGGGGCTTCGCGAAGCGCTCCAGCCCCGGCCACCCGGCGGCTGTGCAGTCGATGGCGATCCGCGATATTCCCGATTGGACGAAGAAAGTTTGTCCGCAGATTTCGCAGATGACACAGATTTCAGTGGCGGTCGGCAACTCACCCTCAGACCTTTTGAAGTGGTGTATGAAGGCGGGATTCCCATCTGTGAAATCGGCGAAATCTGTGGACCAAACGCTTTCCTGACGAACAGATTCTCCATTCCGTGGGTCATTCGTTTGACGTGCGGACTGCCGGCTTGGAAATAGGCCGGAAATCGGGTCATCCGCGGCGGCTCGGCTTGCGTTTTGTCCGGCATCGGGGAAGATGGAGGGATCGCGGGCCAGGCGACCGGATTCCCGGAACTTTGCCCGTAGACAAAGCGTCTGCACCTCGCGGCATCCTGGGCCACGACATCGTCGATCGCGTTCTGCAGGAACCCGGTTTCCCGATTGAACTCCACGAAAGGACGGTGTGATGGCGGAGTGGCCCGGCGGCGACTGTCCCGCGTGTGGAGCATGGATGCCTCCCAAGCAGATCCATTGCCGCGAATGTCGTCAGTTGCTCAACCCGGAGTTGACGAAATCGAGCGTCGAAATGCCGGTGTTCGTCCCGTTGCAGGAACTCGGTGTGATGATTGAAGTCGCTCCCGTCGGACTCTTCTGCGAGTGTCCGAAGTGCCAGGCCGAGTTGAAAATCGCCCGGAAGTACCTCGGCGAACGGGTGCAGTGCAAATTCTGTCAGTCGGAGTTCCGCCTGGACCCGACCAGCCCCGCCGTTCGCCAGGCCGACGTCTACGCCCCGTGTCCGCATTGTCAGCAGCAGCTGCGGTTCGATCCGAAGTACATCGGCGTGAAAGTCGCCTGTCGCTACTGCAACGGCCGGCTGAACGTGCTTGAAGTGTCGTGATGCGACTCGTGGTCGGCCAACGAAGGCAGGCTGCCTGATGTGGCGTCGAGCGGCGCGCAGCGTCGTCTATCTGTGGGTCAGTCCCGGATCGCTGGTCGGACTGACGGCGGCCGCGATCGCCCGTCGGCAGGGGGGACGAGCCCGCGTCGTGGATGGCGTGCTGGAAGTTACCGCTGGGCCGCTGCTGGCCCTGATGAGCCGGTACTCCGCGGTGGGCGGCGGCATTCGCGCGATCACGCTCGGACACGTCGTGCTGGGCACCGACGCCGAGGCGCTCGAATCGACCCGGCTGCACGAACGGGTCCACGTCCGTCAGTACGAACGCTGGGGGCCACTGTTCATTCCGGCGTATCTCGCCTGCAGCGGCTGGCTGTGGCTGCGCGGGCGGAATCCGTACCTCGACAACCCGTTCGAAATCGAGGCGTATCGCGCCGACGGCTGGCCGGTCTGAACACCAACCCGAAGCGTGAGCGAGGGCGGACGCTCCTTGCCGCATCGACCCGTGATGAGCGTGCCGGGTGCCATGCTTGCAGCTTTGGGCAAGCATGAGCCTTTCTTTGGACGCGGACTCAAGACATGCTTGCCCAAAGCTGCAAGCATGGCACCCAGAATGTCGGCAGCCGTTACGGCTCCGTCTGCCCTTCGATCGGCCCGATGTCGATGGGGTCGCCCACGGGCCAGATGGCTTGCGGCGGGTTGTCGGCCGGCTCTTCGTAGACCGCCTGCTGAATCCTGGAGCGCGACGGCGATGTCGGTTGGGCGGCGTACTGCGTGGCGGCGTTCGACGGCGGCAGCGCGGTGCCGTTCGCCAGCAGCGTCCGCAACGTGTTCTTGACCTCAATGCGATCCGCCTGCTCCGGCCCGGCGACGAGCACCACTTCGTCGATCAGGCTGCGGTTGTATTCTTTCCGCAACTTGACCAGGGCCCCGAAGCGGTCGGTCCCGAACTGGATCAGCACCTCGGTGTCCGATTGCACGATCGACTTGAGCGGCGTTTCGAGGAACGTGTCGGCGGACAGGCCCGAGTTCGGCAGAAACTTCGTCTGCGACCAGACCATGCGGTTGAAGTCGGCCGAGCAGGTGTTCTGCATCATCTCCACCACGGCCGGTTGCTGCGACGCATCGCGGCCCAGCGTGACGGCCGCCGCGAAGTTGCGCACCGGAACGAGCAGTTCCAGCGTCTGCTTCACGGACGCCGGCCGGCCGGAAATCTGCCACACGATGTCGTCGACAAAGAACCGGCCCTCTTCTTCGCGCAGCAGGTACGTGACCGGCTGCCCGTTCTGCCGGGCTTCGAACCGCGTGAGCGCGCCCTGAAACGTCATCGCGACGATCTCGGGCCGGCCGTCGTCGAACATTTCCAGCGGCAGGTGCTGGACCGTGGCCGCATTCAAGCGTTGCCAGACGCGCGTCTTGAGATCCTGCGTCGAGCTGTGCCGCAGATGATCGAGATCGCGGTCGGCGAGGGCTTCGCAGAACAGGTCGAGCATGGCCTGCGCGGTGAACATCGCGGACAATCGCTTTTCCTGTTTGGTCTCCATTTCGTAGATCGTGACGTCGCGGACGCGGAACTGCGGAGCGGCATCGGGTTCGGCGGGGTCTTCGCGGTGCATGTCGATCTGCACGACTTCGCGGGCACCCTTGAGCACGAAGTCGGCCCGCTGCGCCCGCAGTTGCACATCCAGATCGTGATCGGGAATCTGCGGATCAGGCAGCATCACTTGCTTCAGGTTGGCGATCGCCAAGCTTCCCTCGTAGAAATCCGCCTCGCACAGCGGTTGCAGCGCGAGCTTGTCCGATCGTTGATAGGCGTCGAGAAACTGCGTGCAGGTGTTGACGGCGAGCGCCAGTTTCCAGACCGATGCGATCTGCTGGGCTTCATTCTTGCTGTCGACGGCGATGTCGCGGACCTGCCATTGGTCGTCGACGAGCTTCAACGTCAGCACCGTCTGCCCGCCGACGCGCGGCAAGCGGACGACGGCGTCCTCCTCGTCGAGTTGCGCCTGCGGCTTGAAGCTCGTCCGTTCGGACCGCGCGCCGATCACCTGCCCCGTCAGCCGGGCCAGATACGACGGCGGCAACTGCTCGAGCGGCGCGCGGAGCCGCGGACCGACCACGGTCAGCACGCGGTCGCGGTCGCCGGAATCCCAGGCATCGAGGAATTCGCGGACTGTGAGCAGCAGGTCCATCTGTTCGGTGACGGACTTGAAGGCCGTCACGCCGTATTTCTTCTGTTTGAGCTGCACGTCGTCGACGACCCACTTGCCGGAGCGGTCTTTGACGAGGTCGTAGAAGATTTCCTTCTTCGATTCGCCGACTTCAACGGTGACGCTGCGCCGGTGGTCGTCGACTTCTTTGACATCGACAATGGTGTGCTTGCCATCGGGCAGGTGCAAAATCTTCATGTCGTCGAGGGCCGACGCCGTCCGCAACGCCCGCTCTTTGAACTGAGTGGACGTGCTGTCTTTGAGGCCGTCGAAATCCTCGTCGCGCAGGTTTTCCGCGAAGCGGTTGATGGCCCGCGATTCGATGAAGTGCGAGCACCCCGCGCCGACGGCGAGCGTCAGCAGGGCACACAGCGATCCGCGAACCACGAAGGACATGCGCACGATCCTTGGCCGGCGAGGCGAACAGATCTCGATCGAGAACCGAAACGGCAATCACGAACTGTGGGAATAAGAGGAGTGGAGCTTCTCGCAGAATCTCCGAAGAGGGTCAATTCGATGTGCTTCATCCGGGTCGTTTCCTGGGGGAAAATGCGGCTGTCCGGCCCCATAACGGGCGGAAATTGCCGATAGCGTGAGGCTTTTCGCCGTCGCCGCCGTGCCGTACTCTGGCCGGACTTCGACCGACAGCCCGGTTTTCTCGCAAGGAGCGTGCGGTGACAGTTTTTGATTGGTTGCACAGCGCGATTTTCACCGCGGCCGTGGTCGCCGGTGCGGCGTCGGTCACCGCGGCGGCCGACCGGAATCCGGCCGAACAATCGCTGCACGCGATTTTCGACGCGGAATGGGAATACGGCCTGAAGGAGTTCCCGACCTGGGCGTCCCACCTGGGGGACAAGCGGTACAACGATCGCTGGTCCGATGTCAGCCTCGCAGCCGTCGAAGGCCGCGCGGATCATCAGCGCGAGGTGCTGAAGCAGTTGGACCGCATCAATCTCGATCAACTCTCCGCCGCGGATAGGCTGAATTACCGCCTGTTCCGCCGGCAGCTGGAGAACGATCTGGAGGGGCATCCGTTTCGGGGATACTTGATGCCCCTCGACATGCGGAACGGGATTCAGGACGAGAACTCGGTCGCCGACTCGCTCGCCTTCGATTCCGTCAAGGATTACGCCGACTGGCTGGCCCGGCTGAAGGCGTTTCCGACATACATGGATCAGACCATCGCATTGATGCGGGAGGGCGTGCGCGTCGGCGTCGTCCAGCCGGAGATCGTGATGCGCCGCGTGCCGGCCCAGATCCGGCGGCAGATCGTGGAGGATCCCACGCAGAGCCTGTTCTACAAGCCGTTCAAGACGTTCCCGGCGGGTATCGCCACGGCGGACCGCGAAGGATTGCAGCGCGATGCGCAAGCGGCCGTCAAAGAACATGTTGTGCCCGCCTTCCGCCGGCTCGGGGAGTTCTTCGACAAGGAGTACCTGCCGAAGTGCTTCACCGGCATCGGCGCGTGGCGGTTGCCGCAGGGGCAGGAGTTCTACGCCTTCAAGGCCCGCGAGTTCACGACGACATCAATGACGCCGCAGGAGATTCACGACCTCGGTCTTAAAGAGGTGGCCCGCATCCGGGCCGAGATGGAGGCGATCAAACAGCGAGTCAAATTCGAAGGTTCGCTGCTCGAGTTCTTCGAACATCTCCGCAACGCGCCGCAGTTCTATTACACGAACAGCGACGACCTGATGACGGCGTATCAGGCGTTCTGCAAGCGGGTCGATCCGATGCTGCCCAAAGTCTTCAAGACACTGCCGCGGATTCCCTACGGCGTGGAGGCGATCCCCGAACACATGGCTCCGGACACCACCGCCGCGTATTACCGCCCCCCGGCCGCCGACGGCTCGCGCGCCGGAACGTACTTCGTGAACCTCTACAAACCGGATTCGCGGCCGAAGTACGAGATCGCCGCGCTGTCGCTGCACGAGGCCGTGCCGGGGCATCATCTGCAGATTGCGTTGTCGACCGAGTTGACCGACGTGCCGGACTTCCGGCGGTTCACCAGCTTCACGGCGTATGTCGAAGGGTGGGCGCTCTACAGCGAAAGCCTGGGGGACGAGCTCGGTGTGTACGACGATCCGTACTCGAAGTTCGGCCAACTGACGTACGAGATGTGGCGGGCGATCCGGCTGGTCGTCGACACCGGCATGCATTCGCTGAAATGGGACCGCGCTCGGGCCATCGACTACTTCAAGCAGAATGCGGCCAAAACCGAGCTGGACATCGTCAACGAAGTGGACCGGTACATCGGCTGGCCCGGACAGGCGCTGGCCTACAAGATCGGCGAACTCAAGATCAAGGAGCTCCGCTGCCGCTCGAAGGAACGGCTGGGTGACCGCTTCGATCTGCGGGAGTTTCACGACGTCATCCTGCGGCAAGGTGCGGTGCCGCTGGATGTTCTGGAAACCGTGGTGGACGACTGGGCGACCGCCCGGATCGCGGTGACCGGACGTTGAAAGATCGGAAAAACCGGGCTGATTTCTCGCATCAACCGGGGGTGCTGGCATTCGCACAGACACAACCGTATGATTCAGGGAACTTTTGGTCGTTTAGACTTCCGCCGATTGATTCGGTCGGATGATATTTCCGGGCGGTTCGCCGTCTGCGCTCTTGACGCGTGTGGTTCTTAACATGTTGCTGATTATCATTCGGGCCATTTATGCGGTGGTGTGCGCGGGGGCGATTGTGTCCCTGTTTCAGACCGAGGTGTTTCCGCCGCTCCTCACCAGGCATCCGTACATCACCTTCACGCTCTTGATGCTCATCACGCAAGCGGTGACGCTGATCGACGTGCTGTTCCCGCGGAAGCGGCTCGAGCTGATCTCGGCGATCTATTTCGGGTTGTTGATTGGCACCCTGCTCAGCTACCTGCTGGGGGTGGCTTTGCAGCCGGTGCTGACGGATTCCAGCATCCGGCAGACGACGATCAGCCTGATCGTGATCGCGCTCCCGTACATCTGCATCTCGCTGCTGCTGCAGACCAAGGACGACTTCCGGTTCGTGATTCCCTACGTCGAGTTCGCCAAGGAGATCAAGGGAGGCCGGCCGCTGATCCTCGATTCCAGCGCGCTCATCGACGGCCGGATTGCCGACTTCATGGAAACCAACGTTCTCGACACCGAACTGCTGGTCCCCAGCTTCATTCTGCAGGAGGTGCAGGAGATCGCCGACAGCAGCGACAAGATCCGCCGGACGCGCGGCCGCCGCGGTCTCGACGTGCTGACCAAGCTGCAGCAGAACCCGAAGGTCGACATTCGCGTGTACGACGTCAAAGACGGCGACGCGGATGGGAACTCGGTCGATCAGCGCATCGTGGCCCTGGCCAAGCGGCTCACGGGCCGGGTGGTCACCAACGACTTCAACCTCAACAAAGTCGCCAGCGTGCAGGGCGTCGACGTCGTCAACCTGAACGACGTCGCCAACTCGCTGAAGCCGCGGTATCTGCCCGGCGAAATGCTGCGGATCAAGGTGATCCGCGAAGGGGAGTCCATCGGCCAGGGGGTCGGCTATCTCGACGACGGCACGATGGTCGTCTGCGAGCAGGCCTCGTCGATGGTCGGCCGCGACATCGACGTCGCCGTCACCAGCGTGCTGCAGAACAGCGCCGGCCGGATGATCTTCGGCCGCTTGGCCAGTTCCGCCGGCGGCGTGCATGGCCGCACTTCGGACCCCTCGATCGCGACGCGCTGAGACTGTATAAGCGGTCTCAAAACCCTCTTCGGGTTGTTTTGTCGTTGGTGGCGGAACATTGATCGGTGGTCAAGTACGCCTTCGGCGTAAAAACCATCTGGCCTTGAAACAGCCTCTATGGTTCGCCGTCCGGGACAGACCGTGCTTGTTCGTTACGGTCCGCACAGCGGACCCTACAACGATCAATGCGGTTCGACGACCGGCAGTGAAAGCGTCATGTCGCTGACGTGGGCCGGGTCCGCGTTCTGAGTGGACTCCGCTCCCGAGACCTGCTGCACCGGCTGCCAGTTACTCGCGCCACCGGGGACGGTCAACACGGGGCCGTGATCGACAACCGTTGACAACGTCGATGACGGCACCGGCATGGAGAACGTGGTCGGCGGGGACGATTCGGTGATCGTGGAGACCGGCGTCGCGGCCATCGTCGGCGCGGCCATCACCGGCTGGCTCGGCATGACCGGCGAGGGCGACCATGCGGCCATCATCGGCTGCTGATTCATCATTGCCGGCGGTCCCATCGTTGGGGGGGCGAAAGTCGCCGACGGTGCGCCCATCGCCGGTCCCGTCGCCGGGCCGCGAGTGGCGGTGAGCATCCGCGAGTTCATCACCGGTTGCGGTCCCATCCGACCCATCACGTACTGCGGCCCCATCGGGCCCATGCCATTTTGCGGTCCCGCGGGCGGGTAGCCGGCCATCATTTGCTGAGGGCCGGGCGCCGGTCGGGCCGCCGGGCCGAGCGACGCCAGCCGCGATTGCACTTCGGGCTGGTTGTAGTTGCCTGCGAGCGCCTGCTGATACATCGCCGCGGCTTGTGGGGCCTGTCCCGACTCCTGATAAATCTGGCCCAACTGCGCGAGAGCCACGCTGTTGCCGGGATCGGCTCGCAAGGCCTGACGCAGCGATTGTTCGGCCGACATTGCGTCGCCCTTCTCGCGCTGCAGCCACGCCAGTTCGATCTGGGCCTTCGGATTGTACGGCTGCGTTTCGGCCCACGTGTGCAACAAATGCTCGGCATCCGGCTGACGGCCGGTCTCGGTCATCACCTGCGCCAAGGCGTGGTAGGTCGGTTGATGTGCGGCATCGAGCGTGAGGTTATGCCGCAGGACGCGCTCAGCACCAGGCGCATCGCCCATCTTCTTGAGCGACATCGCCAGGTTGTGGCGGTAGTCGGGATTGTGGGGATGCATGGCGACGGCCTGGGTGAACTCCTGCCGGGCCATCGCGTAGTTGCCCTGCTGATAATAGCCCATGCCGGAGTTGTTCATCACCCAGCCCTGCGTGGCTCCGCACCCGCTGAGGGTCGCCGCGACGCCGAGACCGAGCACGACTCCGAACGCCCGAAGCCTGACCACCGGTGAACTGTGCATTCGCCGTCACTCCTGAAGACGTGGTCCGCCGCCGGGACTATGACGCCCCGGCGGGCCGGACACAAAGGCCCGTCGCGTATCGA
This sequence comes from Planctomycetaceae bacterium, assembly GCA_034439795.1. Taxonomy (GTDB): domain Bacteria; phylum Planctomycetota; class Planctomycetia; order Planctomycetales; family Planctomycetaceae; genus DSVQ01. Next base: position 2,235 of record JAWXBB010000262.1, on the reverse strand, counting down.
GTTATTGCTGGTAATGGAAGTGGGAGTTACGGGGCGGACAGTAGCCGCCCTCCCGCCGAACCGGCAAGACGGCTTGATCGAAACAGCGGCCAAAACGCCCCGAAATCGGCCTCGAACGGCCTTCGTTCGCCGACAACGGCAAATCCTGCCGGGCTGGTGTGAGCCGCGGCACTCTGGAGATAGAATCGACGCCGCGGCTGTCATCCTCCAGCCCGTCAGCGACCCGCCATGCCCTACTTTCCAATCACAAACACGTCGGAACTCACGCCGTGGACGCGATTTCGCGGCGCGGTGCGGCATTGGGCACGGCCCGCGTGGGACTTTCTGTTTCCGCCCGGCTGCCTCCTCTGCGGCTGCGATGCCGTCGATGAGGTCAAACTCTGCCCCGGCTGCCGGTCGCAACTGGCGGGGCCGACCAGCCCGAAGTGCGCTCGTTGTGCGGCTCCGTCGGGACCGCATCTCGATACCGAGGCGGGGTGCATTCATTGTCGGCACGAGAAGTTCGCGTTCCGCCGTGTGCTGGCGTGGGGCGTGTATGACGGCTTGTTGCGATCGACGATTCTCAGCGGAAAAACCGTCCATGGCCGGCCGCTGGTGATGCTGCTCGCCGATCTGTTTCTCAACGACTTGCTGGCCGATCTGTTGACGGAGCCGTTCGACGCCATCGTCCCGGTGCCGCACGACTGGCGGCGGCGCGTGTGGCAGTTGCACTCGCCGTCGGAGACGTTCGCCGAGCGGCTCGCCGGCCGGTTGCAGCGGCGATATGCCCCGCAGATTCTGCGAAAGCCACGAGCCACGCCGCGACAAGCCGCTGCACCCCCGAGCGTCCGCCGGCGTCAACAGCGCGGGGCATTTGTCGTCCCGGAGTCACTGGATCTGACCGGCGCGCGATTGCTGCTGGTCGACGACGTGCTGACCACAGGCGCGACGGCCCACGCGGCGTCACAGGCCTTGCGCGAGGCCGGGGCTGCCGATGTCGTGGTCGCGGTACTCGCCCGCGCGTCGGGACAGCATTCGGCGCGAGCATCATGAAGATTCATTAGCAAGTGGCGAGTGGTGAACAACCCGCTCTTGTCGCCCCCGGCAGGGCGGGTAAGATTCCGCACCCTCGGTGGGCGGTGCGTTCCGTCCCGATGGACCGAGGCAGGAGATTGGCCGTGGTCCCGTTACATGCCGTGCATTTGACCGGGACGCGGTTCTGGGTGACGCACCGCCGCTGCTCGTATGGGCCGTTCGATTACGAATGGAGTCCCGACTTCAACGGCGTCGAACTGCAATACGCCGGTCGGAAGTTCGGCGAGTATTGCAGCGCCGAGGAGCTGTATGCCGACCTGAAGCCGTTCGCGCTGCCGATGAGCGTGGTGCGGGTGACGAGCATCGTCATGGGCTGCGTGCTGTTCGGCGTGCTCAACGGGTTGCCGGAATCCGAGCGGCACAGGCTGGTGCGGGAGCGGCTCAAAGAATTCGGCTACGCCCGGTTCTGTCCGGACGGTGCGGAGTTCGACGACTGAACCGGCGGTGCTCGCGTGGTGTCTCCGTCAGAAGCCGCGGGGTCGCATCCCCGCGGAGGAGTACCGAAGGACTTTCATCCACGGGGATGCGACCCCGTGGCTTCCGAAACAATCTGTATAGAAAATCGGTCAACGACGATGTCCAGCAGTGTGAAAACGCCCCGGCTATTCCGCGCCCGGCGGCCGTGGTACGATGCCTCGGCGTCGCAGGAGTCGAGCGGAGTGGGCGAGATAGCGGTCAGCGAGCAAGCGGCGGTTCCGCCCGGCTCTCCAGCACGGGGCGGCGATTCCGCCCCGTTGGCCGAACCCGAATCGCCCCGGCTGACCCGCGATCTGACGGCCAGCGTCGGCGATGCCGGCGCGTTCGGCGTGATGGTCGGCATCGGGGAAACCTATGTCCCCGCGTTCGTGCTGGCCGTCGGACTGGGAGATGTCTTCGCCGGGCTGATCTCGTCGGTCCCGCTGTTGATCGGCAGCCTGCTGCAACTGATTTCGCCGTGGGCCGTCGAACGGCTGCAATCGCACCGCAAATGGGTGGTGCTCTGCTCTGGGATGCAGGCGCTCTGCTTCGTGCCGTTGACGATGGCCGCGTACCAGGGACACATCACGGCCTGGGGGGCGATGGCGGTGGCATCGCTGTATTGGGGCACGGGACTGGCCACCGGACCGGCGTGGAACACATGGCAGGGAACGACCATTCCGCGGCCGATTCGCGCCACGTTCT
>JAWXBB010000261.1:0-19793 GCA_034439795.1 Planctomycetaceae bacterium | reverse complement strand
TTCGAGGCGCTCGACGAGCTGGTCCACGTCCGCGGGCGGGATGTGCGATTGACCATTGTCGGCCGCGGTCCGCTGGAAGCCGAGTTGCGGTCGCTGGTGTTGATGCGGCAACTGTCCGAGCACGTGCGGTTCGCCGGGTACGTGCCCAATCCGAGCGGGCTGGTCGCAGCGGCCGATCTATTCGTGCTGCCGTCGCTGTACGAGGGCATGCCCAACGCCCTGGTGGAAGCCGTCGCGTCCGGCACGCCGGCCATCGCGGCCGATTGTCCAACCGGACCGCGGGAGGTGCTGGACGACGGCCGCAACGGCACGCTGGTGCCGCCCGGCGATGCCCGGGTGCTCGCCGATGCGATCGACGCCTTCATCGCCGATCCCGCGCCCTTCCGCGCGCGGACCGCAGCCGCGCGCGAGTTCGTGCTGCAGCGTTACGACGCCTCGGCCAGCGTCCGGAGGCTCGAAGAGGTATTGCTGTCGGCGGCGACGCGGCATCGCACGGGTTGACATTCCACCGCGGTCGGGTAGAACCGTCGTTCCTCGAACTGGACGCTGTGAGCCCCGATGCCCGCCGAACCGAAGCGCGATCTCTTTCCCTACTTTCAGACGCTCGACGATCTTCCCGCCGAAATCGACTGGGGGACGTTCTTCGCCCGGCTGCAACCGATCGAACTGGACATCGGCTGCGGACGCGGCCTGTTCCTCGTCAACTCGGCGCTCGCCAATGCGGAGATCAACTACTGCGGCGTCGAGCTCGATTACACCGAGGGCCGCCGCGGCGCGAAGCGGCTGCACAAGCGGGATCAGCCCAACGCCCGCGTGATCGGCGGCGATGCGCAGGATTTTCTGCGGACGCGCGTCCGGCCGCAATCGGTCTCCGTGGCCCACGTGTACTTCCCCGATCCGTGGTGGAAGCGGAAGCACCGCAAACGGCGGCTGTTCAACGAGCAGTTCGTCGAACTGCTGTCCCGCGTCGTGATGTTCGGCGGCGAAGTCCACTCGTGGACCGACGTCGAAGACTACTTCGAGGTCATCTCCGGGCTGATGAACCACCACGCCGACTTCGAGACGCTCGCGCCGCCGGACGGCCACGCCCCGGCTCACGACATGGACTACCAGACCAGCTTCCACCGCCGACGGACTCAAGCGGGCGCTCCCACGTTCCGCGGGCGCTGGCGGAGGCAAACACCGGCGGGCTGAACGGGATTACTGATTGTCCCCGCGCTTCTGCTGAATCTCGCCGGCGAAGATCAACCGCTGGGTCTGCATTTTCTTGAGCCGCGAGATCGGATAGATGCGGACCAGCTTGTTCTTGTACGTCAGCCGGCCTTCGGCGTCTTTCGCCAGGTGCTGCGCGACTTCGTCGACCGCCATGTCGGAGTACAGCGAGGCGAAAGTTTCCGGATCGACGCCGCGGCCGCTTTCGAGATCGTCAATCGCATCGATGCCGCCGGAGAGCACGGCGTAGACGTTCATTCCCTTGGTCGCCGGGTTGTACAGCGATTCGTTCTTCAACCCTTCCAGTGCGGCTTTCAGGGCGTCGTTCGCGGCCTGAATCTTGCGGGCCGTCTCTTCGGTCGGTCCGGTGGCCGCGTCCTGCGCACGGAGCGCGGACTGCCGGCCGGTGTCGAGATGTCCGAGGCCGTAGCCGACGCCGAACACGAGCAGCACGAGGCTCAACCGGATGGTCCAACGCATGGCAGAATCCTCGGGGAAAATTCGCCGAACGGAATGACCGCGGCGCGACGGGGTGGGCGACTGACACAACGACAGAACGCGTGGAACAAATCCACACCGTCATCGTGCGCGGCAAAGAGGGCGAATGCAACCCCGCCTGGAGCATGTCACTGCGGAAACCGAGGCGCCGCCCGAAGGTCGGCGGCACGATCCGCGAAGATCACACGGTCACGCGGCTGAGGTAATCGACGAGGTTGTCGAGCAACGGGCCGATTTCGTTCACGTCCGGCTCGGAGCGCTGGCAGGCCTCCTCCAGCCGGGCCGCGAGTTTCGACAGCCCCTCGAAGCCGTAACCGCCGCCGGCCCCTTTGAGCTGGTGGGCCTGGACTCGGACGGTGCCGAGTTGCCCCTGCGTATAGGACGACCGCAGCACGTCGCGGCGCACCGCCGCATTGCCGACGAAGTCTTCCAGCAGCTCCCGAAAATCGTCTTCGTCGCGGAACATGGAGTAAATCGGCTCCACCGGTGGCGTGGCCTGGCCCGTTGGCATGTGCTGGTCCATTCTCCGAAGTGACGACGCGGCCGGTCCGCCCCGAAGAACAGACCATCACCTCAACCATATAGCACGCAAAATCGCGATGGAGTCGATCGCGGTCGATTCCCGGTTGCGATTCGGCGGCCGACTCAGCAGTCGCCGTTTGGTGCGGGCTGGGCGTGATCGTCCATGAAGATTCAATGTAGCGGTTGTACCGGTGGTGACGCGCGCACTCTTCCGCTAAACTCATGCGTCATTCCTTCTGGAGAGGTGCCTTGATGGTCGGGCAGATGCTCAGTCTTGTGCGGAAAACCAACAGTTGGCTGACCGGGTCCGCGGCGGCCGGCGCGATGCTGCTGTTTGCGGCCGTCACCGCCGGGTGTGCCGAACCCCCGGTCGCCACCGGCGACCGCGTCCGCGATCTGCAGGCCGCAGCGATTCACGCCGGCAAGGCCGAGTTCGGTCACTGGGGCGAAGACCCCGCCAACTACAAGGCGTGGAGTTCGCACTCCAACCGGCTGATTCCGGTGTACACATTCGGCACCCGCAACGCCGGGCCGGGGATCGACCTCACTTCCTACACCGGCGCGAACAGCCCGTACCGCAGTGAGAAATCCTTGCAGCGGATCTACGGCCGGATGCCGACGCACACGCTCAACCCGACCGCCGAGTACGGCGATCAGACCAACCTGTTCGACATCCAGAAGGCTGCGCTCGACGCCGGCAAGAAGCACATCTTCCTGGTGATCTTCGACGGCATGGACTGGCAGACCACGTGGAACGCCGCGATCTACAAGTCCGGCAAGGTTCCCTATCGCGAAGGCCGCGGGACGGGGCTGCACTTCCTCGATTACACCGCCGGCGACACCACGCAGTTCGGCTACGTGGTGACCAGCCCGCACAATGCGGGCACCGACGTCGACGTCGACGAACAGACCGTCAAGAACCCCAACGGCACGCAGTTCGGCGGCTACGATCCCGAACTCGCCGGCGTCACGCCGTGGGGCAATGCGCCCGAGATGTTGTATCCCATCTCGAAGAACGAGGACAAATCGCGACGCCACGCCTATACCGATTCGTCCTGCTCCGCATCGAGCATGACCACGGGGATCAAGTCCTATAACGGCGCGGTCAACGTCGATTACTCCGGGCATCCGGTGGCGACGATCGCCCATCTGGCGCAGGAGGTCGGCTATGCCGTCGGGGCCGTCAGCAGCGTCCCCATCAGTCATGCTACGCCGGCGGCCAGTTATGCCCACAACGTGGAGCGCGACGATTATCAGGATCTCACGCGCGACATGCTGGGTCTGAAGTCGATCAGCCACCCCGACCAGCCATTGCCGGGGCTGGATGTCGTCATCGGCGGTGGTTACGGCGACGTCCGCAAGAAGGATGCCAGTGCCGGGACCAACTTTGTCCCCGGCAATGCGTACCTCACGGACGCCGACCGCAAAGCGGTGAATGTGAAGAACGGCGGCAAGTACGTCACCGCGGTCCGCTCCAAAGGAGTCAACGGCGCGAAGGCCCTGCAGCAGGCGGCCGATCAGGCGTCAAAAGCGAAGCAGCGGCTGCTCGGTTTCTACGGCGTCGGGGCAGCTAAGGGGCACCTGCCGTACCGCACCGCCAACGGCGACTTCAAGCCCACCGTCGGCCGCAGCGACAAGCAGGAAGAGTACACGTCGGCCGATCTCGACGAGAACCCCACGCTCGCCGACATGACGACCGCCGCTCTGACGGCCCTCAATTCCCGCGACAAGTTCTGGCTGATGGTCGAGCCGGGCGACGTCGACTGGGCCAACCACGACAACAACATCGACAACTCGATCGGGGCGGTCATCAGCGGCGATGACGCCGTGAAGGCCATCACCGACTGGGTCGAGAAGAACAGCAACTGGAACGACTCGGTACTGATCGTGACCGCCGACCACGGCCACTACTTTCACCTCGTCAAACCCGAACTGCTGCTTCCCACAACGAGCAACACCGCGCAAAAATAGATTCGAACCCACGCTTGCGGTTTCGCGGTTTTCGATCGCCCCGGAAACGTCACCATGACCGACCACGAACTCCGCGCCCTCCAGGCTCCGCTGAAAGACCGCTACCGAACCGACCCCGCCGCGGCCCTGGCGACGATCACCGTCCGCGGCACCCTCGACCTGCCGCGGCTGGCGTGCCGCATCGAGACCGGCCGCGGCCCTGTCACCGAGGCGGGGCTGCATCCGCTCGCGGGGGGCGACGGCCGTTTCGCCTGCTCCGCCGACATGCTGCTGGAATCGCTGGTCGGTTGCGCGGGGGTCACGTTGTCGGCCGTCGCCACGGCGATGAACATCCCCATCACTGCCGGCACGCTGACCGCCGAGGGGGATCTCGATTTCCGGGGCACGCTCGGCGTGGCCAAGGATGCGCCAATCGGCTTCACGGCGGTCCGGCTGCGGATCGACCTCAACACCACGGCCGACGACGCCCAACTCGAAAAACTCGCCAAGCTGACCGAGCGATACTGCGTCGTCGCGCAATCGCTGTCGGAGGCCGCACGCCCGACGGTGACTTGCATCCGCGCCGGTTAGCCGCGACCCGGAGGCTCTGCGCAGGGGAGAGCGCTGTGCGGTGCGCGCTGCACGTAATGTGCGCCCCACGAAGCGCTCCCCTGCGCAAAGCCTCCGGGTCGCGGGTAACGGGATCATTCCCGCACGAGTCGCCGAGCCTTCATCTCGAACCGTGGCAGCGAGCCGCACGGGACCGGTTGCACGGCGGCCTGGAAGTTCAGGCGGTCCTTGAGCGAGTGCGACAGCCGCGCGGTCAACTCCGACACCGCGGCGGCCGGCATGTCCGGCGTCGGCTCGATTTCGATTCGCAAGTGCTGCATCTCGCGGTGCTTGGTGCAGACGATGCGGTACTCGACGATCTCTGCCTGTTCACGGATGACGGCCTCGATGCTCGACGGAAAGACGTTGTTGCCGCGGATGATCAGCATGTCGTCCACGCGGCCGAGGATGCCGCCGTCCAATCGCAGCAGCGACCGTCCCCGCGGGTCGGCGTCGGTCGCAGCCCTCACGAAGTCCCCCGTGCGGAAGCGGAACACCGGCGAATCGGGCCGGCAGAGCGTCGTGATGACGAGTTCGCCCATCTCGCCGGCGGCGACGGCTTCATCACGGTCGGGATGCAGAATCTCTGCGATGCACTCCGTCTCCAGAATCGTCAGGTGCTGCTTCGATCCGTCCGCAGTCACGCCCAGCGGGCCGACTTCGGTCATGCCCCAATGATCGACGACGTCCGCCTGCCACGCGGCTTCGATCCGTTCGCGGATCGCCGGGATGTTGCCCCCCGGTTCGCCCGCGACGAGGATCGTCCGCACGCCGAGCTTCGACAGATCGAACCCCTTCTGGGCCGCGACTTCGGCGAGCCGCAGGGCATACGTCGGCGTGCAGCCGACGAGCGTGATGCGGTTGTCGGCGATCAGTTGCAGCCGGGCTTCACTGCTCAGCCCCCCCGCGGCCACGACGAACCGATTCTGCTGCATCGCCGCTTCGAATCCCGCCCAGAAGCCGAGGAACGGCCCGAACGAAAACGGGAAGCAGCACCGTTCGTCCGGTTGCAGCGGCATCAACCGGTAGATTTGCCGCCAGCACTCCATCAACCCGGACCAGTTGCGCGGCGTGTCGAGCCATCGCAGCGGCTGGCCGGTCGTGGTTCCCGACGTCTGGTGCAGCCGCGTGTACGCACCGACGGGTTGCGTGAGGTTCGTGCCATACGGCGGATGCGCGGCCTGATCGGCGACGAGGTCGGCCTTTTGCAGCGTGGGCAACCGATGGAAATCGGCCAGCGACGTCAGCGAAGCCGCGGTGAGACCAGCGGCCTTGAAGCGCGGCTGCCAGAACGCATTCTGCGCAGCGGCTCCGGCGACAATCTCCCGCAGCCGATCCAGTTGCCGGCGTTCGAGATCAGCGCGGGAGAGGTCTTCGGGGAAGGACATTGGCAACGTGTCAGCGCAGGATGTCTTAGCCCCGGAGGGGCGGCATAACGTAGCCCCAGGCGTGAGCCTGGGGTGGGGCGGATGTTGTGAACCTCAGCCCCGGAGGGGCGGCAGACATCGTTGGCACGACGGGTTCTGTCGCCCCTCCGGGGCTGGCACGATTACGACGGCGATTCCCCCAGGCTCACGCCTGGGGCTACGATCTGTCGCCCCTATCGGGGCTGAAATCAGGGGAGGTACAACCCGTCACATCAAGGGGAACTCCGTCATTCCTTCGTCATTCGGATTTCGACATTCGTCATTGCCGCCGCTACGGCGTCAACACGATCTTCCCGCGCAGCGTGCCGGCTTTTTGCAGCGTGTTGGCTTCCTGCAAGGCGTGGGCTTCCGCGGCGGCGGAGAGCGGGAGCTGCCTGCCGATCAGCGGCTTCCACTTTCCCTGCACGAACAGTTCGCTGAGGTGGCTCGCGGCGGCCCGTTGTTCGTCGGGCAGGGCATTGAACATCGCGAAGCCGATCATCCGCAGATCCTTGACATAGAACGGACCGACGGGGAATTCGGGCCGCGCCGCCCGGCCGGCCATCAGCACGATTCGTCCGCGGGGGGCCATCAGCGAGACCGTGCGGTCGAACGTCGGCTCGCGCTGCGTTTCAAACCAGACCTGGATGCCGCCGTGCGGCAAGGCGAACGCGCGGATCTGATCGTCCTTGTTGCCGTCGCGATAGTTGAGCACCAGGTCGGCCCCGAGTTGCCGGCAGATTTGCAGGCTTTCGACGCTGCCCCCGGTGGCGATGACTTTTGCCCCCGCGGCTTTGGCGAGCTGGATGACGGCCATCCCCACGCCCCCCGCGCCGCCGTTGATGAACAGCACCTCGCCCGCCTTCAACCCGGCGTGCAGGAACAGACCCAGGTCCGCCGTCAGACCGACCAGCGCCCCGGCGGCGGCCAGTTCGTGAGACATCGTCGCGGGAGTGGAATAGAGCCACTTCTCATCAACGGCGATCCGTTCCGCGAAGGTTCCCGATCGTCCGAACAGGCTCTGATTGCTTCCCCAGACGCGGTCGCCGACCCGGAAGCGCTTCGCCTCTTCTCCACAGGCGACGACGGTTCCGGCGACGTCGCAACCGATGACGTACGGAAACGAAGTCGCCATCTGCACGAGGCCGGCGCGGATGTACGTATCGATCGGATTGACCGCGACCGCCCCGACGTCGAGCAGGACTTCGGTCGCGCCGACTTCTGGTTCGGGGAGCTCGTCGTACTCAATGACCGACGGGTCGCCGGTCTGACGGATGAAGGCGGCATGCATCGGGCAGACTCCTGGAACGCACTCGCCGAGGACAGCCCCAGGCGATTGCATCCCACTATACGGACAGAGCGTGCGGGGACCAAACCAGTTCGCGCGATTGGCGATCGGCGTGCGTCTCGAAAGTGGGTGGATTCTTCCTCCGGCCCCCTCGCCCCCGCTTCGGGGGAGAGGGTCGGGGTGAGGGGGCGAGCGCTCCCTGCCGGGCTCAACAACTCGAAGCATGAGCGAGGGATTGCGGCCCAGTGACCCGGGCGCTCCGAGCGTCCGAGTCACTCATCGAGCGCTCGCCCTCGCTCACGCTTCGGGTTGGTGTTACTGGCGGTCATTGCTCTGTCGAGCGCTCGGCCCCCTCACCCTCACCCTCTCCCCCGAAGACGGGGGAGAGGGGACCAGGACGCGAGGGTCACCGAAAATCAAGGCGCGCACACATTGATCCCCCGTTCACGGGGCGGCGGCAGAACGAACACGGCCCCTACAACCGTCACAACCGGGGAATGTTGCCCGAACTTCCGCGATGGGACGTAAGTTCAGGGCTGCCGTTCATTCGACTGCGCGTTTAACTAAGCGATTCAGCCCGTCCGCTTCTGCGATTGGCCGCCGTGCGCAGTCCCCACGAAACCATCAGCGCCGCCTTGGAGATCCTGACGGACGGACTCGGTCCGTTCTTTCAGGTCGAGATGTGCCGCGTCTACGGCTACCGCTGGGAGCAGACACTGCGGAACACGCTGCGGAACACGCTTCAATCGCGGTCGGAGCCGGTCGTCTGGGACGCGTACAACCTGCTGACGGCCATGTGGGAGCAGTGGAACGAGGTCTTCCGCCAGCAACTCGGCCTGTTCGAGCGGAGTCTCGTCAGCGAACTCCGCGAGTACCGCAACCTGTGGGCGCATCAGGCGGTGTTCACTGAGGACGACGCCTTCCGCGTGCTCGACACCGTGCAGCGGCTGCTGGCCGCCGTCGACGTCGCGCCGGAATTGCTCGACCGGCTGGAGCAACTCAAATTCGATGTACTCCGTGAAAAGCTGTCGCGACAGATTGACGAAGACCGGTTACGCGCGCAGGCCAATCGCGAGAAAGTGACCGACATTGCTCTGTACGGCCTGGGGGGCGCGACGATTATCGTCTCGACGCTGTTGTCGCTGGCTCCGCGGAACCCGCTCGCCGGCCTAATTCTGTGCGCATTCACGGCATTCACGTTTGTGTATCTCGCCCTGAAACGCTGGACGGCCGCCGCGCCGCAATGGGGCGTCCACGAGTGCCGGGCGTGCCGGAAGATCATCTACACCAAAATGTGTCCCTACTGCGAAGCGCGGCCGCAGTCGTCGGTGGCAAAGGGGAGTTCCGCCAGCCGGTTCCAGACGATCCGGGCGGTCGCCATGGCGACGCTGACGGGACAATCGACGCCGGCCAAGCTGACGGTGAACGAACGGGAATAGCGAGCCGTTTCGCTAGCCGCACGACGCTACAACTGCCACCATTGCCAGCGGATGGCGTCCGCGAGTTGGTGGAACCAGACGTACCCCAGCGATTTCTTGCCGCACTTGATCCGTGGCAGCACAGTCGCACCGGGGCGGAGCGGCCCCGGTTGTGTGCGGTCGAAGGCGATCGTCACCCGGAGCGTGCTGTCGCCGCGATCGTCAATTTCCGCGGTGCGGGCGATGTCGCGAATCGCTCCGCGACGAACCGTGCGGGTGTCGAGCGTCGTCACGAACTCAACGGCAAGTGGTGCGGCGCTGACTTTCGCGGCGGCCCAGACCGGCCCGATGTCCCGCTCGCGGATGCGGGCCTCGACGACCCAATCCCCGGCGATGTCGCCGACCGTCAGCAGCACCTGCCCGCGTTCCACCGGCCGGCCGGTCAGCCGCGATTCCAGATCCCACGTCAGCAGTTGCCCCGCGATCGGACTTTTCAATTCCCACGTCGCGCGCTGCTCATCGAGCAGCGCCTGTTGCCGGGTCAGCGATTCCAGCCGCTGCTTGAGTTCTTCTTCCTCCGCGGTCAGTTGCTGGGCGCGGATCGCCGCATCGACCCCGGAACTCACCGCGGCAATGCGGGCCGCCTGGACGACGCCGAGCCGGGTGCGGACGGTCGCCAGTTCGCCGACGACGCGGGCCGATTCCAGCTCGATTTGCGGGTCTCGGAGGACGATCAGCGTCTGTCCCTCTGTCACTTCGTCGCCGTGATGCACGCGGATGTCGCTGACCACGCCGGACGTTGAGGCGAACACATCGCGTCGCCGGTCGGGCAGCAGTTGGCCTTCCCCGGTGACGGCGTGTTCCGCCGGAATGACCGCGAGCGCTCCCGCGACAACTGCGATGACGGCCGCAGCAACGGCCAGTTTGCCGAACGTCGTTGCGAACCGTTGTCGACGACGGCTCCAGCGTCCGATCCAGGTCAAACTCCGCTCGACCAAGGCCGACCATGCCGGCGCGGCGAAGCGGGCCAATGATTCGCACCGTTTCTGCCACGCGGCGACATCGGGCGTCGTGGTCATCCGTTCGCAGACCAGAACGCCGGACACCCAGCCGTCGGCGCTCATCAGCGGCAGCGCTCCCACTGCCGTGCAGTCGGCGAGTTGTTGCAGTGACTCGCAAGCGTCACGGGCAGGTCCGTGATGCGGGGCCTCGGCCGTGTGCCACACAGGCTGCCGCAATCTCGCTGCGGCTTGGGCCACTCGTTCCAAGGCTTGCAGCGTCGTTGAGCGCGGATCGAGCACGTCCACGCCGCTGACCGATTCGCCGCGTGCGCGGAGGCCGTGCATGCGCAACACCGTCACGCGGTCGGAACCGGTGAGCGTGCGGCCGTCGTGCGTGACGATGGCCGCCAGTTTCGCGATGCCGTCCGCTTCGGACAGTGCCGTCTGGAACTGTTCCCACTGCTTCCATTCCAGCCGCTCGCGCCGCAGCATCCGCAGTTCGTGCTGGACGAGGAAGTCGCCGGTCAGTTCGCAGACCGCGCCGACGAACGGCAGCAACGTCCCCTGCGGGACCGGGCCGTCCCACACTCCTTCGAGAACTCCGGTCGGTTGTCCCCCCTGTCGCACCGGCCCGGCGAGCCGCGTGCAGGGGCTGCCGTCCTGTGCGAACCGCGCTGCTTCGGGACCGGATTGTTGCCACGCGCCGGCGAGCCAGTCGGGACCGGCGACGTTCGGCTCCGATTCGACGGCTCCGTCGGCCGACAGCACGGAGAGGCCGATCCGCGTCCATTTCTGATCGCCGCCGCGCATCCAGACGGCGGCCCGATCGGCCCGGGCCGTGTGGACCAGCAGCCGCAGGACGTCGGTCAGGAACTGGAACGGCTCGACGTCGCCGCGGACCCGTTGGGCCAGTTCGTCCAAGCCCCGTTCGAGCGCCCGGCTGGAGAGGCCGGCGGACGGCAGTTCGGAGGGAGCCGACGGTGCGGACATGCGGGAAGTATAGCAGGTTGATGGTCGATGGTTGAGGGTCGATGGAAAGGCAGAAGACCAAAGACTCGCGAAACCGCAAGCGTGGCTACGAACGTCGCTTGCGGTTTCGCGATCTTCCTCTTCATGGCCCCCGGTCGGGAGCCCGGGGACTAAATCTTCGGACCATCGACCATCGCCCCTCCACACACTACAATTCCCCGGCTCCGTCACTCCTTGAGGAACTTCTCGATGCTCCAGCCTGTCTCTCGTCGCGACGTGTTGCGGGCGGCGGTCGCCGCCGCGGGGGCCTGCGTGCTGCCCCGGTTCGGCTTCGCTCAGCAAAAATCCGCGCCGCTGTTCCGGATTTCGCTCGCCCAGTGGTCGTTGAACAAGGCGTTCTTCGGCAAGAGCGGCGCGACCAAGCGCGATCCGCTGGACTTCGCCAAAATCTCGAAGGAAGAGTTCGGGATCGACGCCATCGAGTACGTCAACCAGTTCTACAAGGACAAGAAGGCCGACGACGCCACGCTGCACGACCTGAAGAAGCGGGCCGACGATCTGGGCGTCAAGAGCCTGCTCATCATGTGCGACGGCGAGGGGAACCTCGGCGACCCGGATGAAGCCAAGCGCACGCAGGCAGTCGAGAATCATTACCGCTGGGTCGAGTGGGCGAAGCACCTCGGCTGCCATTCCATCCGCGTGAACGCCGCCAGCAGCGGGTCGTACCGCGAACAGATCGGCCGGGCCGCGGACGGATTGCGGAAGCTCACCGAGTTCGCCGAACCGTACGGCATCGGCGTGATCGTGGAAAATCACGGCGGGCTGTCGTCGAACGGGGCGTGGCTCGCCGAGGTGATGCGGAAGGTCGATCACCCCGGCTGCGGCACGCTGCCGGACTTCGGCAACTTCAATGTTGCCGGTCCAAAGATCTGGTACGACCGTTACCAGGGGGTGAACGACCTGATGCCGTTCGCCAAGGGGGTCTCCGCCAAGTCGTACGAGTTCGACGCCGAGGGGAACGACACCAAGACCGATTACCGGAAGATGCTGCAGATCGTGCTGTCGTTCGGCTACCGCGGCTACATCGGCATCGAATACGAAGGGAGCCAACTCGGCGAGGCGGACGGGATCATCGCCACGAAAAAGCTGCTGGAGACCGTGCGGGCGGAGATGTCGTAGTCACTATGGTCCGCGCAACTCCGGCCCCCTCGCCCCCGTCTTCGGGGGAGAGGGTCGGGGTGAGGGGGCGAGCGCTCATTGGCGGATCCAACACCAACCCGAAGCGTGAGCGAGGGCGAGCGCTCATTCGATACTGAATGACGGCAGGGAGCGCTCGTCCTCGCTCACGCTTCGGGTTGGTATGCTTAGTTATCGTCCTGCGAAGCGCTCGGCCCCCTCACCCTAACCCTCTCCCCCGAAGCGGGGGCGAGGGGACCGAGAAGACATTTCTTGACAGATACCAATGAGGAGTTCCTGCCGATGCGTTTCACCGCCTGCGTTGTGTCCTGCCTGTTGTCGTCCGCCGCGTTTGCGGCCGACGTCAACGAAACCCCGCTCGCCGTCAAGATCGTGCCCGCGTTCACCGAGGTGACGTTCACCGGCTGGGAGCCGGACGTGAACGGCAAGCCGTCGCCGCTGCGGCCGATTCTGCTCACCAACCTCGGCGACGGTTCGAACCGCCTCTGCGTGCCGCAGCAGCAGGGGCAGATTCACGTCTTCGAGAACAAAGCCGGTGCGCAGGACACCAAAGTCTTCCTGGACATCTCGAAGAAGGTGACCTACAAGGACAACCAGAACGAGGAGGGCTTCCTCGGGATGGCGTTCCATCCGAAGTTCAAGGAGAACGGCCGGTTCTTCGCGTTCTACTCGCCGAGCGACGCCCCGTTGACGACCGTCATCTCGGGCTTCCGCACGGTGAAGGACGACCGGACGAAGGGCGACCCCGCGTCGGAAGAGGTGCTGTTCCGGTTCGAGCGGCCTTACTGGAATCACGACGGGGGCACGATCTGCTTCGGTCCCGACGGAATGCTGTACATCGTCATCGGCGACGGCGGCGCGGGGAACGATCCGCACAACAACGCGCAGAACCTGCAAACCCTCCTCGGCAAGATTCTGCGGATCGACGTCGACCGCAAGGAAGGCAACAAGCCGTATGGCATCCCCAAGGACAACCCGTTCGTCGGCGTGTCGGCGCCCGGACCGGGGGGCGAGAAGAAGCCGCCGCTCGTGAATCCCGAAATCTACGCCTACGGCCTGCGAAACGTGTGGCGGCTGTCGTTCGACCGCGCGACCGGCCAGGGCTGGGTCGCCGACGTCGGCCAGAATCTGTGGGAAGAGATCAACCTCCTCGAAAAGGGAGGCAACTACGGCTGGAACCTGCGCGAGTCGAAGCACGTCTTCACGCCCGCCGGCAATGGCACGATTTCCGGCTTGATCGACCCGATCTGGGAATACCACCACGACATCGGCAAGTCGATCACCGGCGGGCACGTCTACCGCGGCAAGGAAGTGCCGGAGCTGACCGGCTACTACGTCTATGCCGACTACGTCTCCGGCAAGGTGTGGGCACTCAATTACGACGCGAAGACGAAGTCCGTCGTCGAGAACCGTCCGATTCAACACGACATGCCGTCGTTCCCGGTCATCAGCTTCGGCGAAGACGAGGCGGGCGAGGTGTACCTCACCACCGTCGCCGCGAACGGCAAGGGGATTTACAAGTTCGCGAAGAAGTAATTCCTGCTCCCCTCGCCCGGCGCTTCGCCGGGAGAGGGGTCGGGGGTGAGGGTGCTTTTGTCTTCTGCCTTCATTTGATCGCAGAGAAAGGCAAAGACACCCTCACCCTAACCCTCTCCCACCGAAGCGGCGGGTGAGGGGACAAAACTACGGACGCCCAGGGATTGCTATCCCTGGGCTTCTTTACAGGAGATTCCCAATGTCCCGTTCCACCTGCATCGCCGGCGCGTTGCTCGGCCTGATGTTGTCCACCACAGTCTTCACCACGATGGGAACCCGCAGCATGGCGGATGATGCGAAGGCCGATCCGAAGCTCGTCCATAACGTCTACTTCACGCTGAAGGACGGCAGCCCGGCGAACGTCCAGAAGCTGACCGACGCCTGTTACAAATACCTCGACAAGCACGACGGCGTGGTCTGCTTCGCCGCGGGGACCGTGGTCGCCGAATTCGATCGCCCGGTCAACCAGAAGGACTTCCACGTCGGCCTGTGCGTGGTGTTCAAGAACAAGGCCGCGCACGACGTGTATCAGACGCACCCGCGGCACATCGACTTCATCACCGAGAACAAGGAGACGTGGGCAACGGTCCGCGTCTTCGACAGTTGGGCGCGGTAGCCGAAACTCCCCTCTCACAGCGCTTCGCTGGGAGAGGGGTTGGGGGTGAGGGTGCTTTTGCCTTTTTGTCTTCTGCCTTCACTTCAATCGCAGAGAAAGACAAAGGCACCCTCACCCTAACCCTCTCCCACCGAAGCGGCGGGAGAGGGGATAAAGACTCTCAAAACCCAGGGATCGCAATCCCTGGGCTTCTTGATTTCTCCCTGCCAACACGCTCTGGATTCTGGGAGACCATTCCGCATGACGCGCTCAACGCCGTTCGTCGCCGCGCTCCTTATCAGCCTGTGCCACGCAGCGCTCTTCGCCATGGACACCGTTCCCATCACCGGCACGATCTTCGACGCGGCCACGCAGCAACCCATCGCGGCGCGGTTGTATGTTGTCGGCGAAGACGGCACGCATCACTTCGCGACATCGGCCGACGGCCAGGCCGTCCGGTACGACAAGCAGAACTGGATCAACGCGAAGTCCATCGAGCGGCACACGTCGCTGTCGCCGCATCCGTTCCGCGTCGAACTGCCGCCGGGGAAGTACACGCTGACGGTGGAGCGCGGCAAGGAATACTTCCCGTTGACGCGGGAACTGACGGTCGCCGCCGGTCGGCCGCAGACGTTGTCGGTGCCGATCTTACGTTGGATCGACATGGCGGCCCGCGGCTGGTATTCGGGCGAGACGCATTTGCATCGGACGCTGGACGAAGCGCCGACGGTGGTGCTGGCTGAGGATCTCAACGTCGCCTTTCCGCTGTCGTACTGGGTGACGAAGGCGTACGCCCCGCCGACGCAGGGGGACAAGAACCTCGCCGGCGACATCCCCGCACAGCTCATCCGGATCGACGACGCGCACGTCTTCTGGCCGCGAAACACCGAGTACGAAATCTTCACTGTCGGCGACAAGCGGCACACGCTGGGCGCGCTGTTCGTGCTGAATCATCAGTCGGTCTTCACGGCGGGGGTGCCTCCCGTCGGGCCGGTCATTGAGCAGGCGAAGTCGGAGGGGGCGTTCTTCGACATCGACAAGCACGACTGGCCGTGGGCGATGGTGCTGCCCGCGGCGGCCGGCCGCGATCTGTTGTTCGAGCTGTCGAACAACCACGTCTGGCGGACGGAGTTCGCGTTCCGCAAGTTCAACGCGAACGCCTCCGCGTTCCTGTTCCCCCCGGCCGGCGGCAACACCGGCGACGAGCGCGACTGGCTGCATTTCACCTGGAACACGTATTACACACTGCTCAATTGCGGCCTGCGCTTGAACCCCACCGCGGGGACGGCGAACGGCGTGCATCCGGTCCCCGCGGGGTTCAGCCGCGTGTACGTGCATCAGGCGGACGGCTTTTCCTATGAGACGTGGGTCGCCGGGCTACGCTCCGGTCGCAGTTTTGTCACCACCGGGCCGATGTTGTTCGCGACGGTCAACGGTCACCATCCGGGTCAGCAGTTCACGACCGATGGCAAGCCGTTCCTCGGAACAATGTCAGGAGAAGTCCTCAGCGAACACCCGCTGGCGATGGCAGAAGTCATCGTCAACGGCGAGATCGTCGCCACCGTCATGCCGCAGAATCAGCGGGAGGCAGGTGGCCGATATCTGACCGTATTCAATCTGCCGATCTCGCTCATCGAAAGCGGCTGGGTCGTGATGCGGTGTCAGGAAGACCGCCCCGACGGTCGGGTGCGGTTCGCACACACCGCGCCGTGGTGGGTGGATGTCGCCGACCGGCCGCATCAGCCGCGGCGCGAGGAGGTCGATTACCTCGTCCGCCGGATGGACGAGGAAATCGCCCGCGGGCGGGGGGTGTTGTCGCCGGAGGCGCTCGCCGAGTACGACCGGGCCCGCGAGCAGTTCGCTGCCATCGAACCGCGGCCGCGGGAGGTTTCGGAGATCCGCAAGCCGACGGATGACGCCGATCTGAAGCGCTGGCTGCAATCCATGATCTGGCATCACGGCTACACGCTCGAAGAGCAGCACGCGGTGACGGGGTTGTCGTTCGAGGACTTGCGGGCCGCTGCGCAGCGGTTCGACATCCAACCGGACAATCGTCCGCCCCCTGCCGCCAATACGCCGCTGTTGACACTGCCATTTCCCGGCGGCCGGCATCCGCGGACGGGCTTCCGGGACGGGGCGATCCGTCCGCAGCGCGATCCGAAGATCAGCGTGTTCCCGCCGTGGAAAGACGGCGGTTACGCGGTGATCGACGTGCCGGAGGCGATCTTCTCGAACCTGGGGCTGACGTACCTGGCCCACACGCACGTGCCGACGATCTGGTCGAAGCAGGGCGTCGTGCTGCCCCGATTGGAGTGGACCGAGCACGCCGACGGACATCTCGACTTCACCCGCACGCTGCCGAACGGCATCGCGTTCGGGGCGAATGTTGTTCCCACACGCGACGATGTACGCATGGAGCTGTGGCTCAAGAACGGCACACCGGACAAACTCACCGGCCTCCGCGTGCAGGTCTGCACGATGCTGAACGCGCTGGCCGGATTTCGTTCGCAGACGCGGACCAACAAGGTGCTGAAGCCGCCGTACGCCGCGTGCCGGTCCGACGACGGCCAGCGGTGGATCATCACAGCCTGGACGCCGACGAACCGGGCGTGGGCCAACCCGCCGGTGCCGTGCCTGCATTCCGACCCGCAGTTTCCGGACTGCGCCGCGGGGGAAACGGTCCGCGTCCACGGCCGCGTGTGGTTCGCGGAGGGGACGGATCTCGACGCGCATCTGGCGCGGATTGAAGTGACGGGGTGGAAGTGATGTCGATGGCGCGGACGCCCAGGGATAGCTATCCCTGGGCTTCTTCACTGCAACCACTCGCTCACGCCCAACACGTCTTTGAGTTCCGCGAACGACAACATCTGTGACGCCAGCCCGTCGACGCGGCCTGCATCGCGCATCGCCTGGGCCAGCGCTCGCACGGCGAACCCCGTGATCGCCAGGCTCTCCACCGGTGAGACGCAAATCTTGAACCCCATCCGGCCGAGTTCGTCCGCGGACAGAATCGGCGTCGCGCCGCCGACCAGCATGTTGGCCAGTTGCGGCTTGGGGATCGCCGCCGCGACCTTCGCCAGCTCGTCCACCGATTGCGGCGCTTCGACGAAGATCACGTCGGCCCCCGCCTCGGCGTAACGGTTCGCGCGGTCGATCGCCGCATCGAGACCCTCGGTCGCGCGGGCGTCCGTCCGCGCGATGATGACGAAGTTCGCATCGTCGCGGGACTCCAGCGCCGCCCGCAACTTGACCAGCATCTCATCGGCCGGGATCACCTGCTTCCCTGCGAAATGCCCGCAGCGTTTGGGGAACGCCTGATCTTCGAGCAGCATCCCGGCCGCGCCGGCCTTCTCGAAATCCCGCACGCAGCGGACCACGTTCTGCCAGCCGCCGTGGCCGGTGTCGCCGTCGACGATCACCGGCACGCGGACCGCCCCCGTCACCCGCCGCGCGAGGTCCGCCATCTCCGGCAGCGTGATGAACCCCACATCCGGCAATCCCAGCAGACTCGCCGACGCCCCGAACCCGCCGAGAAACAGCAGTTCGATCCCCGCCTGCTCCATGACCTTCGCAGTGAACACGTCGTGCGGCGCGAGGCTGCGCACAATCCCCGGCCGGGCCAATAGTCGGCGTAATTGTGTCGTGGAGGAGGTCATGCAGCGTTTCCCGATGGTGGCGATGGCGTCCATGTTATCGGCTCCCTCACGCGCCGGTTAGCCTCCGGGTCGGCGAAGCGGCGGGAGTGAAGCGAGGTGGTCGGTGATGGGTGATCGGTGGTAGGATTTGACCACGATAGTCTTCTGCCTTTTTCTGCCGATCACCAACCACCGATCACCTGCTGCCATGCCGCATCGCATCGTCTCGCTCATCGCGTCCGCCACGGAAATGGTCCACGCCCTTGGTTGCGGGGACTGGCTGGTCGGGCGGTCGCACGAATGCGATTACCCCGCCGACGTCGTGCGGCTGCCGGCGTGCAGTGCGGCGAAGTTCGACGTCCACGGCGACAGCCGCGAGATCGACGACCGCGTGAAGTCGGTGCTGCTGTCGGCGACGTCGGTGTACAACGTCGATGCCGCGCTGCTCGATCAACTTCAGCCGTCGGTGATTCTCACGCAGACGCAGTGCGAAGTCTGCGCGGTCAGCCTGAAGGACGTCGAGGCCGCCGTTTCGCAGACGGTATCGTCGCGGCCGCAGGTCGTCGCACTGGAGCCGAACTGTCTCGCCGACGTGTGGGCCGATCTGCGTCGTGTCGGGGCTGCGCTCGGTGTGTCCGATCGTGCGGAGCGGCTCATTGCGGGCAGTCAAAGTCGGCTCGCTGCCTTGCGCGAACGATGTGCGAGTTTCGGTCCCATGCGGCCGCGGGTGGCGTGCATCGAGTGGCTCGAACCGCTGATGGCGGGGGGCAACTGGATGCCCGAACTGGTGGACCTCGTTGGCGGCGACAACCTGTTCGGCGAACCCGGCCAGCATTCGCCGTGGATGACGTGGGACGCCCTCGTCGCGGCCGATCCCGACGCGATCGTCATCCTGCCGTGCGGGTTCGACATCCCGCGCAGCCAGTCCGAGATGCACTGGCTGACCGACCGGCCCGAGTGGCCGACGCTGTCGGCGGTGCAGAACGGCCGCGTCTACGTGACCGACGGCAACCAATACTTCAACCGCCCCGGCCCGCGCGTCGTGGAATCGGCGGAGATCCTCGCCGAGGTGCTGTACCCCGGCCGCGTGGATTATGGGCACGAGGGGACGGGGTGGGTGCGGTGGGAATGTTCAATGGCCAATTTTCAATGACCAAGTAAGAGGTCTTACCTTGATCATTGAGCATTGGTCATTGAGCCCGCCGAGTGGCGAACCGCACCAGCGTCAGGCCCAAACCCAGGAACACGAGTCCAGCGGCGGCGAGGCCGGCGGCAATGGTTTGCGCCGGCAACTTCCACTGGCGGGCGAGTTGGTCGATGAAGCTCGCCGACCATTGCGGCTGCGGTGCGGACGCGGTCTGTTCGCGAACCCACGCGGCCGGTCCCTGGACATCGTCCGCGTCATCGAACGCGAGCGCCGGCGTGGTCGAGGCCGGGGCGTTCTCAATTTCGCGCGGCGGGGGCGGCGCGACGGACCGGGCCGCAGGGACCGTGGCGCTGACCTCCGCCACGGCCTGCGACGCCGGCGCGAAACCGATCTGCGTGACCTGTTCGGCGTCCGGTTCGGTGATGATCGGGGAAGGGACGACCGGCGTCGCGATGGCGTTCGGCGTCACAGTCGGAACGCTCGCCGAAGGACCAGTCGTCGGGTCCGGAGCGGACTCCGTCTTCCGGCCGTTGGCCGATTCCCACGCGGTGTCGAGTTCGGCGGTCTGCGACCGGACCGGACCGCGGCGCGTCGGGTCGGTGGAGGTCCACGCAGTAGTGTCCTCATTGCCGCTGTTCAGGGCCGGTTCGCTGCCGACGGGAATCGACGACGGCTGAGGCGATGTCGCGCTCTCCGCGATCACCGGCGCGGCCGACGTGAGAAGCTCTTCCGCAGGCTCCGACACCGTCACCGTGACCGGCCGGTTGACCGACAATGTCGCGGACGAGTCGCCGATCGATTCAATCAGGT
>JAWXBB010000260.1:0-8946 GCA_034439795.1 Planctomycetaceae bacterium | reverse complement strand
GGCGGTGGTGGTGATGGTGCCCGCGGTCAGGGCCGTGTCACCGCTGGCCAGCGAGACGCCGCTGTCACCGCTAGCGCTGTCGGCGCTCGTGTCGGCCGGGGGTCCGAGGCGTTCGATGCGGATGGCGTCGGCCAGGACGTAATGGTTGCCGTTGCCGAGTTCGACGATGAGGATGCCGGCGACCGTGATGTTGACCGTCGCCAGGTCCTCCCACTTCGAGCCCTGGTCGGTGCGGTCGTCGGGGGCCAGGTTCTGATCGCGCGGGGCGCTGGCCAGTTGCGCGCCGCCAACGGCGTCGAGGATGCGGTACGGCGCATTCGTGGCCCGGCCGCTGGTGCCGTCGGGGTCGGGCCAGGTCGCCGACACGCGGTACTGGCCGGCGGTCAACCCGGTGAACGACCAGCGGACCACGCCGGTGGTGGCGCTGGCGTTGCTCGGCCAGTTCGGCTGGCCGACGCTGTGGATGTACCGCAGATCGCCGCCGCGGCCGCTGGCGGTCCACGTCTCCCAGTTGCCGCTGACGAGGGTGAACGCGCTGTCGCCGTCGTCGACGATCACCGGCGCGGCGCCGGGGGCGAAGACTTCGCCACTGATCGTAAAGTTGAACGGGTTCTCGTCGCCGTCGTCGGTGGCGAACGACAGTTGTCCCGTGAACGATCCGGCGGACGTCGCGTCGAGCCGCACGGTCAGCAGGGCGCTCGCGCCGGGGGCGACCGCCTGGTTGGCCGTGAAGTTCGTGGTGACGGTGAACCCTGGGGGCGCGGTGGCCGGCTGCAGCGTCAGCGTCGTGGCCCCCGTGTTGTAGATCGTGAACGTCTTCGACACCGGCGTGCCGACCGTGGCGTTGCCGAAGCTGACCGAACTGACGCCGTCCGCGAGCGCGGTCGCGCCGTCCTGGACGACGATCTCGGGGACCGCCGGCAGGGCGCCGACCCGTTCGATGCGGATCGCGTCGGCCACGACCCAGGTTTCGGCTCCGACGTTGGTCAGCTCGACGACCAATGTGGTCCCCGAGACGGAAACCATGGACGCCAGATCCTCCCACTGCGATCCGGCATCGGGGAAGTCGCTGGGGGCCGCGTTCTCGTTGATCGCGATCGTGTGCAGCGCCGGTCCGCCGGCCGTCGCGCGGATCGTGAACGGGGCGTTGGTCGCCGCCGCCGCGCCGAGGCCCGTCGGCCAGGTTGCCGAGACGCGGTATCGGCCGGCGGTCAACCCGCTGAACGACCACGTCGCCGTCCCCGCCGGCGAGGACGGATTCAGATACCGCAGGTCGTTCCCCCGGCCGCCGGAGGTGGTGGAGGTCGCCCACGACCCGGTCGTCGAGAAGCCGCCGTCGCCGTCGTCGACGATCAGCGGCAGACCGCCGGCGGCGGCCACGGTGCCGGTGAGGAACACGTCGAACGGGCTTTCGTCCTCGCCGATGTTGTCGCTGTCGTTGTCGTTGGTTCCGAACGACAGCATCCCGGTGAATGATCCGGCCGCGACGGCGTCAAGTTGCACGGTCAACAGGGCGCTCGCGCCGGGGGTCACGCTTTGATTGACGGTGAAGTTCGTCGTGATGCTGAACCCACTGGGCGGCGTCGCCGGCTGCAGGATGAGGTTCGTGTTGCCGACGTTGTGGATCGTGAACGTCCTCAGCAGCGGCGTGCCGGCGGTGGTCGTGCCGAAGTCGAACAGGCCGCCGTCGGAAATGGCGGCCGTCCCCTGCATCACGGCGATCTCTGGGGCGGACGGCACGGCCATGATCCGTTCGATGCGGATCGCGTCGGCCACGACCCAAGTCTCGGCCCCGACGTTGGTCAACTGCACGAACAGCGAGTTCCCGTGGATCGTGACGACGCCGAGATCCTCCCACAGCGACCCGGCGTCGGTGAGATCGTTGGGCGGCACATTCTCATTGATCGCCTTCGCCCGCAGCACCGGCCCGGCGAGCGTCTCCTTGACCGTGAACGGCGCATTGGTGGCCGCCGCCGCCCCGAGGCCGGTCGGCCACGTCGCCGAGACGCGGTACTGGCCGGCTTGGAGGCCGTTGAACGCCCACGTCGCCGTGCCCGCCGGCGCGGTCGGATTCAGGTACCGCAGATCAGAGCCGCGGCCGGCCAAACTATGCGAGTTCCATGCGCCGGTGGTGGTGAAGGCGGTTTGGCCGTCGTCCGACGTGCGGACTGTGGGCGGAATGAACGCGTCCTGCACGAGCTGCGAAATGTTGTCGATCGTCCAGGCCCCACGGCCGAGCGTGCCGGCGACGAGGACATTGTCGGTGGCGTCGTAATCCATGTCATAGACGAGCGCGTTGGGCAGATTCTCGCCGAGCCGGGCCCACGTGGTCGACACTCCAAGTGTGGCGGCATTGGCCGCGAAGACACCGAGGTTGGTCCCGACGAGCAGAGCGTCAACGGCGGCCGTGGCGACGTAGACAACGGAGCGAATATCGCTGACGAGCGACAACAAGTTTCCGGTGACATTCGCCCACGATGCGCCAGTGTTGGTCGTGCTGAAGACCTGATCGTTGTCGACGGCATAAGCCGCAGCCCAGTCGTCGGGGTCGATGGTCAGGTCGCGAATGGTGGACGCGCCCGACATCGCCGCGGTGGCGGCGACCGAACCAGTGCCCGACGTGCGGTTGTAGACGGTGGAGCCGCCGGCGACCCAGAGGACGTCGGCGTTGTTGACGCTATTTTTGCGACCGCCGTACGCGATGGCATTCTGCGTAATGCTGGTGGTGCCAAAGCCGGTGCCCACCGACGCCATGCTGTTGGCCTGATTGAGCGATTCATAAACCGCATTGCTGCCCTGAATAATCAATCGAGTGGGGTCGATGGCGTTCAATTCCAAAGGCGTTCGAAAGGCGGCGGAGAATGTCGGGCCACTCGTTACCGTCCGCGCGGGAGTCACTGCGCTGAGGAGGCGACCAGCGGCGTCCCAGGTCGAACGCAGAAAACTGCCGAGATTCTGGTTGCTGCTGTAGCGGATGGACTGATTGCTGCCGGCGAGAGACGCGTCGTCGACTTCCACGTCGCCGCCGTCCCCCTTGCTGAAATGATCCCAGACGGAGTTGCCTTCGACAGACTGCAAATGCACGCCGTTATCCTGAGTTCCCCCGAACAGGACGTTGGACACGCCGTCGTAGGCAATGTCGTGGAACTCCGTGACACCGAGGTTGCCGGCGAGCGAGAACCAGTCCCCGGCATTGGAGTGGGGACTCGTCCGTTTGAAGATTCCGCCGTCGTCAACTTCGAGCAGGTTGCCGCTGGCGTCAAAGGTCATGTCGCGCGAGTCCGCGTGCGGCGCGCTCCCGCTCGCGGTGCCACCGGCCGGGTCGCTTGAGATCATGTCGTGCGTCAGGTGATCCCACTGGGGGGAGGGAGCCAAGGACGGATTACGGGCGATGGCAGCGTTGCCGCGGAAGATCGCCCCGTTGAAGTCCGTGTCACCGATGCCGCCGCCGAATTCTTGTCGGTCTCCGCCGATGTACACGAGGTCTTCATTGGCGGGGCTGACGGCGACGGAGAAATGGAGATAGCCCTGTCCGCCGGTTTCGTGCTCGGAGGGATCCTTTGCGCGGGGATTCGGACTGGCGACCTTGGTCCAGGTTCCCCCCCCGGCATACGCGCCGTTGCCGGCGCTCCCGTTCAGGGAAAAACTGTTGGCGTCGATCCGCGTGATCTGAAATGAGCCATTGGCGGCGGTGTTCCCCGTCACGCCGCTGATCACGACATAATTGTCAGTCACCAGGCCGTGGTTGGTCGCGGTGATCACAATGGGCGTTGCATTGGAGGCGTTCGTGAGCGCCACGGCGGGCGCGAGCGGCAGGACGGGAACGTCCATTTCCGTCCATGTGGGCGATCCCGATGCGCCGCTGTTGGTGTAAAAGATCCCGCGGGGCTGCGAGCGCAGCGAAATGACGACGTACAGCCGGCCCGTGGTGGGATGGACGGCCATTTCAATGTTGTCGTTGGTCGAGTTTGTCAGCAGCGTGTTCATCGCGGCGTTGATCCCGGACCCCGTAATTTTGGTCCAGGTCTGGCCGAAATCATCGGAGCGATAGACGCCCTTCGCGCGAGCGGCGGCGTAGAGCCGCTGCCCCGTCGGATCGGAGGGATCAACAATGAGATCGTGAACGTCATCGCCGACAACCAGATCGGAGCTGGTGATCCCCGTAAATGATGCGCCGCCATTGGTGCTGCGAAACAAGCCTCCGAAGCTCAGCGGTCCGGATGTGCCATAATGCGAGGACGACACCACGATGGTATTTCCGCGGACGGCGATTCCGGAAACGTTCTGGTTGGCAAGACCGCTACTGCCGGGATTGGTCCAGGTGGCGCCGCCATTCGTCGTCAGATAGACGGCACCGTTCGTCCCGCCAATGCTCCCGAAACTGCTGAACAGTCCCGTTCCCGCGACAAGCGTGTCCCGCGCGGCGTCGGTGGGATCAAAGGCCATCGCCCCGATCGAGAGCGAGCCGAGAAAATCCGTTTGTGGCGTCCACGTCGGATTGGCGGCGGTTGCATTGGTGGTTTTCCAGATCCCGCCGTTCACCGACCCAACGTACAAGACATTCGGATTCGTCGGATGTGCGAGGACTGCCTGAATCGCCCCTGTCACTCGGTTATCCGGCGCGACGTTCCGGATCTGGGCATTCTGCGTCGCATTGGGGCCCTGTTCAATCCACTGCCCCGGCTCCACGATCTGAATGCGATAGTCTTCGACCTCGCCGTCGGCGGCAGTACCGCCCGGTGTGAGAGCCGCCGTTCCGTCGTAGAGACGGAAACGGGCATAAGTGTATCCAGGAGCAGCGCTGCCGGGCGTCGTGAAGTTGACGGCAGTAGCGCCGGCAATGTTCTGCGAATAGATCTGTTCTTCGACGTCGTTCCAGTCGCCGTCCCGGTTGAAGTCGATCCAGACGTCGAGGTGCGGATTCGACGCTCCTGCGGTGTTGGTCAGGCTGACATTGAAGGAGCCGGATTGGCCAAACGTGAAGGGACCGTCGAAACTGACTCCGTCCTCATCGTCCGTCGCACCGAGTGCGTCGTCGCCGACCGCGGTTGCGGTCGGGCGACCGTTGGCATCGAGATCCTTGAGGACGCCGAGCTGAAAGCCGGCCCGGACGCCGTGCCTCGCGCCGCCATCTGCCAGCAGCGTCGGATAGCTGGCGCTAAGACCCGATTGAGCGGCGGTGGGCGCGTCGCCATAGTCATGGGTGGCCCCCCCGGCCTCCACCAGAAACGTCCGCGTGCGGGAGTTGTTGGCGCTGTTGTTTTCCGCAACGACGTTGGTGTGGTCCACATTCAGTGTGAGCGTGTGCATTCCTGCACTGAGAGTCCCCAGGTTGATGTCCGTGACCAAGGAACCGGAGCCGGAATTGTGTGGACCGCTATTGTAATTAGCACCGGAGACCTGCACGCCATCCAGCCTCAACTCGGTCAGGTACGAGCTGCCCGAAGACGTATCTCCGGCATTCAGCCAGCCAATATCGACGAAGATGTTTTGGGCGGTGCTGAACGAGGTCGCAGATTTATGCGTTCCCGTCACGGTGGAAATGACGATGCTGTCATCCCAGGAGTCGGCTCCCCCGTTCGGGATTCCGGAGAATGCATAATGTGTCAGATCGGCCGTCAGCAGAATCCGCCGTTCCAGCTCCCGGACTTCGGCCACCCAATGATCGCGGCGACCGGCGTGCCGGCGGCGGCGAACGCGGGGGGGCCGAACGGGGAGCAGGCCGGCGCGCAGCGAATTGAGCCAGGAAGAGCGCTTCATGGTGGGCATCCCGAATGCGAAACCAAGTTGAGAACAACCGCCGATCACGATCCCCGTAGAGCGGGCCCCTCGGCGTTGCAGATCGTTGTCTAATGTACAGGCACGCTAACTCTCCGTTTCACGCAAATCAACCCCCTTTCTTCCTTACAGCCGTTTTTTCCGGAAGATTTGCGCTGGCGGGATTTGCCGCAAATTTGGGCGCAAAACCGGTGTTGGCGATCCCTGCGAGTGATGGCTCGTTGTCCCCCTGGGCGTCCACTCCGTTTCCGCTGCGATCCTGGCCGCACGTCCCTGTGATGACGAAGTCGCCGTTTGCGTCCATCGCGACGGTTGAACGGTCGCATCAGCCTGCTCGCCGCAATCGAACGCCAGCAACGCACGCTGGAACGCCAGGCCGAACTGTTGAAGCTCGACCGGAACCGGCAGCAGGCGATCTCGATTCTGGCCGATCCGAAGACCGCGACCGGCGTTGGAAGTCGAGCAGGCCGACGACGCCACGCTCGATCGTTACGGTCGGAACAAGCTCGGCCTGTCGCTCTTGATGGCTTCCCGGCTGATGGAAGCCGGCGTGAGGCTCGTCCAGGTCAATCTCGGGAAGAACTCGTCTTGGGACACGCACCGGCGGAACCGTTGTGCACAGTCCCCTCTCCCCCGTCTTCGGGGGCGAGGGAAGGGTGAGGGGCCGAGCGCTTCCCAGGGCGATGAGTGACCCGGACGCTCAAGCGTCCGGGTCACTGGGCCGGAATGAGCGCTCGTCCTCGCTTACGCTTCGGGTTGGTCTGGGACGCGGCAGTGAGCGCTCGCCCCCTCACCCCGACCCTCTCCCCCGATGACGGGGGCGAGGGGGCCAGAGCAAGAATCCACCCAGAATCAAACGGCATCCCCCAACAGATTCCCACCCCGTCGTCATTTCTGGCGACCTTCCGAGACGCTGATCGTGAGGGATGCCGAGCTGGTCGGTTTATTCTCAACGCTTGACGAATCCTCCCATGGAGACCGAACGATCGGCGTATGATCGCCGTGTCGAACGATGGATGCCGCCGATGGAGTTTCCCCACGATGAACCGAATACCGTTCCACAAACTGAGTTTCTTCGTGCTGGGGTGGGGATGGCTGTTGCTGGGGATGATTGAAGTTCGAGCGGCGGACGAAAACTGGCCGCAGTGGCGGGGGCCGTTGGGGACCGGGGCCGCGCCGCAGGCCGATCCCCCCGTCGAATGGAGCGAGACGAAGAACGTTCGCTGGAAGACAGCTCTGCCGGGCAAAGGACATTCGACGCCGATTGTGTGGGGGGACCGCATCTTCCTGACGACGGCCGTGCCAATGGGCGAGAAACTGCCACCGAAACACAGCACGGCTCCGGGAACGCACGACGGCGTGCCGGTGACACAGCGGCACGAGTTCGTGGTTCTCGCTGTCAATCGGCGCGACGGGAAGATTCTCTGGCAGAAGTCCGTCCATCAGAAGCTGCCGCACGAAGGAGGGCACTACACGGGCAGCCTGGCATCGAATTCGGCGTTGACGGACGGCGAACACGTCTTCGCGTTCTTTGGCTCGCACGGCTTGTACTGCCTCGGGATGAATGGCGAACTGAAGTGGCAGAAGCAATTCGGTGAGATGCAGACCAAGCACGGCCACGGCGAGAGCGCGTCCCCCGTCCTCCACGGCGACCTGGTGTTCGTCAACTGGGACCACGACGGCCCGTGCTTCGTCGCGGCCTTCGACAAACGGACCGGCCAACAGCGCTGGAAAGTCGAACGGGACGAAGAGACCTCCTGGTCCTCGCCGATCGTGGTCGAGAACGACGGCCAGCCGATGCTGATCGTCGCCGGCACCAACCGGGTAAGGGCTTATGCCCCGGCGACGGGAACAGTGCTCTGGGAATGCGGCGGGCTGTCGTCGAACATCGTCGCGACTCCCGTTGCCGCTGAGGGGATGCTGTTCGCGGGGAGCAGCTACGAGAAGAAGGCCTTTCTCGCGATCCGCCTCGATCGCGCCAAAGGCGACATTACGGGAAGCGATCGCATCGCGTGGACCCGCAGCCGAGGCACGCCCTACGTGCCGTCGCCGTTGCTGTACGGAGACGCGCTCTATTTCCTGACGCACTATCAGGGAATTCTGTCGCGCGTCGACGCCGTGACGGGTGCCGACAAGCCCGGTGCGATCCGTCTCGGCAGCATGGGGAACATCTATGCGTCGCCCGTTGCGGGAGGCGGGCGAGTCTACGTGACCGATCTCGATGGCAAGACGATCGTCATGAGTCACGACGACCAGCCGAAGGTTTTGGCCATCAACATCCTCGACGAAGAATTCGCAGCGTCCGCCGCCCTCGTCGGACGAGAACTGTTCCTGCGAGGGAAAAAACATCTCTATTGCATCGCAGAGGACGCTGAGTTGTAATCCATCAACGGAAGTGAATGTTTTCGGGGTGAGCGGCATGTTGCGTCAGGGCCTGAACCGCCGCGAGGCTTTGCAGATCGGCGCATTGGGGCTGGGTGGCTTAACCCTGGCCGACGTGCTTCGGCTGGAGGCCCGCGCGGGGAAGCGTTCCGCAGCGCCGGCGAAGTCGGTCATCATGGTGTGCCTGCCGGGGGGGCCGAGCCATATCGACATGTACGACCCCAAGCCGGACGCCCCCGTGGAATTCCGCGGAGAGTTCGGCACGATCCGAACCAGAGTTCAGGGCCTGGACTTCTGCGAGCACCTGCCACTCCAGGCGCAAATTGCCGACAAGCTGTCGGTCATCCGCGGGATCAAGTTCCTGGGTCGGCACGATCCCTACGAACTATTGAGCGGTTATCCGTCGGCGCGCACCGGGGAAATCCGGGCCGGTGAGAAATGGCCGGTCTTCGGTTCGGTGGTGAGCCGGCTTCGCAGCGATGATGCGGCCGACATGCCTCCCTACGTCAACCTCAACGACCTGCGGGTGGTGCCGGAAACGGACGACCCGGAAGTGCCGCGCTACATGGGCCACGAGCATGGTCCGTTCCGCCCGACCGGACCGGGGCTGGCGAATCTGCGTCTGCCCGACGGCGTGTCGTCCCATCGGCTCGATGAACGCAAGACGCTGCTGGCCCAATTCGACCAGGCCCGTCGCGCGGCGGATGTTGCCGTGGAGACGCAGGCCCTGGATGAATTCCAGCAGCGCGCGTTTGGCATGGTCACGTCCGGCGCGGTGCATCGGGC
>JAWXBB010000259.1:0-16861 GCA_034439795.1 Planctomycetaceae bacterium | reverse complement strand
TCACACCCTTCCAGGAGCCAGTATGGACGCGAACTCTTTGCATGCACAGACGTTAAACGCGCACTTCGGAAATGTTGTCACGCCTGGGGCTACGATCTGCCGCCCCTTCGGGGCTGAAGCCCGACGATCCAAATCATCGAATTCTGCGGCCACCATTTGACGTCTGGACCCAAGTCCCACCCCGTCGGATCTTCTGCCCCGCACAAAACGACAGAAGCCCAGGGATCGCAATCCCTGGGCTTCCGCGCGTTGTCAACGATGTTCAAGTGACCGCGATTAGTTCAAGTAATCGCTCTGGTTGACAATCGGTTGTCCCCTGCGTTGACCGTCGACGGTCATCAGCCTAGCGAAGACCGACGAGTCGATCAGTTGGTTGATCCCGCGGGCGGCACCGTCGGTAAAGGCCGTGTTGATCGTGCCGGCGTGGCTGGAGCTCGGCCGGGGCCGGCTGCCTTGACCGGAGGAGGGATAGCTCTGAATCGCACCGTTCTGGTTCGCCTGCGTGCAGGGACTGGCCACGCACAGCGAGTAACCGGAAGTCCCAATCGCCAGCTCCAAGCCGGAACCAGAGCCGATGGCGCCGCTGGTTCCAGCAGTGCCGGACGGGGGAGACCCGACGCTGCCCGCGCCGATCGGAATGCTGAACGTCGTGAAGTCGGCGTCGCGGCTGATGAAGCTGCCCGCCTGCAGATTCTCGGCGAACAACAGCGTCTGCCCGAGGCCGTCCCCCTGCGAGATGTCGTCCAGCGTGGTGGAGGAATTCTCGCCGGCGACGCCGTTCACCCGGCGGTAGAACACGCCGCTCGCCTTGGCGATGCGGGCGTCTAGTTGCGAAGCGCTGCCGCCGTTGTCCCAGTCGATGTCGACCCGACGCATGATCGAGCCGCTGTACGGGTTGTCAGCGCCCCAACTGGCCTGAGCCACATAACCGACGTTCGCCACATAGCTGAGGCCGAGCGGCTGCTTGTGGTTGTTCTGGTCCTCGGGGCAGGTGAGGACTTTGAGCCACGTGTTGAGTTGGGGATTGTTGGCGATGCTGATCTGAGTCGCGCTGACATTGCTCGTCAACGGCACGTACCAAGTCGGCGTGGTTGATGGCGTGTTTCCGGTTGCACCGATGCCCTGCTTGGCATCGTCGAACACGCGTTGCATATCAGAGCGGTCCAGGAACTGCAGCAAGGCGACCGGCCAGCCGTAGCCGGGGGCGTTGATGATTTCGGCAACGTCGAGCGTGCCGCTGGCGTCGGTGTCGGAGTAGATCGCCGAATCGAACGGGGGAAGTTGGCTGCCGTTGGCCGACGCGAAGTTATGCACGGCGAGCGCCAGGTTCTTCAGGTTGTTGATGCACTCCAGGTTTCGCGCGGAGCGCCGGGCGGTTTGCACCGCGGGGGCAATCAGCGAGATCAGCACGGCGATGATCGAAATCACCACCAGCAGTTCGATCAGCGTGAAGCCGCGACGCAGCTTCCGGAGGGACGGGGAACTCGAGCGTTGCATGGTTTTCCTCTCGGGAGCACTGACGCCGACAACCAAGGCGGCAAGGAAATGAATTGAACCGGAAGTGCTGTTGGCCCCTTGCACTCCGACGGGTTGGTTGCCCACCCGCGTCCAGGGACAGGATTGGATTCGTGTTCCGTTAAACGTCGTTCAGCACCGGCACCGCACAGGTGACGGAAATTCGGTCGATGTGCAGCATTCTGCCGCTTCATTATGCCAAGCCGGGCCGACTTGTCACAGCAAAACCGCGGGATTCCTCGTTTCTTAGCAAACCGCCTGCCGAGTTCGGAGGAATCCGAAGATTCCGACGGCACGCCCGGATTTGGCTCCGGCTGTGTCCCACAGGCATGTCTAAGTCTTTCAACGCCGGACCTGGCTCGCATTCAACGTCCGGCGTGAACCTGTCTGCAAAAATCTCTGACAAAATCCCGTTGTGACGATTTTTCCGCGGGCTGCGTTTCACCCGGCAGGGTTGTTCACCGCGGGACGGCTGTCACGCGGCTTCTTGCCCCCCTCGCCCGGCGCTTCGCTGGGAGAGGGGTTGGGGGTGAGGGTGCTTGAGGCTGTTCGCGAGAAGGTCTTGCAATCCATACCGCTCGAAGTCCGAAAGGCACCCTCACCCTAACCCTCTCCCAGCGAAGCGCCGGGAGAGGGGACAAAATCCAAGAACCCCGCGGCTTCCTGTTTCTCCGGCCCTTAGCCCTTAGCTCTCGACCCTCAGCCCTCCCGCTACTCCTGCAGAATCTTGCGGTACTTCACGAACGGCCGGAACGAGGTCAGGCCGCCACCGCCCGATTGCCCGGCGGCTTCCAGGTCGGAGCGGTCCACCACGAACACGCCGCGGTATTCCGGCAGCTCGGGCGTGACGTCGACCCCGCTGGTGTATTCGCGGAGCGGCCCGCCGACCTGCACGGCCCCGGTGGCCGAATCGACGTGCGCCCGGAACAGCTTCGCGGAGATGAACACCACGAACGAATTGCTGCGGGTGGTCGTGTTGTTCCACATTTTGGACAGGATGCGTTGACGGAGGATCGGGTCGATGTTCGCGGTGGTCGACACATGCTCGGCCGACGTGCCCACCTCGAAGAGATGCCGGTTGCTGGTGGGCGGCGTGGTGGCGTTGATATCGAGCGGCAGCGACCGCAACAGCGTGTGGTGAACGCTCTTGTTGCCCGCCTGGGTAAACGAGAGGCTGCGAAACGGCCGGCCGTCCTCCACGGCGGCATCGACCGGCAGGCCCGGCAATGACAGTTCCTGCGGGCGATCGAACACGCCGTTGCCGTTGGCGTCTTCGGTGGCGATCTCGAAGGTGCCGTTCATGTTCGTGTCCTCGTCCGGCTGCATCGCCCAGAAGGGGTCGAACGGATCGCGGCTCCGCTGGAGCTCCACGAACCAGTCGCGGGGGGGCATTGCCGTCCCTTCAAATGCGTCGAGCAGTTTGGGGAAGTTGGAGGCGGTGATCGACGTGCCCGTATCGGGATGGACGAGATTGAGGTCGGCGACGCGCTCGTCGTCGATCCAGCCGCCGAGCACCTCGGCATGGCGGATGGTGTTGAGGTTGATCCGGCCCGGCACGCGGGCGATGTCAAATTCGCTGCCGAGGCCCAAGTTGCGGTTCTGCCGCGTGGGAACCTCCAGGAATTCCAGCACGCGATGCCAGCGGTTGTCGACGGGGTCCAGCTTATTCGTCGGGTCCGTATCTCCCAGCGTGGGATGGTTGGGCACGGCGAACAGGCCCAGCGCGTTCTTGGCATATTGACGGTAGTAGTTGTCCGCCGAGGCGGGCAAAGGGGGCTTGTCGTACTGCTCGGTGGGGGGCAACCACATCTGTTCGACGTAGCGGGTGTACCCCGAGTCGCGGGGCATCGACGTGGTCATCGGATCGTCCCACGGATTCGGATCGGTGTCAGAAGTGTCATTGTCATAGGGCGGAGGCCCGACGACGGGAATCAGCAGCAAGTCCCCCACCGAAGTGAACGCCCGGTCGAAATGCGCCTGCCAGTAGTCGAACTCCGACTCCGTCAAATCGACCGTGCTGTTCTCCGCCCCGGCTTGAGAATCGAGCGTATTGTAGATGGGTCCGCTCGCTGCGTTGTTGGGGTCCAGTTCAGCAGACAGCGGTTCGGGACGCTCCTGGCTCACAAGATTGTCGAGTTCGTCCTCAATCGTTGCGGGAGCGCTGCCGGCCGTCATCGGATTGAACGTCTTCATCGGCCCGAACACCAGGCGGTCGACTTCCACAAACGGATTGTCCCGCTCGTAGGCGGCGTCGTCCGCAACCGTATTCGAGGCGATATAGGGACTGCTGCGGGTCGGATGCGCGCGCCGGCGCAGAATGAACCGCACATCGCGGGCCGTGTCGGACAGCACGTACGAGTTGGAACCCGTCGGGCCCTGCAGCATGGCTCCGGCGCCCAAAGTCGTATTGAGAACGCTCGGCGTCGCCTGCCCGTCGGTCAACCGGAACCCGCTGCCGTTCGTCGCCGTGTTTTCGACCAGGTCGATATGGTTGCCGCTGCTACCCGCTGGCGGCAGGAAGACGGCTTCGTTGCGGGGGGCAATCCACGCGGTGTTGCTGCCTCCGCTGGCATCGACCTGGAACGCCGAGGGACTGACCATGGGACTGGACACGGGTTCGTTCCGGTCCGTGCTGAACAGCGTGTAAAACCCGGCCCGCGGCACCTGCCCGGCGTTTCGGCGGAGCGACAGCCGCCGTTCGCGCGGGGGATGCATAGAGGTGTCATAGCCCGCATCGCCGGGCTCCCATTGGGTCATGACGATCTGCCAGTTCTCCTTGTTGCTGAAGGCGACGTTGTACGGGGCGACATTGCGGAGCTCGAGGGCGAGGAAGTGGCGTTCGTTGGAGTCGTCGTGCTCGGTGCTCAGGTAGTCCGTGCCACTTCCCACCGGGCCGTTCTGCAAGGCCTGGATGACCAGCGCTTCGTTGAACGTCAACTCCATCCGCTCCAGGCCCCAGACCTCCGCCCGGTCGGTGGGGCTGCCCGCGTCGGTGGTGGTATACGGGTTGTCGTCGAGATTCCAGCCGTTGGACAGATCGACGTCGTACTCGAACCGCGTGATCACGTTGTCGCGATCCTGAGCGTCGACCAGATTGACGGCGAACCGCGCCATCTGCTCCAGTTGCTGATCGGTGTATTTGTTCCCTCCGGTCATCCAGCCGGTCCGAGTGGGATTGTTCGCCGACGCTCCGTCCGGCCCCTGTCCCAGCGTGTACAGCAGGACGTAGACGTCGCGGGCCATCTGCTGGCGGTCTTTGCGGGCCCAGAATTCCCGCTGCACATCGGTGTTCGGCGGATAAACGGTGGTCGCCACGATGGGGGTGGCGCCGGGGTCGAGCGGGTGCGGCGTAAGCTCGCGGTATTCCAGCTTGTTCGTCTGGTTGTTGTAGATCAACAACTGGTTGACCGACAGCCGCTGCTGATACTGCTTCGTGACCTGCAGGTCCTCGCGCGTGGCCTGCAACAGAAACCGCACCGCGGGGCGGAACGGATCGGCAGAATTCGGCGGAGTCGTCGACGGCCCGTAGATCTGATACCGGGGAATGGCCGAGCCCGAAGTGCCGAACGTCGGCGGGAACCGCAGCTTCACGTTGTTTTGCTGGTTGGCATTGATTTGCGACAAGTCGCGACCGTTGTCGTCGGTCCATTCCCAGAAGCGGCCGTCCGTTCCGGTCTGCCGGGGGACGGCGTAACTCTTGCGGTCGTTCGAGTTCGTGGTGAACCGCTTGCGGATCTCTTCGCCGCGCAGGTTGGTGCTGGGGTCCGTCGAGAAGTTGAATTTCACCAGATCCTGCAACCGCGACGTGATGCCCAGGTTGGTGATGTCGGTGTTCGACATCGCCAGGAATGCCGCATCGGCGGCGCCCAGCGGATCGTCGACGTCGCGCTGGTCGTTGGCATACAGCGTCAGTTCGCTGGGATCGTCGAACAGCCCGTAGGGATTTGAGGTTGCCCCCGCTCCCATCGTTGTAAACGTCATCAGATTGCCGGAAACAATGTTGTTGGAGCCACTGTTATAGCCCCAGAACACGTTGCCGTTACTGGCATAGCTTTCGTACCGCGGCCAACGGACGCGGTTGCTCAGCGCCGGCGGATTGCGACGGTCGAGCGCCTTCGGGTCGGTGCCGTTGGTGCCGAGGACCGAACCGATGCCAAGCGCGTCGAACGGCTGTTCGACGTGGAGCCAAGTGAGCGTGAGAGGATCAAATTCCGGGGGCGTGACCATCCCCTCGTTGAGGTCGTTGTTGTCGTCGATGACGCTGGTGCCGGGATGCGGGTACAAGCGCGGATCGCGGCTGCCGGCCGAGCCCAGGTTCTGCGCGATCAGGTGCTCTTCGCCGTACACGCCGGGGAACAGGTCGTCGAGCGAGCCCGACCCGGAATTGATCTGCGGGCGGCCCATCTTGAGGAACGCCAGCTCCATGTTGGCGACCTCCTGCCACGCCTTGCGCTTTTGCTGGTCGGTCGTCGGCATGATGGTCGACGAATCGTTGGGCGGGTTGTTGTAGAACAACTGGTACTGGCTGAAGACGGTTCCCATGTTGCCCGTCGTCACCTCCAGCCCCGTCCCCGGCCGCCCGGTGAGGCCCCACGCCGGGTTCACCTCGCCGGCGTGCATGCCCAGATTGGAGGCCGAAATGAACTCCTGCCGCGGCGGAACCTTGGCCGTATTCCAGCCAAAGGGCTGTGTGGCGGACGTGGCGAACGGCGTGTTCGGATACGTGAACAGCAACTCCTGAATGTTGCCGTGCGAGTTCAGGTCGAACAGGCCGTTCTGGTCGAGGACGGTGATCGAGAACATCGGGAGGAACGTCGTGCCGTCGGAGAGTTCCTGCACCGGGTAGTCGAGGTCGAGCCAGATTCCCTCGCGGATGCCGTCGCCGTCGTTGTCGGCGTCGTACTGGTAATCGTTGATCGTGGCGGGCGCACCGGTGGGAGCGGGTGGGCTCCAGACACCCTGATGACCGATCCAATCGGCGGGGCGCGGGGAGGCACCGGCGTAGGTGACGTCGGTGCCGCCCGACGCGGGATTGTAACCGGGATACATCGGGAAGAACGGGAACACGCGCTTGCCGTCGCCGAACACCGTCGCCGCGGCCGCCGTGGCGGGATCATAGACGTATCGCGACACCTTGGTGGCGCCCTGCTGGCTGGGCGGGACGTACAGATGCCCCGGATGCGGCCGCAGGGACCGGTTCTTGAACGGATCGAGAGTGTATTTGGTCGCCGGATCGGGGTCGACCGGGTCGGGGTCGAGCACGCCGTTGCCGTTCAGGTCTTCGCCGCCGTCGAGCACGCCGTTGTAGTTGCGGTCCTCCCACAGCGGTTCGGGCACCGCCGTGCCCCCGGCGCTGCCCGTACGGTTGAGCTGCGGGCGATGGAACGACGGAATAATCACCCGCCGCACGCTGCCCGAATTCCGGTCGCGGACCCAGCCCACGTGCGCCAGGAACAGGTTGTTGATGTCGGGATAGGTGTAGCCGACGTCGGGCTGCGGCCGCGAATCGAGGTTCGGATTCTCGATCAGGTCGTTGGCCGCGGGAGACTGATTGATGCTCAGCGGCGAATTGACGCTCAGCGACGGAAAGTTTTCGATCGTCGCGGGATCGAAGTCCTGATCGACCTTGGGCACGCCGGAACTGGGGTCGAGCATCGAGTCGCCGTCCTGATCTTCGCCCGGATCGAGCATGCCGTTGCCGTTCAGATCCTCGTCGTCGCTGATGATGTTGAAACCGGTGCCGTCGAACGCCGTCAGATCGCCGATGACGTGGTTCTTCACGCCCAGCATGTTGGCCAGCATGGAATGCCGGCTGCCCCACAGGGCGCTGTTCTTCAGCCGCGGGTCGGTCCCCACGATCAGTTGCTGCAAGGCGAAGTCCATGACGACGTCCGCGGGCAGGCCCGGCTCCTCCTCGGCCTTCGCGCCGTTGGCGTAATACTCGGCGTTGCTCCGCTCGGCCGCCGCGAAGGTGTAGAACAACACCCCCAACACCGCCAGCAGCCCCAGCAGCACGATGACGATCATCAGCGTGCTGCCCCGGCGCGCCTGTCGAACCCGGCGCCCCTTTTCCGGTCCCCTCGCCCCCGCTGCGGGGGAGAGGGTGAGGGTGAGGGGGTTCCTCAGAGGCCGCGTGCGGCGTTTGCGGTCCAACTGGCGGACCCGGCGATGCGTGAGTGATGTCTGCATGATTCGTTTCTCCCGCTCGGCCCGCGGGGGGTGTGGGGGAAAGTCGAGAGCGGAGAGTCGAGAGTCTAGAGCCAGACAAGACGAAGACAGATCTGCATTTTCTGGCTCTAGACTCTCGACTCTAGACTCTCGACCCTTTCTTCAATCCACCAGCGAATGCTGGAGGGTCAACGTCCGCATCTGGCTGGTCGTCGGATCGAGGAACCGCAGCGTGATCTGAATCGCGCGCAGCGGCTTGCGATTGTCGACCGCCTGCCAGATGAGATCGCCATCGTAAGTCTTGAGGCCCGCCGTCCGTTGCCACGTCGGTTCGCGGACGTCGTGGTTGGACGTCATTGGATCGCCAAAACCGTCTGGGTCTTGAATGCCGACGCAAATGTAATAGAACGGGTCGCCGGCCACCGCTTGTCCGCCCGTATCGATCGACGGAAAGATGCGATCGCCAACCTCGTACCAGGTCGCAGCGGTGGCACTCGAATTGGGATACCACCGCGGATAACGCGTGGGATTGCTTTGGGCCGTGTAACTGCCGTCCGCGCCGGGCACCGACCGCGCGGTCACAGGCCGATACGGCGGCATGTTTTCGCCGAAGTCGACCAGGCCATCGCCGTTGGAGTCGCTCAACGTCACCGTGCCGTCGGCGTTGAAATCCAGCAGTTGACCCTCGATCTGTGTACTCGCGTTGCCGTCTTCCGCGCCATCGGCGATGCCGTCGCCGTCGTCGTCGGTTTCCGACCCGTCGATGATGCCGTTGCCGTTCGTGTCCTCCGCGACGTCGAGCCCATTGACTCCGTTGATGTCCTCCGTGCGGAACGGATACCACGTGTCGAACACGCGGCTGTTGAAGCCGTTCGGGCCGTAGACGGTGTTTCGCCTCAACAGAGGGTGGAAATCGGGATAGTCCAACCGCCCGTTGCCGTTCGTGTCTTCGTTGACGGGCATGGTATCCAACACCAGATCGCCGTCAGTGTCTTCGCCGACGTCCCCGATGTTCACGAACCGATTCGTCGTCTCATCCCAGACTTTGACGTCGAACGCATGGACGTTCGTCAGCAGCAGCTCCTCGCCGCGCCACGAGCCGCCGATGTAGGCGTCCATCACCGCGTCCGCAGCGCCGCCGGCCGTGTCGTTCCACGTCGACGCGGTGTTCATCTCATTATTCGCGTCGGCGGGCACCGATGGCGCGACGTGCGTGAGCATCGGGTAATCGAAGTTCGCGTGCGACGTCTCCTCCATCGTCGGCCGGCCCACCCACCAGCCCGTGTTGCCGTATTCGCGCGGCAAGCCCCCCTGGGGAGGGGTCGGACCCGTCAGCAACGGCCTCGCGTTGATCGTGTTGAAGCCGAACCGGTTCGGGGGATACGCGATCTCCGGGGGCGCCTGGAATGACGTGGGCGCGGTTCCGGTGTACGGAAACATCGGCACCGAATACGCCATCAGCAGCGACGACGTGCCGTTGAACACCAGGCCGTTGTAGTAGTACTCCGGCGGCGAGCCCGGGACGAGCACCACATCGCCCGGATGCGCCGAGTAGTCGAAGTGCCGCCAGAAATTGGCCGGCCAGGCGATCGCCTCGCTATTGGAATTGAACGCCGTCGCGAAGCCGTTCGGATACTGCCGAGGAGCGGGATTCGTGTCGTCGCTCGTCACCGGGGGGACGTAGGCGCGGGTAAAGAACGGCGTGTCGGCGGCGTCGGTCGGCTGCTCTTGCGTCGTGTCGCCGCTGACGGGCTGCCGCATCAGCAGGACGCGGCGATACAGGTTGCCGTTCCGCAGAAAATACACGACTTCAGCCGCTGGCGATGACGCCGACAGGTTGTAGTCCAGCCGGCTGTCATCCGTCTCGGGCTGGTTGGGATTCGTGCGGAAGTGGTAATCGTCCCGGTACTGCACCGGGAGACCCGACGAAGGGACGCGCCCCGGCGGGGCGGGATCGTCGCTCGTGAGGGGCAATGTTCCCAACCCTGTCGCCGGCGGCGACACCGGCCACAGCGCCTGCGCCCGGCCGTAGAACGGCAGCACGTCCGGGCTGTCGGTGGTGATGCGGGCGTCGACCGTGAGCGCCAGCACGTCGTCGCCGTCGTTCGCCCCGACATTCTCGGAGATGTAGACGTAGCCCTGGCGACGGCCCAGGTCGGCCTCCGGCGCACCGGGGTCTTCGTTGAACGCGAACGGAATGACGCGGCGGAACGTCCGCTTGTTGAGGTCGCCGGCGATCAGAATCTGCGCGGTCCGCGCCCGCTGGTCGTTTTCCATGATCCCGCGCTGCGTGGAGATCGACCCGCCCGCGATCTGAAACACCTGCGCAAACAGCGTCATCATCAGCAGCACGAGCGCCACCGAGACCAGCATCTCGACGAGGGTGAAGCCGCGCTGAGGGCTAAGGGCTGAGGGCTGAGGGCCGGACAAAGACGATGTGCGCATGGTGTTCCTCCGGCCCTTAGCCCCATTCCGGCCCTTAGCCCTTAGCTCTAAGCTCATAGCCATCATCACTCCTCCCACGGCACGCGGGCCTTGAGCGGGAACACGTCCACCACGCCGCGCATCAGCAGCGCGCCGCCGATCACGCCCACACCGCCGACGGTCGTCACGACCGGCGTGAACGGGTTGCCGTTCGCCACGTCCATCGGCGAGTCCTGCAGCACCGGCTGGTCCAGCGTCAGCCGCACGAACCGGTCCATGCCCGCGGCTATGGGATCGGCCTCGTACCCCGAGGGGGTGGCATTCGACATCGAGAACGGCGGGATCACGTCTTCCGTCACGTCGATCACGCGGTACCACCGCAGGTTGTGAATGTCGCAGACGTAGCTCCCCTTCTTGTAGAAGGGCTTCTGGCCCGAGGCGGAGTCGTACTGCACGATGCAGAAGTTGCGGGCCTGATCCACATCACCGGTCGTGGTGGCCCAGCCGAGCTCGTTGACGTCATCAACGGTGCCATTCTGATTGTCGTCAACGCCGACGGTGCCCGGGCCGCCGGGAGTGCCCATCGAATCAACGGCACCCCGGTCGATCTTGCGGAACACGCAGGAGTAGACCTGCTCGTCGGGCACGCCGTACGAGCGGCGGAAGAACACGACGACGTCGATGTGCGCGACCCCCGACGTGCCCCGCCGGACCGACAGAACGTAGCTGTACCGCCGTTCGAGCGACTCCACGCGGGCCTTGACGGGGATGAAATTGCCCGGCAGCGCGATGCCGGACCAACTGACCAGCGCGTTGGGCGCCGTGCCGGTGACCGCCGCGGTCACGGGGAACGTAAAACTGCGTCGATTCGAGTCATCGAAGATCACAATGCGGTCTGGCACCAAGTCCGGGCTGCCAGGCTGAACCGACGACGACAATTCGACGGGGTCCACACCTCCCAGCAGGATGTCGGTGTTGCCGGCGGTGTAGGTCACCTCCAATGACTCGGCCTGGTTCGTCCAACTGTCGGGCAGAATTGAGAGCGCCGCGGCGTTGAACTCGTTCTGCGCGGCGGAGGCATTCGGCAGATACAGCCCGAACGCCGGGAAGCGGTTGATGTACTGGCTGAACGGCCTCCCATTCACGTTGCCGAAGTGCTGCTGCGTGAGATCGGTGGGGCCTCCGACAGCGGTTCCTCGAAACGCGGGGACGGGGTCGCTGGGATCGACGAGCACATACCCCAGCGGATCGACAACGTAGTTCTTGAGGCGGACCGTCCTCCACAGGCCGGTGTTGGTGCCGTCGTCGGTCGGTCCCCCTTCGCGGAAGTTCCAACTGGGTTCCGTGCCGCTGGCCGTGGCGTTGGTCGTGGCGACGAACACCGCGGGGGGCGTCTTGCGGCGGGTGACGAGCGGCGGGACCACGCTGTCCCCCGCCTGATACGCCGTCGCCGGCTGCCATTCCGTGCCGATGTTGAGAATCTCCGGCACCGTGCGGAGCTGCGTCTCGGCGTTGTACCGCAGGACCGCGGCGTTGGTGAGCTGCGACGCCTGAATTGACCGCAGCACCGAAATCGGAAACAACGTCGCCAGCGACACAATGCCGATGCTCATGACCAGCGTCGAGACCAGCACTTCGCTGAGCGTCGTGCCGGAACGAAAGTCGGAAGTCGGAAGTCGGAAGGCTGAAGTAAGACCAAGGCATCGGAGGCTGAACTTCCGACTTCCGACTTCAGACTTCAGGCTTGCTTTCATGCGTTTCATTTTCCGGCCACCTCCCCGGTTTCGGAGTACCGGAAGCGTTGAGCGACGTTCTCGGAGCCGTTGCCGTTGACGAACAGCGGGTTCGAGGTCACCGCCCCCGTTCGCGTGAAGATCGACACCACCAGCTTGTCGGCCCGCTGAGCGGGATTGTCCGTCGGGTTCATCGACGCCGAGATGCCCTCCTGGTATTCCGGCAACGACCAGTTGAGGCCCGCCGCCGGCGCGATGACCTTCCAGTCGTCCCGGTCGCGGATGGCGTCTTTCATCTCACCAACGTAGAGGTGAATCAGCCCGGCGCTCGCCTCCGGCCCCGTCACCGAACCCCGCGGCGAGAACAGGAGGTCGCAATAGGGCGTGTAGTCGAACCCCGCCGGGTCCGCCGGCGTCGAGACCGGCGGAGACGTCGGGCTGTGAGAGATTTTCCACGTACTCGGCAGCCGGTTGCCCCGCAGGCTGGGATTGCGCGTGGGGGTGGTGTAACCCGGGTCTCCAGGCGCGCGTCCAGCGCTGTCGAGCAGGCCGTCGGGGTCGTTGCTGCAGCGGTCGAGATGCACCACCACATTCTTGGGGAACAGCACCGGCTCCTGATTGGCGAGCGGCCCCGGCGTGAGTTCGAGGAGATAGCGCACCGGCTTGTTGCCCGAGAACGCCGCATACGACGTGGGCGGCGTTTCTGCGGGCGTGCGATACTTCTGCTGCAACAGCAGCCGCACGCGGTTGGTCGCCGAGGGTGGGGTGTTGCTGTTATCCATCTGCCGCAGGTACTGGACGTCAACTGTATACCACGCGCCGGTCCCTGCAGGAATCTGAATGCGGTTGCCGTCCCGCAGTACGCCGCGCTGATAGAGCTCCATCCAATTGGTTGCCTGAGCGGGGTTCTGATTGGAGTATGGTGCCGAGTTGAGCGCGCCGTCGAAGCCCACGAGCATCCACACGTCAGAGGCGGAATCGTCATAAGGCGGCGGACCGGAAGTGTCAGGAACGTAATCGTTATTTCCATCGAAGCGGGTCAGGAACACGGTGCCCTCCGACCACGGATCAGTGGGGGCGATGTAGACCATGCTGGCGACGACCCGCGGGTCGGTGGGGTCGAGGATGAACCGCACGCCG
This sequence comes from Planctomycetaceae bacterium, assembly GCA_034439795.1. Classification (GTDB taxonomy): domain Bacteria; phylum Planctomycetota; class Planctomycetia; order Planctomycetales; family Planctomycetaceae; genus DSVQ01. The sequence goes on along the minus strand of JAWXBB010000259.1, from coordinate 3,881 downwards.
CGCGGGGCCTTGGCATCGCTGGCCCGGCTGCGGGCCCCTTCGATGTACGACTGAATCTGCCGGGCCGCCGACCGCACCCGGTCGCCGTCGATGGTGATGTTGATCGTCGCCACGGTGATCGCGGTGAGGACCAGCATGATGACGACGACGACGAGCAGCTCGATGAGGGTGAAGGCGCGGGAGGGTCGAGGGCTAAGGGCTAAGGGCTGAGGGCCAGAGAGAGTGTTGGTGCGCATAGTCTTCCTCCGGCCCTTAGCCCTTAGCTCTAAGCCCTTAGCCATTTCCCGACTCTTAGCTGTCTTCATCGTTACTGCCGCCGGTTCGTGACGTTGTCGGCGAGCGGACTGGCCGACGGGTCGCCCAGCGCTGTGGGTTGGGCGAGGTGCCCCATCCGCGTTGCGGCCGTCGGAGCGCCCGTCGGCGTGCTGCCCGGCTCGTCCAGCCCGAGGATGCCGTCGGGCCCCGCCGAAACGACCAGCATCGAGGAGTACGTGTCCGGCGTGTAGAACCAGTATTCGTAGAACCGGCGGCGATCGAACTCCAGCGCTTGCGTGGGGGGGTTGCCGGAGTTGTCGTTCGCCCTGATGACGTACTTGTAGATCAACCCGAAGGCGTCGTTCGGGTCGCGCTGCAGAGTGGCATCACCCGACTTCAGCGAGGGCAACGCGGAGATCATCAGCCGCGCGTAGTCGGTGACCGGGCCGCAGGTCGGCCCCGCCGGATCGAGCGCGTTGTTTTTCTTGTAGATGCCGTTCAGAACGTCTTCAACATCGAGATTGCCATTATTAGAGTAATATCCCGGGCCATTATCCTCGCCGGCGTCGAGGACTCCGTTGCTGTTTCCGTCTTCGTTATCCAGTGAACCGTTCGCGTTTAGATCTTCCCCGCACCGCAGCAGCCGCGTCGGCGCGCGGTAGAACCGCAGCGGACGGCCCCAGGCGTCCACGAACTCCATCAGTCCGTCGCCGTCCGTGTCCTTGACCTCCGAGGTAGAGAACTCGTCCTGCCCGACCGGCGGTACGCCGAACGCCTCGGCCGCCGTGAGCGTGAGGTACAGCAGTTCGGCGCTCTCGGTTTCCGGCGTGTGCTTGGTCCCGACAATCTGCGCCTTCAGCGTCTGGATCGCCTTGACGAAGGCCAGGACGTCGCCGTGGGCTTGCCCCGCGGGAGCGACGCCGAGTTCGCCGATATCGGGGAATCCATTGGTCAGGAACGGACCGGCGAACAAGCTCCCGGTGTCGTCCGTCGCTCTCGTGCCCGGCTCGCGATCGGGTCCGCAGATGTCGACGAACGCCTGCGGGAAGGCTTCGCGCGTCTTGCGGGCGCGGGTCAGCGTCTCCCAGACGCGGTCGCTGGCATTGTCGATCGTCCACGGCGGGACGGGCGGGTAGCCGTTGTAGGCCGCATTGGCACGGATCAGAAACTGTCGCGTCTGCTCCTTCTCGGTGGCCAGATTCGCCGGTTTTTCGAGATACCGCTGCAGCGCCTCGGCCCGCTGCTGGAGCATGCCGTTGACCTTGGTGATGGTGGCCATCGTGGCCTTCTCGCGGGCCGATTGCAGCACGTTGCCCATCACGAGCAGGCTGGTCGACGCCAGCAGCGCGATCACGCCGATGACGACGATCAACTCGATGAGCGTGAAGGCGGGGCGGGAAGAAGTCTGAAGTCTGAAGTCTGAAGTCGGAAGTAAGAACTTCTTGCACTTCCGACTTCCGACTTCCGACTTCCGACTTTGAGCCTGATGGTTCATCGTGGCGGCCTCCGACGGATGCGGGTTCTCGCTCATTACGGCACCAGCGGCCCGTTGCCGAAGTTCGTGATGTTGTCGCGCTCGGTCCGGCGGTCTGCGGCGAGGATATCCACCGGGAACGGTTCCGGTGCCACGCGATCCCACGGGGGCAGGGGCGTGTCGGAACCGGCCTCATACGGCCCTCCCGGCCCGTATTCGTGATCGAGTCCCGGCGAGATCAACTGGAAGGTGCCCTTGTTGAACTCGGGCGAGTTGTCCAGTTTCCCCTGACGGTAGGGGCCGACGGGAATCGTCTTGTTGACCGTCGCCTGATTGCCCGGAAAGTCGGCCAGACGGTAGCCGTTGCCATCGTACGAGCTGAAATAGAGGATCGGATTGGTCTGCCCGGGATAGGAATCGAGGAACTCGGGGAACCCGTCGCTGTCGAGATCGACCAGCCGGCCGGATTCAAAGTCGTACGCTGACTTCTCCCGATTGGCGTTCGGGGCCCGGGAAAACGGATCCTGCGGATTGCGGGAGAACGGCACCAGGGTGAACCTTTTCGAGCCCGGAGTTTCTTCATCCGGAAGGCCGCCCAAGAAGAAGACGAGCGCCTCTCCCGTCTCGAGACCGATGACATCGGTGGTGTCGGTGTCGTCGTTGATCATCCGAGTGGCTGCGAAGTTGAACTGCGGCCAAAGTTGACGGATGATCGCGCGGTCGCGAGGCAGCCAGTTCGCGCCATTGGCACCTCCAGTTTCTGGAATGCGGACAGTGCTCGGCGGTTCGCTGCCGTACTTCGTCTTGAACGCCACGATCGCCGTCGCGATCCGGTTGAGTTCCGCCTGCACCGCCGCGTTGCGGACATTGCGTTGCACACCACCAATCGCCGGCAGCAGCATGCCGATGAGGATCGCGATGATCACAATGACCACCATGAGTTCGATCATCGTGAAGCCACGGCCGCCGGGGCGGCGGGGTGGCGGCGACGAGAGTTTTCGATGGGGCCGCATGGCGGTTCGCTCCTCGGGAAATTCACGGCCGGGGAAGGGCCTTCGGGGTGTCTCGGTCAGTAGTCCGTCCGCATTCCGCCGGCCGATCCCGATCGGCGACGGGGTGTTTTCGTTCGTGGCCCGCGGGGTGGGAAACCCAGGGGGTGCAACCCCTGGGCTTCGGTGTTGCGATGGGGTTACGACAAATCGTTCAGCAGCTTGATGAGGGGCATGAACAACGCGATGACGATGAAGCCCACGATGAGACCGAGGATCACCACCATCAGCGGTTCGAGCAGGTTCACCAGGGCCTCCACCAGCACCGACACCTCTTCGTCGTACACGTCGGCGACCTTGTACAACATGTTGTCGAGCGCGCCGGTCTCCTCGCCGACGTCCACCATGTTGACCACGATGTCGTCCACCGTCCGCGTCTCCTTGAGGGGCACCGCCATCGTCTCCCCCTCGCGGATCGCCGCCGAAATGTGCTCGTAGGCATTCACGTACACGCGGTTGCCGGCCGTGTCGCGGGTGATGTTCAACGCTTCGAGAATCGGCACGCCCGAGGCGATCAGTGTGCCGAGCGTCCGGCACGTGCGGGCGACGATCGACTTTTTGATGATCTGGCCGAGCAACGGAATCCGCAGGGACAGCCAGTCGACAATGTACGCGCCGGTTTTGTTCTTCCTCACGATCTTGACAAACAGCCAGATCCCGAACGGAATGGCCGGGCCGAGATACCAGTAATTGACGACGGCGTCGCTGACCACGATCAGCGCGACGGTGATTTCGGGGAGCTCGGTGTCGAAGTCCTCGAAGATCTTTTTGAACTTGGGAATGATGTAGTACATGATGAAGCCCACGATCAACGTGGCGACGGTGATGACCGCGCACGGATAGATCATGGCCCCCTGCACCTTGCGCTTCAGGCTTTGGGCGCGTTCCTTGAATTCGGCGAGACGCTGCAGAATGACTTCCAAGGCACCGCCGGCCTCGCCCGCCTTCACCATGTTGACGTACAGGTTGTCGAAGGCTTTGGGCTGCTTGGCCATCGCCTCGGACAGCGTGCTGCCGGATTCGATGTCCTCGATGATTCCCATCAAGGCGTTCTTCAGCGCGCCCGGCTTCTGCTGCCCTTCGAGAATCCGCAGGCTGCGGAG
>JAWXBB010000258.1:0-34413 GCA_034439795.1 Planctomycetaceae bacterium | reverse complement strand
GTTCGTGCTCTCGCGGTCGCACATCGAGCTGACGGGCAAAGACCGGGCCACGTTCCTGCACAACTTCTGCACGAACGACATCAAGTCGCTGGTGCCGGGCCAGGGTTGCGAGGCGTTCCTGTGCAACGTGAAGGGCCGCGTGGTCGGCCATGTGACGGTGTTCGCCGAGCCGCATTCGCTGTGGCTGGAAACCGTCGCGGGGGCCGCTCCGGGTTTGATCGCGCATCTCGACCGCTACCTCATCCGCGAAGACGTGCAGTTGCACGACCGCACGGCGGAAGTCGCGGAGTTGCATCTCGTCGGACCGCAGGCGGTTGAGACGCTGGCGTCGATGATGAATTGGTACGAGCGCGTCGACGCGATGAAGGATCGCCTCGCTACCCTCGGCCCCAATACCACGGCCGCTTGGGTTGTTCAGGCGACCATGGCCCATTTCCACACGCGGACAGTGGATTGGCTCGGCGGGAGTTCCTACCTGCTCAGTGGATTGCCGTGGGTCATCGAGAAACTCCGGGGGGAAGCGGCTGCTGATGGCGTCGTCATCGGCACCGACGCCGATTGGCAATCACTGCGCATCGCCGCCGGCCTTCCGCAGTACGGCGTGGATCTCACCGACGAGAACCTGCCGCAGGAGGCCGCGCGAACGGCGCAGTGCATCAGCTTCACGAAGGGGTGCTACCTCGGCCAGGAACCGATCGCCCGGCTGGACGCGATGGGCCACACCAACCGCGAACTGCGACGGTTGCGCATCGCCCGCGGGGAACCGCCTGCGACGCCTGTCGCGCTGCTTGATCCGTCAACGGGCCAAGAGGCGGGCACGCTGACGTCCGCAGCGATGTCGCCGGACGGCGACGGCGGCGTCGCGCTGGGGCTGATCAAGACGAAGTGGCAGACGCCGGGGATGGTGTTGCAATTCGTCATGGATGGAATCGCGCGCGAGGCGGTCGTGCAATCGACGACCGGGTGAGCATCTCGATTCTGCTCTTCAGTTCGGTCCCCTCTCCCCCGTCTTCGGGGGAGAGGGAGAGGGATAGGGTGAGGGGGCTGAGCGCTCCAAGCGATCCACGAAGACAAACTTTCGTGAATCGACGCGATTGGAAGCGATCGCCCCCTCACCCCAACCCTCTCCCCCGAAGACGGGGGCGAGGGAGCCGGAGGGGAAATCCACTCACAATCGGGACGCACACCAGGGTCGCGGCTAACCGGTGCGGATCAACGATTGGCGATGCGTTGCGGCGGGCGGTATGATGGTGAGCGTGCCGCCCGATTCTCCCGCCTGCGAGTTGTGCCGATGTCGTTCCGGTTGTTGCTCGTTCCCGCCCTGTTGATTGGTGCGAACTCCGTTGCCGCTGACGGGACGGTCGATTTCAACCGCGACATCCGCCCGATCCTCTCGAACAATTGCTTCCAATGCCACGGCCCGGATGAGCAGGAACGGAAGGCCGAGTTGCGGCTCGATACCGCTGCTGGAATTGTCGCTGACCTCGGCGGTCATGCGGCGGTCATTCCCGGCGATCCCGCGAAGAGCGCGCTGTGGGAACGGGTGACGGCGACCGACCCCGATGTCCTCATGCCTCCGCCCGCCACGGGCAAGAAGCTCACTGCGAAGGATCGCGAGCTGTTGCAACGCTGGATTCAACAGGGGGCGAAATATTCGCGGCATTGGTCGTATGAGCCGCCGGTGCGACCGGAGTTGCCGATGATCGCGGACGCCGCCTGGCCGCGGACGCCGATTGACCGGTTCATTTTGGCGCGGCTCGACAAAGAGGGTCTCAAGCCGCAACCGGAGGCCGACCGGTACGCGCTCGCGCGGCGGGTGTCGCTCGATCTGACCGGGTTGCCGCCGACGGTCGCCGAGGCGGATGAGTTCGTCAATGACGCGAGCCCAGACGCATATGCGCGGTACGTGGACCGTCTGCTCCAGAAGGAAACCTACGGCGAGCATTGGGCGCGGCTGTGGCTCGATCTCGCCCGGTACGCGGACTCCGCCGGCTACGCGGACGACCCGGCCCGCACGATCTGGGCGTATCGCGACTACGTCATCCGCACGTACAACCGGAACCTGCCGTTCGATCAGTTCAGCATCGAACAGATCGCCGGCGACCTCTTGCCCGAGCCGAGCGAAGACCAGTTGATCGCGACGGCATTTCATCGCAACACGCTGACGAACAACGAAGGGGGCACCAACGACGAGGAGTTCCGCAACGTCGCCGTCGTGGACCGCGTGAACACCACGCTCGCGGTGTGGATGGGGACCACGATCAGCTGCGCACAGTGTCACACACACAAGTTCGACCCGCTGTCGCAGACGGAGTTCTTCCAACTGTTCGCGATCCTCAACCAGACGGAAGACGCCGACCGGACCAACGAAACGCCGTTGCACGAACTCTGGGATCCGGAAGTGCGGCACCAGAAGACGAATGCGGACGCGGAATTGGCGGCGCTGCTCGCGCAGCCGAACGATCCGCCGTCGGCGGTGGTCGCGATTCAGACCGCGCGGCTGCAGCAGCGGCTGACGGGCTTGAAGCCGATTACGACGGTGCCGATTCAACGCGATCTCGCCGCGGACAAATTGCGCAAGACGCAGTTGCAGCATCGTGGCAACTTCGAGGATCTCGGCCCGGAGGTCGGCCCCGGCGTGCCGGCGGCGTTTCATCCGCTCCCCGAAGGCCAACCGACGAACCGCCTCGCATTGGCGAAGTGGCTGGTGGACCGCCGCAATCCGCTGACGGCCCGCGTGATGGTCAACCGGCTGTGGGAGCAATTGTTCGGCATCGGACTGGTCGCGACGAGCGAGGAATTCGGCTCGCAGGGCGAGCCGTCGTCGCATCCCGAACTGCTCGACTGGCTCGCCGTCGAGTTCATGGACTCCGGCTGGAATCAGCAACACCTGCTGAAGCTCCTGGTGACCTCCGCAGCGTATCGGCAAACGTCGCACGTCACGCCGGAGTTGTATCAGCGCGATCCCGACAACCGCCTGCTCGCCCGCGGACCGCGGTTCCGGATGTCCGCGGAAATGATCCGCGACCAGGCGCTCGCCGTCAGCGGGCTGCTCAGCCCGAAGCTGTACGGCCCGCCCGTGCGGCCGCTGCAACCGAAGATGGGCGTGAACGCCGCGTTCGGCAGCGCGGTCGACTGGCAGACCAGCGACGGCGAGGACCGCTATCGCCGCGGGATGTACACGACGTGGCGGCGGTCGAATCCGTATCCGTCGATGGCCGCCTTCGACGCCCCCAACCGCGAAGTCTGCACGCTCCGCCGCACCCGCACCAACACACCGCTGCAGGCGCTGGTGACGCTTAACGACCCGGTCTACGTCGAGGCTGCGCAGACGTTGGCAAAGCGGACGATCGCCGTCGAAGGCACGACCGCCGACCGGGCCGCGTTCGCGTTCCGCACGGTTCTCATCCGACCGCCGACCGCCGACGAAACCGCCCGTCTCGCCGCGCTGTGGGACCGGGCGCGATCGCATCTGGCGACGAACCCCATCCAGGCCGCGAAGCTGGCGGCCTCATCGAAAGACGCAACGACGGACGTCACCGACCTCGCCGCCTGGACGGTGGTGTGCAATTCGCTGATGAATCTGGACGAGATGTTCATGCCGCGGTGAAAGGACGATTGCGCGCCGCATCATCACAGCCCTGAGCGCAAGCGAGGGCGCTTTCAATTTGGGAACCAGTGTCGCCCTCGCTTGCGCTCGGGGCTATGACGGATTCAATCATCGACCATCAACTTTTTTCGGAACCGACTTGAAATGAACGCGGCTCCAACAACCAACCTCCATCGCATCGAGCACCAGACTCGCAGGCAATTCCTGCATGGGTCGGGCGTGGGACTCGGCGCCATCGCGCTGGCGTCGTTGTCCGGCGGCGTGGCGTCGGCAATGCCCGTCGCATCGGACAACCCGCTCGCGCCGCGGGGACCGCATTTTCTCGGGCGCGCCAAGCGGGTGATCTATTTGCACATGACCGGGTCGCCGCCGCATCTGGATTTGTTCGACTACAAACCCGAACTGGTGAAGCGCGACGGGCAGGATTGCCCCGACGAGTATCTCAAGGGGCGGCGGTTCGCATTCACGTCGGGGGTGCCGAAGCTGCTGGGGACGCCGCGGACGTTTGCGCAGCACGGCGAGGGGGGGGTGTGGATGTCGGATGCGTTGCCGCATCTCGCCACCGTCGCCGATGAGATGTGCGTCATCCGCTCGATGTTCACCGAGCAGTTCAACCACGCGCCGGCGGAGCTATTGCTGTACACCGGATCGGCCCGGTCCGGACGGCCGTCGCTGGGGGCGTGGACGACGTACGGCCTCGGCAGCGAGAATGAGAACCTGCCCGGCTTCGTCGTGCTGATTTCCAGCGGCGTGCAACCGAACGGCGGCAAGAACTCATTCGGCAGCGGCTTCCTGCCATCAGTCTTCCAGGGGGTGCAATGCCGCTCGCAGGGCGATCCCGTGCTGTATGCGTCCGACCCGGAGGGGATGGACCGCGAACTGCGGCGGTTGAGCCTCGACGCGCTCCGCGATCTCAACCAGCAGCAGGCGGCGGAACTCGGGCATCCGGAGACGCTGACCCGCATCGCGCAGTACGAGCTCGCGTTCCGGATGCAGGTCTCGGTCCCCGAAGTGATGGACATCACGCAGGAGCCGAAGCACATTCTGGAAGCCTATGGGGCGCAGCCGGGCGTCTCCAGTCTCGCCAACAACTGCCTGCTGGCGCGCCGGCTGGTCGAGCAGGGGGTGCGGTACGTGCAATTGTTCGACTGGGGCTGGGACTTCCACGGCACCGGTCCGAACGAGGACATTCGCGACGGCCTGACGCGGAAGTGCGCGACGATGGACAAGCCGGTCGCGGCCCTCATCAAAGACCTCAAGCAGCGCGGCCTGCTGGAGGACACGCTCATCGTTTGGGGGGGCGAGTTCGGCCGCACGCCGTTCCGCGAAGGCCGCACCGGCAAGGGAAACATCCTCGGCCGCGATCACTACCCCGACTGCAACTGCATGTTCCTCGCCGGCGGCGGCATCAAGGGGAGCACGATGCACGGCGAGACCGACGACCTCGGCTTCAGCGTCGCCCGCGACAAGGTCCACGTCCACGATCTGCAGGCGACGATCATGCACCTCTTGGGCTTCGATCACGAACGCCTGACGTACCGCTTCCAGGGCCGCGATTACCGTCTGACCGACGTGTTTGGACACGTCGTCAACAACATTCTCGCATGACAACAACCGCTGGGGTGCCATGCTTGCAGCTTTGGGCAAGCATGGCTTCGGATGACGTTAGGACCAATGCACATGCTTGCCCAAAGCTGCAAGCATGGCACCCGACGTCAATCAGACCGACGGCGTCCCGGCGGGCGACCAGCCCGGTTGTGGGGCTGCATGGACCACCGGTTTGATGCCGGTCTGCATCTGCGTCACGGCGTTCAGCAAGCCCGCGACATCAGCGGCATCGTCCGCGAATTCCCAGCGTTGTGCGTAGTGGCAGGTTTGATTCGGTACCAGCATTGGCAGTCGCCCTTGGCCGCTCTCGAAGCTACGGAAGTTGGGGAAGTTCACGCCGGGTTCCAAGCCGATCACATACCCTTCTGCATCGGACTGCGTGTTCTTCCACACAGTGAAGCACGGCAGTTGTGCGGCGTGAGCATGCACCGCAAACGCCGCAGTCTTCGCGCGGTTGTGCAGGACGGCGGTCGTGAATCCGTTCGCATCGGTCGTCGGGCGGTAGTAGTACGCCTGCTCGACGAACCCAGTCTGCGGGGGGCCATAACTGGCGTGCATGGCGATTCCCTCCGCCGAACGTGAATCGCGCGGTGCCATTTCGCGAAAGGCGACCGCGTTGCCGCCGCCCTCTTCCAGAAACGGCCGGCCGATGTTGATGTGATACAGCAGCGACAACTCCGTCGGCGTCCCACCGAGGTTCGTCACCTCGTCAATGATCGCGCACGATGGGCTGCCGACTGCAAATCGATACCGGCTGACAAGCTGCAGCCGCGGGCCGAACATCGAAGCTTCTTCCAGTGAGCCGATCAGTTCGATGATGCCCGGTCCATCGGTGTGGATCTGGACTTCGACGCGGTTCGCCGGGATGTTGGCGATCCGGCCGTGCAGCGTCACCGCGGTCCCCTGGTCATCGCCGGGCGGTCCGTTGAACGCGAGGCCGCAGCGGCACATCAGCTCGTTGAAGCCGTTCAGCCAGCCGAGGCCGTTGCGGTCGTGCAGGTTGACGAACGCCGGATGCACCGGCCGCGCGACGGGCGACTTCCACTCCAGCGGCAGGTCGCGATACCGGCCCTTCCAGACCCCCATCCCGCGCGTCGGCAGAATCGACAGCGCCAGCGGTCCGTTGCAGATCTCGACCACGGACACGCCGTGCGACAGGCCGCCCTGCAACGTGGACGCCGTTACTGACCAGTCATCGCCGCCCGCGAGTTTGAGGTCCGCTGACGGGCGCAACTCCCAGCGGTCGCAATGACGACCGGCGTCGGTGTCGGTCAGAACGAAGGAATGCGTGGTCATCGGTGCGGCTTTAACGAGGGTTGTCGGCTGGAACTCCGGCGACGCCGCACTTAGACTGCGTCGCCCCCACGGAATTGTCCAGTGAACTCATGAAGCTAATCGTAGGGTGGGACGAGTCTTCGAGTCCCACCAGAAACAAATTGCCCATGTTCGATGTTCAATGACCACGGTGAAGAATGGATTCTGGTCCTTGAGAATTGAACATTGGTCATTTTCCGCGGGGTGAGCCTCGAAGACTCGACTGCACCCTACAAGACCCTATTCATCGAACATCGGGCGAAAGGATTGCATGACGACTGTAATGGATTTCGATGGCGGAGCCTTGCCGTATTCGCAGGAATGGTACGACGGGCTGAAGAAACGGCTGGGCGAGAACACCTGCCGGCAACTCGGGCTGTACGCCTTTCCGCGCGACTGGCTGCTGTCGGTGGTGATACCGGTCTACAACGAAGAGCGGACGCTGCAGCAGCTCGTCGACCGCGTGCGGTCGGTGCCGATCCGCAAGGAGTTGATTCTTGTCGACGATTGCTCGAAAGACGGCAGCCGGGCGATTCTCGAACGGCTGCAAGCCGAGTCCGACGCCAATCCCGATCCGCTGAACATCATCCGCGCGCATTACCACGAGAAAAATCAGGGCAAGGGAGCGGGCGTCCGCACGGGTTTCCTGTTGGCGCAAGGCGATGTTGCGCTGATTCAGGACGCCGATCTGGAATACGACCCGTCCGAATATCCGCGACTGCTGAGGCCGATTGTCGACGGGAAAGCGGACGTCGCGTTCGGCAGCCGCTTCCTCGGCGATCAGGAGCATCGCGTGCTGTATTATCGCCACTATCTGGCGAACATGGCGCTCACGATGCTGTCGAACTGGTTCACCAATCTGAACCTGACCGACATGGAGACCTGCTACAAGGTCTTCTCGAAGCAGGCCCTCGCCGACATCGCCCCGAAGATCAAGCAAAACCGCTTCGGGATCGAGCCGGAGCTGGCGGCGAAGGTGGCCCGGCACAAGCACCGCGTGTACGAACTCTCGATTTCGTACTCCGGCCGGACCTACGAGCAGGGGAAGCACATCCGCCCCAAAGACGGCTTCCAGGCCCTGTGGTGCATCTTCCGTTACTGGTGGGCGGATTGAGGGCGATCTGGTGACATGCAACACCGTTCACAGATTTGATCGGCAGACTAAGATTTCATCCACAGATTTCACCGATTACGCAGATTCAAGACAGAGACATTTGCCTAGGGCACGGTTCCTTCAGTGCTGTCCTCTGCCGCGCTCTCATCTGCGGAATCGGTGAAATCTGTGGACAAATGTTTTGGGCCTTCGGTCAAACAGATTTGTGAACGGCGTTGGGTGACATGCCAAGCCGGCTCAGCGCGCTTCGCCTTCGAGGTGGTAATCCTCGATCTTCTTGTGCAGCGTGTTGCGGTTGATGCCCAGCCGCGTCGCGGCTTTGGTCTGGATGCCCTGGCAGGTCCGCAACACCTGCAGAATCAGCTCGCGCTCGACGAGCGAGACCACGCGGTCGTGGACCTCGGTGGAATCCTCACCGGCTTCCGTCACGCCGAGCGTCACCAGCTCGCTGCACAAAGTCGGCAGCGTGCCCCCTTTGATCCGGCCCAACCGGATCGGCGCGAGCCCCCGCACGTGCGGCGGAAACAGGTCGATCAACAGCGCGTCCCCCTGGCACAGCACGATCGCGCGTTCGACGTAGTTCTGCAACTCGCGGACGTTGCCCGGCCAGGCGTACGGCTTGAGCATGTTGATGACGTCGTCCGGCACGCGCGGCACCGGGCGATTGTTCGCCGCGGCATAGCGCCGGGCAAAGTGCTGCACGAGCGGGGCGAAGTCCTCCGGCCGGTCGCGCAGCGGCGGCAGGTAGACCGGCACGACGTTCACCCGGTAGTACAAGTCTTCGCGGAAGCGTCCGGCTTCAATTTCATCGGTCAAGTCGCGGTTGGTCGCGGCGACGATCCGGCAATCGACGCGGATGGTCTTCGAGTCGCCGACCCGTTCGAACTCCTGCTCCTGCAATACGCGGAGCAGTTTGACCTGCAGCGTGAAGCTCATCGAGTTGATTTCGTCGAGAAAGATCGTGCCGCCGTGAGCCGCTTCAAACCGTCCGGTCCGGTTCTCAAAGGCGCTGGTGAACGCCCCCTTGACGTGGCCGAAGAGTTCGCTTTCGAGCAGGCTCTCACTGAGGGCCCCGCAGTTGACCCGGATGAACGGGCCGCTGGCCCGCGGGCTGAGTTCGTGCAACGCCCGCGCGATCAGCTCCTTGCCGGTCCCGGTCTCGCCCAGCAGCAGCACGGTGGCCGACGTTCCGGCCACCTGGCGGGTCAGCCGGTAGACGTCCATCATGGCCGGCGATGAGCCAATCATCCCCTCCATCGGCGGGGCTTCGGCGCGCGGGGACGAGGGTGGTGACGCGATTGGCGGGTTCATCGTCGATGTCGTACTCGGCATGAGCAGCGTCCGTGACTGCACGTCAATCGGTCTCCACTGCGACTTATATTAGCGTAGTCGAAAACTCAGACAAGCGAGCGACCTCGGCTTCCGGCGGAATTCTCGAAAAAACTGCCTCAACGCAACTGACAGCACAATTCAAGCGCACGGATCGGGCGTAATTGCCTGGAAAACGCGCATTTCTCCGTGAGGATCAGCGTCAACTCCAGCGATGCAGGTTCGATGCCAGAACCAAATCTCGCACCACGCATCAAGCCATCCCGCTGCGTCGCCGGCCTCCGCAGTGGCGGTGGGACCGCGGGGTCGTCACGATGGCACGCCGTTCAATCCGCCTCCGTGTCTGATGAAGGTTCGCCGTGAACGTCCCGCCCGATCACCGTCCCGACGAGTCGACCATCGCCGCCCGCGGGGGTTGGGCCGCCGAGTTTGAGACTCGGCCGAGCGCGCCGCCGGTGTACCTCACCACCGCGTTCGACCTCGACGATTTGCAGCAGTTGGACGCCGTGGTCGGCGGGCAGCAAACCGGCTTCATCTACACCCGCGACGGCAACCCAAACCACGAGGCGTTCGCGGCCGATGTCGCCGCGCTCGAAGGGGCCGAGGCGGGCGTGGTGTCCGCGTCCGGCATGGGCGCGTTGACGGCGACATTCCTGGCAATGCTCAATAGCGGCGACCACGTCGTCGCCGGTCGGGCGCTGTACGGTCGATCGGGGCAGATGTTGAATCATCTGGCGGCGTCGTTCGGCGTCGTCGTGACGTTCGTCGACACCAACGACGTGGACGCAGTCCGTCAAGCCGTCATGCCGCAGACGAAGCTGTGCTTGATCGAAAGCCTGACCAACCCGTTGGTGGACGTCACCGATGTGCCGGCCATCGCCGAAGCCGTGGGGTCGGTCCCGTTGCTCGTGGACAACACGTTTGCGACGCCATGCCTGATGAAGCCGATCGCCCACGGCGCGACGCTGGTGTGGCACAGCGCGTCGAAATACCTGAACGGCCACGGCGACGTGATGCTCGGCGTCCTCGTCGGCCCGCGGATGCTCATCCGCAAGATCAAGGGGATCGCGGCGCTCTACGGAGTGAACAGCAATCCCTTCGAGTCCTGGCTCGGCTCACGCGGTTTGCGGACGCTGCCGCTGCGGATGGCCCGCGTGTCGCAGACGGCGCAGCGGATCGCCGAATTTCTCACACGGCAACCGCACGTCGGAAAGGTCTACTATCCCGGACTGCCGACGCATCCTTGCCGGGCGATTGCCGCCCGGTTGCTCGACCGCGGTTGCGGGGGGATGCTGTCGTTCGAGTTGCCCGGCGGCCGAAGTGCGGTGGATGGCTTCTTCCGCAGGCTAGCGGGGACGATTCCGTTCTCGCCGACGTTGGCCGATGCGCGGACGACTCTGTCGTATCCCGCGGGGACTTCGCACAAGTTCCTGACCGCCGAGGAGCGCACCGCATGCGGGATCACCGACGGACTGGTGCGGCTGTCGATAGGCCTCGAAGACGACGCGGATCTCGCACGGGAGCTGACCACGGCGCTCGGCGGAGAGAGCTGACATCAATGTTACGTTCGATGTGCCACTGCTGCGCAGTCCTCGAAGCAGCAGTGCCGTTGCGTATTCGCGTTGACGAAAGCACTGCTTCTCCTAAGACTCCGAAGCAGTGGCACGTCCTCTGCGATCTCGTCATCTGGACATCGTCGCCTCGACATCAATCCAATTGCGGAAGGCGTCTTCGTCGACATTGCGGCCGCTGACGACCGCCACGAGGTCGCCGTCGCCGGTCAGATCGGCTTGCCGGCTCAGCAGGGCGGCGACGGCGATCGCACCAGACGGTTCGGTCCGCAAGCCGTGCTCATCGTAAAGCCAGCGCATGGCCCAGCGCGTGGCGAGGTCCGATAACACCAGCGATTCGCGCACGAGCCGTTGCAAAATCGGCCAGTTGTGTTCACCGACGTCATAGGACAAGAGGCCATCGCAAATGCTCGTCGGGTGGTCAATCCGCACGCGCGACCCGGCCGCGAGCGATTGCCGGAAATCGTCCGCGCCGTCGGGTTCGACGCCGATGATCCGGGCGGCGGGAAAGCCGTCGGCGATCGCCAGCGCCTGGCCCGCCATCAGTCCGCCGCCGCTGACCGGACAGAAGAACTGCGAGAGACCACGGCCCGCCGCCTGCAAGTCGCGAACGACCTCCAAACCGCCGACGCCGTTGCCGGCGATGACGTGCGGGTCATCGTAGGGCGATGCGGGAATGGCTCCTTCGCCGTCGACGATCTCGCGCGTCAGCCGGTCGCGGTCCCCGGTCAGATGATCGCGGGCGATGTCGTACGTGCGAATCTCCGCGCCAAAGGAGCGGGTCCGCTCGAACTTCACGCGCGGCGCCGTCTCCGGCATCACCACGATGACCCGCCGCCCGAACCGCATCCCGGCGAATGCGATGCCCGAGGCGAAGTTGCCCGACGAATGCGCGGCGACGGGTCGGTCGCCGATGCGCTCCAAGTTGTGGGCCATCCAGTTCAAGCCTCCCAGCAGCTTGAACGATCCCGAAGGAGTCCAGCCGAAATCCTTAAGCCACACGCGGCGGCTGGGAGGCAGGCCCAGTTCCTTTTCCAGCGCGTACGATCGGATCAACGGAGCAGGCGACACGTGCGCGCGGATCACAGCCTCGGCGTCGCGGACGTCGCGAATGGTGACGAGGGGAACGGACATCGGCGGCTTGTCCTTCAAAACGGGAGGTCGTGTGTGCCCACTAATGCTCGCAATGCCCACTCTTCCTCTTGATCCTGCAGGGATCGCAGCCATTAGCCGGGGGTCGCAGGCTTTTGCGAAGACCCCCGGTGAGGGACGCCTCCAACAATGCTCATTCGCAGACCGGGGCACCGGGCCGTTTGTGATTCCATCACCCAGACGGGGAAGCGGCGGCGTTGAACTTTCCCTGAAGTCGGTAAACAAGTTCGCGTTCGCGGTATGTCCACGCGTCCTTGGGATCGAGTTCGATGGCCTTGTCGAGGTCGTCAATCGCTTCGCGGAACTTGTTCTGAAGTCGGTAAGCGATTCCACGCTGACAGTATCCGCTTGAGCTCTTAGGATCAATTTCAATGGCTTTGCTCAGGTCGACAATCGCTTCATCGAACTTGCCAAAAAGTCGGTAAGTAATTCCGCGTTCGCAGTACGCCCATGCGCTCTTGGGTTCGAGTTCGATGGCCTTGCTCAAGTCGGCAATCGCTTCGTTGCGCTTTCTCTCACGTCGGTAAGCGAGTCCGCGTTTGCGGTATAGCGATGCGTTCTTGGGTTCAAGTTCGATGGCCTTGCTCAAGCCGAGCATCGCTTGGGACGTAAATGAGTTCTTCGGATCGAGGTCCATAGTTTGACTGTGGGTGACAGCGGCGATGAACTCTGTCAGGCTGGCGAATTGAGGGTTCGGCACATTCGTCAACTGACCAAATACCAGTGCAACCCCAAGCCAGCCGACGCCAATTAGAATCAAGAATGGTTGCGCTGAGAACGAGTAACTGGGGAAGTCCAAACAGCAGACTGCGATGGTGAACAATGGGCCCAATCGGAAGACGTATCGGAAGATTCGTTCGAGCCACTGCAAGTTGGGCAATTCGATCGCTGTCGTATTCTTCTGGGGCGAAAAGAGAAATGAGACAAGAAGGCTCGTAATCAACACTCCCCAGCACACTCCGACTGCCAACCAAACGGCACTTCCCAACCACCAATACGCCACCACACACGCAACGGTCGGGGCGTAAAACAATCCCAATCTCACGCAGAGATAGCACAGATGGAGACCTCTGGCCGCCGAACGGGCGAACGCTGATTCCAGCAGCCACAGCGTTCTGAGGACGCGCATGATCGCGTGGTCCAACCAATCGATCATCAAGATCGCGGTACGTTTGAGCCACGCTTGCAGTTCGTTAAGCAACCATGTCAGCTTGCGCAGACACCAATCGGCGATGACGCCACACCGTTGGGCGATCTTGGCAACAGCGAACGTTAGCCCGGCCAGTAGCGTGCCGAGAAGCCTGGTCAGCAGCACATACATGTCAGTACGCCTGTCATCGTGGCAGATGAGTTCTGTAGCGCTGGTTCCACCGGCCTCCTCATTGAGCACCAGCGGCTGGCATATCGCAAACTTGCGAGTTTTGCGGAAACGAAATGACCGCATAATATCATAGCCGCCCGCGCGACGTCCGTCAGTTCAGATGCTGAGACCAGCCCAGAGTGCGATCTCCGGGAATCGCCTTTGCGGCAGGAATCGTCCCGAGTATGCTGTTCAAGTAGTCCGACCCACTTCGCCCGTTTTCGGGAAACCTGCCATGACTCTGCGCCTCCTGCGGTTCGCCGTGTTCGTGTTGTCGGTCGTCGGCCTGGCTGCGGCGACGGCGTCGGCCCAGACGATTGCCCGGTGCGGCGACGGCTGGCTGGAGAAGATCGACGGAGCGCTGGTACTGCATCTCAAGGGTTCGCCCTACGAGATGGGGTATCAGCACGGAGCGTTGCTCAAGTCGCAGGTCCGGGGGAATCTGCACAACCTGATTGAGGTGAAGGCCAGGGAGCACACGCTGGTTGAAATGGGTCCGCTCAAGGTCACGCCGCGGGCCGCGGTCGAGGCGATTCAGTTCATTCAGAAACCCTACGTCGCCGAGCGTTACATTGCGGAGATGGAGGGGGTCGCCCGCGGGTCGCAAACCGAACTCGCCGACGTCCGCGTGGCGAACTTCATTCCCGAGCTGTTCCATTGCAGCGGGTTCGCAGTGTCGGGGTCGGCGACGACGAACGGCGAGATGTACCACGGCCGCGTGCTCGATTACGCCGTCGATTGGGGCCTGCAGGACCACGCCGTGCTGATCGTCGCCGAGCCCGAGGGGCGGCTGCCGTGGGTGAACGTCGGCTATGCGGGCTTCATCGGCTCGGTGACGGGGATGAACGCCGAGCACGTCTCGGTCGGCGAGATGGGAGGCGGCGGACTCGGTCACTGGGAGGGCCGGCCGATGTCGCTGCTCGTGCGGGAGGCTTTGGAGACGGCGAAGTCGCTGGATGAGGCGATTGCCGTGTTCCGCGACGGTCCGCGGACGTGCCAGTATTTTTACGTCATCGCCGACGGCGAGACGGGGAAGGCCGTGGGGATGGAGGCGTCTTGGGACGTGTTTCAGACAATCTATCCGGGGACCGCGCATCCGCTGCTGCCGACCGCGGTGCCGGATTGCGTGCTGCTGTCGGCCGGAGATCGCTATCAGGAACTCGTCAAACGGGCCCAGCAACGGCACGGCAAGCTGACGCCGGAGATCGCGTTGGAATTGATGGCCCGGCCGGTGGCGATGAAGTCGAACCTGCACAACGTGCTGTTCGCCCCGAAATCGCTCGACCTGTGGGTGGCCCACGCCACCAGCGACAAACAGCCCGCGGCCGACCAGCCATATCAGAAGTTCTCGCTGAAGACCCTGCTGAGCCGCAAGCCGGCCGGCGACAGCCCGGTGTTGCCGATGGAGTCGGCTGTCACCGCGAAGGTCAGCCAGCGATCTGACAAGTAGAGGTCGGGAAAACCTTCAATATTTACTGAAGGGCGGCGTAACACGAGTCTGGTGCGGTGCTGGTTGCTGCGGGACCATGGAGCGGATTGACAACTCAGTCGACGACTTGTTGAGCGAGGCTGGATCGTCATGTCGAAATCACCAACTTCCGAATTCCAGAGTTCCGTCGGCGCTGTGATGATTCGGGTGCCGGCCGGCTCTTTCATCATGGGGAGCCCGGAGTCCGAGGACGGCCGTGAGGTTTGGGAGCAGCAGCGCGAAGTCACTTTCGCGAACGACTTCTACCTGGGGAAAACGCCGGTCACGCAGGCTCAGTACGAAGCGGTCACCGGCACGAATCCGACGGTCCATGAAAAGATTGGGGATGCACCGGTTGATTCGGTGGACTGGAATTCGGCGAATGAATATTGTCAAAAGCTCACCAAAATCGACCGCGAAGCCGGAGTGCTCCCCGACGACTGGGAGTATCGGTTGCCGACGGAAGCGGAATGGGAATACGCCTGCCGGGCGGGAAGCTCGGAGCCACGGCATGGTCAACCGCAGGATGTTGCGTGGCATCATGACAATGCGGACGAAAAGCCGCACGCCGTCGGTCAGAAGACGCCCAACCCGTGGGGTTTCCATGACATGCTCGGCAATGTCTGGGAATGGTGTCAGGACTGGTTCTTTGTGGCAAATCCCTGTCGGTCCGTTCGCGGGGGGAGCTATTTCAACAGTGCCCGCTTCTGCCGTTCCGCCCAGCGCTGGGGCTGGCAACCGAACAGTCGCGGACGCTATTGCGGCTTTCGATTGCTCGCTGCCGCGACCGGTTCGTTCGACCTAAGTCCACCGATTGATGACTTTCCGACGCAGGAACGACCGCCGTCCATCTTCGATGCCATCGACGCGAACGATTTCGATTTGGCGCTACGAGTCATCACGGCGGATCCCGCTGCAATCGAGTCCGTGGATGGCATCCCGCCTCCGCTTCACGATTGCGTTTACCATGACAAACCGGAATGGCTTGAGTGGCTTCTGGACCACGGAGCCGACATTGAACGCCGCGAACAGGACTACGGTGCGACGCCGCTGACCAGCGCGGTCGTGCATCGGCAGAAGCGGATTATTCCGATTCTTGTTGGTCGCGGCGCCAAGACGGAAGTGGCGCTGAAGCGCGCCCGGAACGGACTGGCCGGTGCCTACGAGGACTTTTTTGACCGCAAAGGCTACCAGGAAATCATTGAACTGCTGCAGACGCTTGGCGTCGAGGAATAAGTCGGACGGACTGAAGTCCTCAACCGGAAACTCGCGGAAAACCGCGAAGACGCGAAGGAAGAAAAGGCATCAGGAAGAGGGTTCGCTTTACCTCAATCCTGAAACCTGATGGCTCGATTTCCCTTCGCGTCCTTTGCGCCTTCGCGGTTCTCTTCCCCTCTTCGGATCAATGCACCGTCGCGAACTCATTCGAGTTGAGCAGCGCCCAGAAGAGATCCTGATAGCCGCCCGGCGTGGCGACGTTCTTCGAGGCGTTCGGACGGCGCGGCAGGCCGGCGTCGTGCAGGACGCGGCGCATCGCGGGCAGCTCCTTCTCCGTCGGCGGACGGGACAACGCAGCGAGACACAGCCGGCGGATCTTGTCGGGCTCCGGCGTCTTCGCACGGACGAGGTCGCCCAGGAACGTGCCGGGGTCGAGGTCCAGCGCCTGCTGCACGAGTTCGCCGTTCATCACTGCGAACGCCTGGCCGTAGGTGCCGGTCAGCGTTTCTTCCTCTTCGTTCTCATCGTTGTCCAGAGAGACGATGAACTCGTCGAGCCATTTCTGGCGGCGGGCTTCGGCGGCGGTCCAGTCGCCGGCCCTCCCCTGCTGGGCCTGCGTCGCGGTGACCAGCGAATCGAACAGTTGCTCGGGGGACATCGGCTTGGGATAGACTCGGCTGAACGCCGGCAGGTCGCCGGTCGACGGGTCGTCCTGCTGGTTGCCGGCTTGCGGCCGGCTGGTGAGCTGATACGCATCGGTCGACGTGATCCAGCGGGTGAGCTGCTTCACGTCGTAGCCGCTGCGGATAAATTCATCCCGCAGCAGCGCGAACAATTCCGGCTGCGAGGGCGGATTGTGCGTGCCGAAGTCGTCGATCGGTTTGGTGAACCCGGCTCCGAAGAAGTGCGCCCAGACGCGGTTCACGAACGCCGCGGCGATCTGCGGCTGATCCTCGGAGGTCAGCAGGTTGGCCAGCGTCTGCCGGCGGTTGACGCCGGGGTTGGCGTCGATGTCGTGCCCGCCGAAGCGCGGAAACGCGACCTTCATCAGTCCGGTCACGGTTTCAAAGTAAATGGGGCCGCCGTCGGCACGGGAGACCAGCGCGGCCACCGCGGGGCCGGTCCGCTCTTCGCGGGGCATCATCTGTCGCGAGTTCACGACCTCGGTCTGCTGGAACAGGCTGTTGAGCTCCCAGAACGCCGACTGCTTGGTGTCGGTGAACGGGTGATTGTGGCACTGCGCGCACCGCAATTGCGTGCCGAAGAACAACTGCGACGTGACCGCGGTCGCCGGCATCGCCTGGTTGTTGAGATGCGCGACCAGGAAGTTCGCCGCGCCGTTCTCATCGACCCGGCCCTCGGCGGACAGCATCGCCGCGACGAGTTCGTTCCACGGCTCGTTCGCCGCGAAGCTCATCCGCAGGAATTTCTTGAGACTCGCACGATCGACCTGCGGGGCCGGCGACCGGCCGACGAGCAGGTTCGACCAGATCGTCGACAGGTTCCGCGCGTAATCGCCGGACGCCAGCAGGTCGTCGGTCAACCGGCGGCGCTTGTCGGGCCGCTGGTCGGCGAGGAACGCCTCGGCTTCGGTGACCGTCGGGATGCGGCCGACGACGTCGAGATACGCCCGGCGGCACCACTCGGCATCGTCGGCGCGGAGCGACGGGGTGATCTTCAGATCCTGCCAGTTCCGACGGAGCAGGCTGTCGATCCGCAGTGAGACGTTGGCGATGTCGTCGCCGGTCGCCGACACCGGCGGCTCAACGACGCCGACCACAACGGCATTGATCGGCGGCGGCACGTCTGGAACAACGGGCGGTTCAATCTCGGTCGATGGCGGCGACTGCTGCACCAACTCCACCGGTTGGCGGACCCGGACCGGAGCTTTCGGAGACGGCACAGGCGGTGTGTCCGCCGCGCGAGCCGGCTGATCGTTTTGGACGACCTGGTCCGGCGCGTTGTTCGGGCCGAGGCTCATCCGGCCGACGACAATGCCCACCGCCAGCGCGGCACAGGCGGCCGCGGCGCTGACGACGAGCCGCTTCTTACGCCGACGCCGGGTCTTGTCGGTTGACGTCGGTGCGACGGCGGGGACAACGGGGCCGTGCTCTTCGGAAGCGTCCCAGATCAGCGTGCCGTGCAGGTCGAGATAGGCGACGTACAGCGATTTCGCTTCGGGGACGTCGTGGACGATCCGTTCGATGGCGTTCACATCGGCTGCGGACGCACGCTGATCGCACACTCGGTCGAGGAGCGTCAGGAAGTCGTCGCGCTGTCCCGGTGACCACGACACGGAAATCGTCACTTTCATCTCTTGTAGGGTGCAGTCGAGGCTTTGCGAGGCTCACCTCGTTGGGACGCAGCGGGTGAGCCTCGCAAAGCCTCGACTGCACCCTACTCAAATCATGAAGCCGTCGCCATCCGACGCTGGATGCACTCCAACAACGTCCTGCGAATCCGGCCCAGCGACTGGTACACCGAGTTCGCCGGCCGGCCGATGTTCTCCGCCAGATCCTTGCCGCTCTCCCCCGCGGCGTAGCGCTGGCGGATCAACTCCCGGTCGCGAGCCCGGAGATGCTCGATGCACTCGGCCAGCGCCGTGCGGCGCTCGTCCAGTTGTTCGGCCTGCTGCAACGACTCCTGCGCGATGACGTCCAGAAACTCCTCGCTGAACTGCAGCCGCTGCCGGCGTTTCTTGCTGCGATACTTGAGCACCTCGAACGCCGCGATCTTGGAGACCCACGCCAGGAAGTTCGTGCCCGACTTGAACTGCTCGAACTTGCTCCACGCGATGACGTTCACGTCCTGCAGGATCTCTTCGGCGTCCACCGGCTGCGGCACCTGCGCCAGAATGTGCAGAAATAACCGCCGCTGATGCCGCATGAACAACTGCACGAAATCGCCATCGGGCACGACCAGGGGGGTCGTGTTGTTGGAGGGATCGAACTGCGGTTCCACCGGATCGGTCACGCCATATCTTTCCGCCTTTGTTGGAGTCCAGCCTTTAGGCTGTCTTCTGTTCGACGCTCGAAGACAGCCTAAAGGCTGGACTCCAACGGGGGCGCTCTGCTACGAAATCAACTCTTGAATCGGCGTGCCGCCGTTGGCGATCTTCATCGGGCGGCCGCGCTTCGACGTGTGGACGGTGTCGAGCGGAATGCCCAACTGGCGGGCCACCGTCGCCCAGATGTCGCCCGGCAGGTAGGCCTTGCCGCTCGCCACCGAGGTGCCGTCCTTGTCGGTCTCACCGATCGCCTGACCCCCCTTGAGTCCGCCGCCGCCGACCATCACCGACCAACTGGCCGCCCAGTGATCGCGGCCGACGTCCTGATTGATCCGCGGCGTGCGGGCGAACTCGCCCATCCACACCAGCGTCACGTCGTTCAACATGCCGCGCTGCTCGAGGTCGGCCGTGAGCGCCGCGATGCCGGCGTCGAGCTGCGGCAGCCGCTGATCCTTCAGCGTCGTGAACACGTTCTGGTGCAAGTCCCAGCCGCCGAAATCGACCTCGATGAACGGCACGCCGGCTTCCACCAGCCGCCGGGCCATCAGCAGGCCGCGACCGAACTGGCCGCCGTTCCCCATCATGCCCCCCTGCGCCGGAGCGCCGGTGTAGGCGGCGAGCGTTTCCGGCAATTCCTGATCGACCTTGAAGGCGGCCATCTGCGGCGACTTCATCAGGTTGATCGCCTTCTGATAGATGTCCTTATGCGCCTGCGGGTACTCGCCGCGCTGCGATTTGATGAAGTTGTCTTCGACCACGCCCAGCATCGCCAGCCGCTGGTCGAGCCGCTCTTCCGGCAGGTCGCCCATGTCGGCGTTGCGGATGCGGCCGGTCGCATCGACCAGGAACGGCGCGTGGGCCATGCCCATGAAGCCGGGGCTGCCGCCGCCGCCGCCGATCGAGACGAACGCGGGGATTTGCAGCTCATTCCGTTTCGCGCCAATTTCGAAGCTGGCGACCGAGCCGAACGCCGGATGGACGACCGTCGGGTTCGGCACGTAGCCGGTGTGCATGTAGTACCGGCCGCGGCCGTGGTCGGCCTCGCGGGTGCTCATGGCCCGGACGACGGACAGATGGTCCATCATCATTGCGGTCTTGGGCATGTGCTCGCTGATCTGCAGATCGCCCGCGGTGGAGATCGGCTTGAACTCGCCGCCGTTCTTCGAGTCGGGCTTCAAGTCCCAGATGTCGATGGTCGGCGGGCCGCCGCTCATCCACATCAGGATGCAGGCCTTGTTGTTCTTCTTGAGCTGCGCGGCGTTGGCCTGCACGTGCGAGATGAAGTTCAGTGCGGGAATGGTCGCCGCGCTGGCCGCCATGTGCCGCATGAAGTGACGCCGGGACATGCCGGACGGAGTGGGCAGATTCATCGAACGACTCCCGTGACTATGGGCCAGATCGTGATTGATTTCGGGCGGTGCCGGCCAATGGCCGACAAACTCCGCAGAACCTGTCGTGTTAGTGAACCAGAATGAACTCGTTGGAATTGAGCAGCGCCCAGAAGATGTCCTGGTACGCAGTCCGCGGATCGCGGTTCAATCCGATCGCCTTCTGCAGCGTCGTCAATTCCTGCCGCGTCGGCATACGGCCGAGGGCGGACAGATACAGCTTCTGAATCTTGACGTTGGGCGCGCCCGGCGACGCGATCAACTCGGCGAGATGGCTCCCCGATTCCAGGCTCACTGCGCCGGACATCAGCGTGGGCTGGTCGCCCCCCTGCGGCCGGGCGTTGGTGTTCATCATCATCAGGGCCTGCGGAATCGTGCCGTCGAAACTGTTGCTTTCCTCGGCCATATCGTTGCCGAACGCGCGAACGAACTGCTGCAGCCATTGCTGCCGCTGCCGTTCCGATTCCTCCCAGCCGCCGCGGCCGGCCCGGTGGGCGTTAGTCGCGACGATCAGCGAATCGTACAACTGCTCGGCCGACATCGGCTTGACGTACATGTGGCTGAAGAGGGCGGTCTCGCCCGCGCCGGGGTTATCCCGTTCGTTCTTCTTGCCGATCTTGCTGGTCAGATTGTACGCCTCGCTGTTGGCGATCCACCGCATCAGTTGCTTCGGGTCGTAGCCGCTCTTCACAAACTCGTCGGCGAGCCGGTCGAGCAGTTCCGGATGCGTCGCCGGATTGTGCGGCCCCATGTCGTCGATCGGGCGGGTGAACCCATACGAGAAGAAGTGCGCCCACGTCCGGTTGACGAACGCGGAGGCGATGAGCGGCCGGTCGCCCGAGGTCATCTGCTTGGCGAGCTCGCGGCGCCGGTCGGTGGACGGACCGGGGTCGATTTCCGAACCCTGATAGATCGGGAACGCGACCTGCATCAGGCCGTTGCGCTTCTCGAAGTACACCGGGCCGGTGAAATCGCGCCACACGATCTCGGAGTAATCGTCTTCCTGCCGGCCGGTCTGCGCGTTGAACTTGCGGTGCTCGCGCTTGGCCACCTGCCGGAAGAAGCTGTTGAACTGCCAGAACTGGTCCTGCTTCCAGTCGTTGAACGGATGGTTGTGACACTGTGTGCATTGCACCTGCATGCTCATGAACAGCCGGGTGGTCATGGCCGTCAGTTGCACGCCGTCGTCCTGGTCCTGCATCTGGGCGAGCAGGTAGTTGACCGCGCCGTTTTCCTCGTAGTGGCCGTCCGCGGTGACGAGGTCGAACACCACGTCCTTCCACGGCCGATTGCGGCCGAACGCCTCGCGGAAGAACTTCTGCATCCCTTCGCGGCTGACGCGCCGCGGCGTCTGCTGGCCGATGCACAGGTTCGTCCAGACCGTGGTCCAGTTGCGGACGTAGGCCGGATCGTCGAGCAGCTTGTCGACCAGCCTGGCCCGCTTCCCCTTGTCCTTGTCGGCGAGGAACGCCTCCAGCACATCCACCGGCGGGACGTGACCGACGATGTCGAGATACACCCGGCGGACCCATTCGGTGTCTTCCGCGACGGGGGACGGCTCGACTTCGTTATCCTTCCAGCCCTGGCGGATCTGCTGGTTGATGAACTCGATGATCACGTCGGACGAGCCGGTCGTGAACCCGCGCTCCTCAGCCGCCGAGGCGGTCGTGCCCAGGGTCAAGACGCTCGCCAGAAGGGCGGTCGCGAATCCCGCGCTGACCCGCCAAGAGAAGTGCTGTCGACGCTGCATCCCGGTCATAAACTTGCTACCTTTCGCTGTTGGCCTCTATCAAGAAACCAACTGACCGCCGAAAACATTCGTCACGAATTGGCATTGTGCCGATCCGATTCATTCGCCGCAAGGCCAGCTCGTTCGGCAAGCGCAATCCTGACAATGAGTTAGGGCGGGTGACGGCCGATCACACTCACGGAGAGGATTCTCGGGATTCGAACAGCGATGGACGATGAATTCTTCTTAACAATCCAACTTGCAACAGCTGTCTCTGAAAGAGGATCGGTGACATGACCGCGTCACAAACAGAAGACAGGGTCCGCGTTGCCGTCGTCACCGGCGGTGAAAGCGGCATTGGCCGGGCCACCGCCCTTCGGTTGACTCGTGCTGGTTATCGGGTTTATGCGGGCGACCTTCTGCTTCGGGACGAAAACCGCAGCCTGTTCGAGTCGTTACAGATTCAGTCCCGACACTGCGATGTCCGCCGGGAAGCCGACATTCAGGATTTGATCGCCGCCGCCGCCGACCAGCACGAGCGATTGGATGTCCTCGTGAACAACGCCGGCGTGGGAATGGTCAAGCCGATCACCGAAGTTACGGAAGCCGAGTGGGATCGTTGCCTCGACACCAACCTCAAGGCGGCGTTCTTCGGCTGCAAGCACGCCATCCCGTTCATGCTGCGTAGCGGCGGCGGGGCGATTGTCAACGTCTCCAGCAACGCGGGGCTGTTGCCGCGGGCGCACGACCCGGTCTACAGCATCAGCAAACATGCGTTGATCGGGCTGACGAAGAGTTTGGCGCTTTGTCACGCGGGCGACCGCATCCGCATCAACGCGGTTTGCCCCGGTCCGGTGGGGGATACCGGCATGATGAACGCCGACCTCGACAAGGCCGCCGACCGCGAAGTCACCGCCCGGCAGTTCATCGCGGCCAGCCCGTTGGCCCGCGCCTGGCAACGGATGATTACGCCCGACGAAGTCGCCCAGGCGATCGAATACCTCGTCAGCGACGCCGCCGCGATGGTGACGGGCACGTCCATCGCCATCGACGGCGGCAAATCGCTGGGCGTGCCTCCGAATCCGAAAAGTGTCCCGGACGCTTGAAGCGTCCGGGACACTGGCCCCGTTAACGATCTTGTCGATCTGGAATCGCCCGCGGTAAGATCGACGCGGCATTCGCCTCGACCGAATCCGTTGCTCGACGGAGTTCGCCCCATGCGACCGGCAGTGCGTTGGGATCGGCCGCGTTACGTCTCGCTCGCGTTGCGCGGTCCGACCAAAGTGTTGTGGAAACTGCCGGCGTCGTACCGGGTGCTCTCGTACGGCGACATCGCCCAGGAAGAACGCCGACGGCGCTGGATCGCGCGCCGCTGGGCCGCGGCCGTGGTGCTGCTCGTCGCCTCCTACGTGCTGGCCTCCGGCCCGTGGCTGGCGGCGGTTCGGACCAATGCCATTCCGTCAGCCGGGTTGCCGGCGCGGATCATTGGCATTTCGTTCCTGCCGGTGAATTTCGCCCGGTTCGAGTGCCGGGCCTTTCACTTCGCCCTGGTGCCGTACGACCGACTGTGCGACTCGCTGTTCACAAAACATTCGCTGACGGGTGGCTGGCGTCCGAATGCGCTGTGGTGGACGTGGGTCGGCGTGTGGGCCGCCGTGGCGTACGTGCTGAGTCCCGTGCCGGTCTGGTTTGCGGCGTGCCTGTGTGCCATTGATCGGCAGCCCGGCGTGACGCTGGCCATGAGCCTCGTGTTCGCGCCGCTGACCGTACTGACCGAATTCTCGCGCACAGTCCGAGAATTCTACGAGGCCTACGGTGACTGGCAGGAAGCGCTCGATTGAGGGACCGTCGTGCCGTCTACGTCAGTTTCCGTTCCCGAATCCAGTCGGTGTGGAACGTCTGGCCGCGGGGGGTGTCGGTGCGTTCGTAGGTGTGGGCGCCGAAGTAGTCGCGCTGGGCCTGTAACAGGTTGGCCGGCAGCCGGGCGTTGCGGTAGCCGTCGTAGTAGCTGAGGGCCGCGCTGAACACCGGGATCGGCAGGCCCAACTGCACCGCCGTGCTGATCACCCGTCGCCAGCTCGGCTGTGCCTTTTCGACGGCCGCCTTGAAGAAGTCGTCGAGCAGCAGGTTTTCCAGCTTGGGGTTCTTGTCGAACGCCGCCTTGATGTCCCCCAGGAACCGGCTGCGGATGATGCAGCCGCCGCGCCATAACAGCGCGATGTTGCCGTTGTTCAGCGTCCAGCCGAACTCGGCCGCGGCGGCGTCGAGCTGCACGTAGCCCTGGGCGTAGCTGCACAGCTTCGAGGCGTACAGCGCCTGCCGCACGTCCTCGATGAACTGCTGCTTGTCGCCCGTGAACTTGGCGTCCTTCGGGCCGGACAGCACCTTGGACGCCCGGACCCGTGCGTCCTTCTGGGCCGACAGGCACCGGGCATACACGGCCTCGGTGATCAGCGTCGTCGGCACGCCGAGGTCGAGCGCGTGCTGGCTCATCCACTTCCCGGTTCCCTTCTGCTGGGCCGTGTCGAGGATCTGATCGACGAGATACTGGCCGGTCTTCGCATCCTTGACCGTGAAGATGTCACGGGTGATCTCGATCAGGTAGCTTTCCAGTTCGCCTTTGTTCCAAGAATCGAAGACGCGATAAAACTCGTCGTTGGTTAGGCCGAGCGCGTGCTTGAGCACGAAGTAGGCCTCGCAGATCAGCTGCATGTCGCCGTATTCGATGCCGTTGTGGACCATCTTGACGTAGTGCCCGGCCCCGGCGTCGCCGACCCAGTCGCAACACGGCACGTCATTGTTCGGCCCGACCTTGGCCGAGATCGCCTGGAACACGTCCTTCACGAACGGCCACGCCTCGTGATGGCCGCCGGGCATGATGCTGGGGCCTTTGAGCGCCCCCTCTTCGCCGCCGGAGACGCCGGTGCCGATGAACCGGAACCCGGCCTTCTTGAGATCCTCATGGCGGCGGTTGGTGTCGCGGAAGTCGCTGTTCCCGCCGTCGATGAAGATGTCCCCCTTCTCCAGCAGCGGCTTCAATTGCTCGATGACGGCGTCGACGGGGCCGCCCGCCTTGACCATGATCATCACCCGCCGCGGCGTCTTCAGGCCGGCGACGAAATCCTTCAGCTCGTGATAGCCGCGGATGCGGTCGACCGTACCGGGATGCACCTTGTCGGCCGGTTCGGTCTTCAAGGATGCGATGAACTCGTCGGTGGTCGCGGTCGTGCGGTTGAAGACCCCCACGGAAAAGCCGTGATTGGCCATGTTGAGGACCAGGTTCTGCCCCATCACCGCGAGGCCGATCAGTCCGATGTCATGCTGCGCCATGCTGCGAATTCCCAGCCCGTCCGATTGTGGTGCGAACCGAAACCAACCGCCGACAGACGACACCGCGGTCAGGTGTGCGGTGGTTTCTCGGCCGAGTCCTGCCGGCCGGACTCGTCGAGGCCCGATTGCGAACTGCGAAGCGTCGCCGTCCTCGAATGTGACTGCGGGCGATGCCTGACCCAAAGCGGCGCACGCCCGCCTCTTCAGGGGTTTCACCGCCGCGCTGCCGACCATCGGCAGGCATCGCAAGTCACGATTCCGCAGAACCTTAGAACCAAGTCGGGCTGGCGGGATTTGAACCCACGACCTCTTGCACCCCAATCGGACTGCCTTATCGACGTTCAGCACAAAGAAACGGTTACTTTTAAGAGGATATCGCGATTCGGAGGGCTTTGCAAACACTCGCATTTCTCGGCGAATAGGTGCAGTAATTCGGTGCAAATCGGGGGGTTTAGGTGCCTGCACCGTAACCCAAATGTGCGCTTGCATCGCATGAACGCGGCCCCTGCCGAATGCCTTCCAATTTCGGTGCCTGCACCGAAACCCCCTGCAACCGGACTCGGCCGGGATCGCCCGGAACCCCACCGGAAACGTGCGAGGATGCCCCTAGAAACGCCCGGCGCGGCAGGTCGGGAAAAGGGCCGTTCCGCTACCCGACGCGCCTACGGCAACGAAGAGTGTCCGGGGTGGCAAGCGTCGGGACTGGCGGACGGGGAGACGCGGGAGCTAGGATTCGGTCGGCTACCCTGTCCCCTCTGATAAGCCCAGATCATGCCCACAATCGGCGGAACCTCCGGTTCTCAGAAATCGCTGCACTGCCCGTACTGCGGCCGGGACACGCTGCACGAGAGCATGTTGTGGCATAGTGGCGGCATCCTGACGTTGTTGACGTGTGGACTGTTCCTGCCTTTCTGGATCATCGCTCATTTTTTCTCAGCGCATTATCGCTGTCAGACGTGCGGCAAGACCCGCCGGGCCTACGGTGCTCCGCGGCCAACGCCTGCTCCGGCTTCCATCAACGAACCGCGTACAGTTCCAATTATCCAACCGACCGCGGTAGCTACTCGGCGACCAGCAGCCACAGCAAACAAACCTGACTCAACGGCATCAGCGCTTCTCAAATTCAACTGCCCTCATTGCGGCAAGTCGATCAAGGTCCAAAGGGCTGCCGCCGGGAAGAAGGGCAAGTGTCCGGGCTGTAGCAAGTCAATCGACGTTCCGCGGGCGACGGAACTCACCGACGACGATCTGGTGGAACCAATGCTGTGGGAGAAGGCGCGCGACCGCTATGCGACGTTGTCAAAGAATCAACAGGTCTTCGTCGTGCTCGTGGCAGTTGCTGTCCCGCTCTTTTGCTTGGTTCCGTTGCTACCCAAGTCGCCGAAGCCGGAGCCAGTGGTCGCTCCCACCCAATCCACAACTATTCCGCAGATGGAAGCCGCGCCTATTCTAGCAGATGATGCCCCGAATCCGATTGTCAAAGCGCAGGATACGAAAGCGCCTATGGAACCGAAACCAGCCAAATTGGCCGACGTGGCTGCCGAAATCGAGAAGCTCAGGTCTCGCTTGTCCGTAGTCGAGAATCACTACCTTGATCTGTGCCTCAAGAATGGGGGCAAAGTCCCCAAGCTAAACCTAGACGAACCGACCAAGCTAAAGACAGATGAGATAGGACTCCCGTCCTTCACAGGCGAGGGGCTGGAGGTCAATACGGTAATCAACGATGAAGAGATGTTGATCGCGGGAAACACGCTATGGGTGAAAGGCTTCCGCACGGATGGACTCGTCTCGGATGCGACCGTAACACTGCCAAAAGTCGTGATCGTCGCCGGTACAAAGACATATTCGACGGTGCTTGGAGGGAGTCGAACCGTCAAGTATTTGATAGCAATTGACACAAGGACGCCAGACCTGATTCTGGAGAGAATTCAGAGGCTCAAAGAGTTCCGAAACTGGACTGATGTGGCAGCCGACTTGATTCAGGTTGCAAGATTCATCTCGGTTGCCGACGGCGTGGCTCACCTACAACCGTTCGCTGTAGGTGGAGAGATCGAGATTCCGATGGATCGACTATCTGAAGAAGACCAACGATGGATTCAAGGTGAGTTGAGCCGACGCAATGGCGATTTTGTCGGGCGCTGGACGATCGTCGATAACAAAGGAGTGACAGCAACCTATTTCACGTTGACGAAAGAGCATGGCGCGCAAAAGTCCCACGCTCCCGATGTGGCCGCGACTTGGGAAATTGTCGGCAGCGATGCTCGCATCACTTGGGACGATGGTTGGAAGGTAATTCTACGTCCGCAGGACGGGAACGTGCTCACATTCGCTTTTAGTCCAGGTACGACCTGGGATGACGCCCCTGACAACACTTACCGAGCCATCAAGCAAAAGTGACATGGCACTAATGTCACTTAGATTTACCATTGGCCGACGCAGCAGACTGCCGCATCACCGGCAATTCCCAAGGCTGCGGCCGGAGGTCGAGGCGCATCCGCTCGCAGCGCTGCTCGTCGCTCCACTCCGCGCGAATCTCTGCGGCCCGCTCCGCGATTTCCTGCGGAGTCGGCGGAGGCGAGTCATGGATGACTTGGCCCCGGTATCGGCGGTCCTCCGACTGTGCGGCGCACGTCCGGCTACAGAACCGGTGTTGTGGTCGTGCCGTCGGACATCCGCAGTGCAGGCAGGGAGGACGCGCGAGGCGGCGGTTCACTTCGACTTACTCCCCGGAAGGAAAATCAAAGGAGGGCGGCAGCCGAAGGGCATCCCCACCGACTGCCGGGACTGTGTCGCCAGCGTTGCCGCCGTCCGTCTCGACACAGCCACGCGATGCCAAGGGAAAACATCGCCCCTCAACTGGCCGGAGGGCATTTTCCTTCCAATGTCCTCCGCGACAATGCAACCGGCGGACGGTGTCGGTTCCCGCAACCACATGCCGCGGGAACCGCCCGCCGGTCGATCACGAGTGCTGCCGGTGCAGTTCCTTGTACCGTTCCGCCCAGTTCGTCACCGGCAGCGGGAGGCCCTCGACTTCGTCATGGTCGAGAACGGCCGCGTGGTGCGTCATCGCGCCGCCCTGTTGGCCGTTCTGGTAATGCTGCTGCTGTGCGAGTTCGGCCCGACGTTCGTTCACGAGAATCTCAGTCACGTTCAGCACCGGCAGGCCGTCTTCCTCCTTGAACTGCCGCGTCGCGAGCGTCAAGCCGTTGCCGTGCGATGTCCGCGCCAGTGCAGATTGCGCGCATCGCGGACACAAGACGCGCGGGTCGCTACAGCACGCTTGGTTGGGCGCGCTCGACAGCCGCACGTTCGTCACATAAAATCCAGCGGGATGGTTCAGCGTGGTCATGGTTGGCCTTTCGGGAAAGGGTTCAGATTTCAATCGCGGACAGTTCCGCCAGAATCGGGGATTGCTGTTGGCGGCGCAGAGCATCCATTTCGTCGCGAAGGCGGCGCGCCAGTTCTTCAGGCGTGTTCGCCAATTGCCGTTCGATCTTCTTCAACTCGCGGCGACACGCGGTCACGTTGCGCTTCAACTCCTTGAGCGCGGCGATATGTCCCTCATGCACTCCGGGACCAGCGTTCATCGCGTTCCACTGCGCGGAAGTCATCATGCTCCGCTTAGCGCTATCGAACGCGGCCTCCGCCTGCTCAACGCGCACCTGCCAATACCAGCGGACATTCTTTAACCGCTTGGTTTCGTCGGTTGGCGGTTCCCAGCGCAGCCGGTCGGGCAGGTCCGTCATTCCGCCGGACGGGAATAGCCACCGCCCACGGTCTTCAACACCGTCGCCACCGTTTCGCAACGCGAATTCTTGCCAGCTTTCAACGTTCATCAACATGTCAGTCTCCCTTCAGAGTTATCGTCGGCCAGCGAATCGCAACAGGCGGTTCCAGTCTTCAAGGTCATCTGCGTCCGGGTCGTGCGCTAGCATTTCGGTTTGCTCGCGATCAAATTCCTCAATGCGTTGCTCCGCGCGCTTCATCGCGCGTTGCATCGGCGTCAGCTTGTCGGACGATCCGTCACCGCCCACGACGATCCGACGGCGACCGGCGAAGTCGTGCGCGACCAGCAGCGCCAACGCGAACGCAGAGAACGTATCGCCATGTCCTTCACCGTCGCGCGGACTCGTCAAACGAATGCCGTAGGACTTTTCTTCAACGCGGAGCTTCAACAGGTCGCGGCGGAGGTGTTCCTGGGGAAAGAGTTGGAGGCGTCGGTCGCCGAAACTCTCGATCACCTGAGTGGCCTGCGCGCGGAGGTTGGTCGCTGTCGGGGCGATTTCGCGCATCCACGGTTCGGTGCCAATAAACCGCTTCTGGTTCCGACGACGGCGACCGCTGTCGGCCTCCAACGTCTGTGCCAAGTGCTCCATTTGCCACGGATCGAACGCGACCACCTCCAGCCCGAACTGTTCATCAAGGGCGAGAATGTGCCGCTGGATTTCGCGGAGGTCGATCTTGCGACCCGGCGTCGGCTTCCACAGCTTTGCATCCGCCAGCCGAATGCGTCCGGCCTTGCCGCCTGCGGGAACCGCCAGCACGACAACCGCCGAACAATCGCGCGTCAGGCCCAAGTCCACGCCCCCGACGAACAACCAGCCCTTCTCCGTGCCGGTCATCGGGGACAGGGCATCATCGAACGCCGCCGCGATGTCCTGCGGCGTCAGCGCGTCACCACCGGAGGCACTCCAGCAGTTGTTCCACAGCCGTTCGTAGGCGATTGCGGGGAGCATTCGCCGTTGTTCGGCCAGCCGTTCTTCCGTCAACCAACTCGCCTGCGGACCGTTCAGCCGAGAAAAGAGCCACGCCTCATCAGTGCGGGCAGCTTCACGGACGGCCCATTGCCAAGAGTCAACAAAGCCCGCGTTAGAGATCACCGCCAACAGGCAGTTGCTGCGCTTCGCAGCCGACGAGATCAGCGAATGCCAGAGACTGCCGTCGCCCTGCCAATGGCAGAGTTCGTCAGCCACGATCAAGTCCGGCAGGATTCCATAACTGCTCGCAACGTCGCTGGTCGAAATCTCTAACTTGCCGCCCTCACCCGGATGCCCTGCGGCGACGTTCAAGACGAGATTCTTCTGGACTTCAAGGATGCCGCCGAGCCAAGGGTTCAGGCGAATCACCGTTGCCATCGCCGATTGTAAAAGGGCGGCTTGGTCGCGGTCGGCGGCATAGCAGTAACCGCGGAGCGGCCGAGTCGCGAACGCCAGCGCCCAACAGCACGTCACCGCCAAGTCGGTTGTTTTGCTGTGCCCGCGACCACGTTCAAGATACGCGCGCATCAGGCCGGGCTTGTCGGATCGGCCATTGCAGCGCATCAAGCCCGGATCAACCGCGGCGAAGTCGTCGCGCTGCCAGTCGTCCTGTACGTCACCGAACCGCCGGGCGACGCCGTCCACGTCAACGATCAAGTCGGCGCGGAACGAACTCGGATTGGCGGCGTATCGGACGAACGTGCGCTGGTCGATCACGGCGAGTCTCCCAATGGGCATACGAAATTGCCGTGGGCGAGTCGGCCGCGTTTCCATGCGGCGAGGACGAACTTGTCGTGCTCGGCTTCAAGGGCTGCCTTCGCGGAGTCGAGATCAACCGCAACACCACGGACGTGCCTGCCGCTGGGCAACGTCAAGTCCCATCGAAAGTCGGGCATCACGCAGCCGAAGCATCCATCGCCAAAGAACTGGGAATGTAGATTTTTCATGCTTGCTCCACTGCGGTCGCATCAAGCCACGGCTTCGCGGACGCCTTGCGTTCAGTGCCGATCACCTTGCTGAGTCCTGAGAGAGAGTTGACAGCCTGTATCCACGAGCCAATCGCGGCCGTCCTATCGACCTTGCCTGTCGCTAGGTCGTGTTCGATGCCCTGCAAAATCGCCTCCAACCACACGAACCGTTCGACCAGCGACCGCTTCACATGCGACAGGTCGGCCTCCCCGCCCATGTCCCGGACGATCTCATCGAAGTTCGCGCGCAACGCCTTGGCGATTTCCGTGCGGCCGTCGAGTTGCACCAGGAAGCCCGCGTGGAACGTCTTGGGCACAGCCTGCGGCTTGCTGGCGGTGTTCTTGCGGTCGGTTTTGGCTTTGTAAGTCCGGGGCATTCGTTCGCTCGGAATCGGTCCAAAGGCATAGTTCGTCTATGTATGTCTACTATAACGGACGACATGTCCGATATAAAGGATAATCTGCGACTATCGGCCGGGTTTCCGGGGGGTTTCTAGGGGGTAATTTCGACCCCGCAGACGCCGGGAATGTGGCCCGAAAGGCACGGCACAGCGGGCCGTTGCTTTACGCCCGGTCCTGCGCCTCCCGCGTTCCTGCGCCGTCTTGCGCCTCCCGAAAACGCCTAGTTTTTAGGCCCGGCGGCGCGGCGGCGCAGGAGGCGCAGGATTTCTAAAACTAGGAACAGGGGGAGAATACACCCGGCAGGAACGGTCCTTGCTCCACCTGCACGTTCCGCGGCGTGCTGCTGCTGCCGTTGCCGGACAGTTCGGGAATCCTGCGCCTCCCGCGTTTCTGCGCCTCCGGGGCTGTTTTCTAGGGTTTTGCGGCGGCGCAGAGAGACGCGGGCGGCGCAGGATGTCGGCTATCACCCGTCCTGGGCACGGGCAATCTTGCGGACGTGTGCCGCAGTCCATTGCCCGCCGGTGCGGTTGCGGAAGCCCTCCGCGTTCAGCGTCTCCGCGGCCTTCGCGAGCGGCAGCCGTTCCCGGCCGCGGGGCTTTCGACGGAGTTGCCGCAAGCGGTCCAGCACGGCCTGTTCTCCGAGGTAATGTCCGAACGCCTTGCGCCCCTCGCATCGGCCGGTCTTCTCGCGTGCCGCGTCCCGTGCCTTGCGGAGCTTGCGGACGGTCAGATTCTTGTCGAGTTCGGCGAACACGCCTTGGATTTGCACCATCGCCTTCCGCATCGGATCGTCCTGCATTGCTGCCGTCACGTCCTCCCCGGTATTCGCAGCGATCAGCGTCAAGCCCTCCGCGGCGAGTTTCGCCAGCAACGTCGATTGGATCAGCAGGTCACGGGCGAACCGATCAAGCGATTCGACAACAACGGTCTTCACGCCGTTGCCCATCATCCGTTCTAGCATCGCGACGAACTGCGGCCGGTCAGACTCCGTGCCCGTGTGCGCGTCCTCATAGACAGCGACCAGTTCATAGCCGTTCGCATCGGCGAACTCGCGGATCAATTCGCGCTGCCGCCGCGGGCCGTGTCCCTTCACCTGCCCCTTGCCAGACACCCGCACATAACCGAACGATTCCACGACCATTATCGCATCTCTCAGGAAAGAGGCATCGTTGCGTAACGGCCTATATTCTAGCCGTTTCCTGCGAATAGAGTAACCTTATCCGTAGATATAGTTACGTTCATAGTCGCATTTACCTTCAGGAAATCGGCCGCGGGGGTAGGAGGGTGGCGGGAAGGGAGATGCGAGAGCTAATCCTCGTCGTGTTCGCCGCGTTCGCCGCTGTCGCTGTCGGGCCGGATTCTCCCTGCCTCTCGAATCTTGCGCTCAACAGGATCATCTTGCTCACGGGGTGCATCAAAGAGTTCGGGTAGCAGATCACGAAGCTCCTGCGGGAACGGCCCATTGGGATTGTTCTGCCACCAGCGCACAGCCTCTTCCTTCGTCGCGTTGGCGGGGAGCGGTTCAACGTATTCTTCACGTCGCTCCGATGCGATGGTCTCCGCCATTCCAACGGGTTCCGGTCGGAAGTTAATCGACCCGCTATGCCGTGGGACTCGGAATGCTTCAACAACGTCAGAAATCGCAATCGCCGACGGATACCAGACCTCGCAGTACGGCACATAGAGTGTAGTCGCCTCACCTTCGGAGTTAGGGATCATCTTGT
Source organism: Planctomycetaceae bacterium (assembly GCA_034439795.1). Lineage (GTDB taxonomy): Bacteria > Planctomycetota > Planctomycetia > Planctomycetales > Planctomycetaceae > DSVQ01. The sequence continues at coordinate 1,364 of JAWXBB010000258.1, read as the reverse complement.
CGCGCAAGCGATTCCTGTCGAGACGGAGTAGGACAGACGTTTCTTTCAAGCCAAGCGTCAAGATATCCCAGGCGCGCCGCCACACCACGATCAATTCGTCTTCAGTCGGTCCCACGAAATCGAACAGGGCGACAACCTCCTGCTTGTGCGAATAGCTCATCTCGTACTTGTTGAAGTTTGAGCGGTAACGTCCGCCGATGTTCGGTCGAATCTCGCCGTCGGCCTTAATCGACTCCCAGTTCTCAGGCGTCGTCGCGTGCCAGTAGTCGCGACGAAAGAACGTGTAGATGCGCTGCCATTCCGGGTTCGCACGGATGCGGGGAAGATCGTCCGCAAGAACCCAATCGGGAATATCATCACCTGCACGCACAATTACCCTCCATCCTTCCCGGCAACTTCACAGAATACGCCGGATGCCGTCTCGATTCTCCCTGCTCCCACCCGTCCCGTCCTACCGCATCCCGTCCGGCTCCCGGAAAACCTTCCTGCGAATAGATCGAAAGGATCGAATTTAGCCTATTTTTTATGGGTTTCCGCAATTCGATCCCTTTCGGTCTTTCGATCCCCTAGCCGTCCTCCGGCTCGTCTTCCACGGCAGCCCGGTCTAGGTAGCGTTCGGCAGCCCGCAGACGCCACAAGCCGACCCGCGTTCGTTCAATATCAATCGGCGCGACCCGATCGCGCATCATCTGTTCAGCGCCGGTGATAGCCCGCTCCGCTTCAGCGATTGTCCGCCGCACAGTGACCAGCCACGCCGCGCGGTCCTCAATTGTCATCACCATCCGCACTCCAGTCGCTCAAACAGCGCGGTCTTCGCAGCCTCCACATCGCCGAACGAACTTGGTGAATAGGTCATGCCGTCCCCGAACTCGTCGTCAGGATCGAAGATTGACCAGCGGAACTCCGCGTGGCGTCGGAAGACCGTGACCGTCTTGCGTTCCCATTCGCGAAACCAGTTGCCAGCCCGCGAGCGTTTCCAGTCCGAGAAGTCCACGAAGTGCTCCAGACGAGCGACGAACTCGGCCGCAATCTCTTCGTCAGTGAGCGCTGGCGGAACTTGTCGCTTAACCTTGGTTCCGATCTTGGGCATGGTCAGTTCTCCTCAGGGTCGGCAGTTTGTGCTGTGCTCCGCCGCGTTTCGGGCTTCCAGTTCGATGTCCGTCAAGGGCGGCAATCCGCGGGATGCACGGCACACAATGGTGTCGCATTCGGGATCACGGCACTGCGCGATGTGTTCCGCCGCCAATTCGCGGACGTACACCTCAAAGGCGCTGGGAGCCATTCCGAACCGCTCACAGAATTCCTTAGCAGCGGTCGCAATCTGCTGCCTGATACTCCCCGGAAGAGAATTGAGCGAGATGATG
>JAWXBB010000257.1:0-7030 GCA_034439795.1 Planctomycetaceae bacterium | reverse complement strand
TCGGTCTCCTTCCTTGGGATGTCACACCCTTCCAGGAGCCAGTATGGACGCGAACTCTTTGCATGCACAGACGTTAAACGCGCACTTCGGAAATGTTGTGACGCCTGGGGTTCCGATGGATGTACGGCAACAAGCCCCGGAGGGGCGACAGAATGTCGATGGCCATTCGGTTTCTGTCGCCCCTCCGGGGCTTCCACACAAGCGATTTCCTGTTCTCCAGGCTCACGCCTGGGGCTACGATCTGCCGCCCCTCCGGGGCTAAAGAGCGGCCGCAAATTACTCATCGGGCTGTGGTCAATTGCGGCTGGCCATCCGCAATTGGTGATGGCTACACTGACAGTTAGACGGGCTGCCTCCACGAACTCGGCGTCCTGCCGCCAAAGTGATCCGACCATGCCTCTCGATCGCCGCGAACTGCTCTCCTGGTCGGCTCACGGACTCGGGGCAACGGCACTATTGTCGCTGCTCGCACGCGACGGGCTGGCCAGCCCCACGCAGGACGCCGCTGCGACCGGCACGCATTTGGAACCGAAGTGTCGGCGCGTGATTCACATCTTTCTCTGCGGCGGCATGAGTCATCTCGACTCGTTCGACTACAAGCCCGCGCTCGAACAGTATCACGGCCAGCCGCTCCCCTCGACCGAGAAGCCGGAGACGTTCTTCGGCAAGATCGGCCTCCTCCGCAAGAACGATTTCGCCTTCCAGCAGCGCGGCGAATCGGGACTGTGGATCTCCGAGCTCTTCCCGCACATCGCCGGGTGTGCCGACGAACTCACCGTCATTCGCTCGATGGTCGCCGACTCCGCGAATCACACGCCGGCGACGTTTCAGGCCAACACCGGCTTCCGGCTCAACGGCTTCCCGGTGATGGGGTCGTGGCTGTCGTACGGACTCGGTTGCGAAGCCGACGACCTCCCCGCGTACGTCGTGTTGCCCGACCCGCGCGGACAACCGGCCGGCAGCACCATCAACTGGACGAACGGCTTCCTGCCGGCCCGGCATCAAGGGGTGCCGTTCCGCACCAAGGGGTCGCCGATCGACGACCTGTTCCCGGCGACGAACTACGACGCCCAGGTCGATGCCGACACGCGTGACTTCATCGCCGCGCTCAACCGCCGGCACCAGGCCACGCGGCCGGAGTCGGACCTCGAAGCCCGGCTGCGGAGCTACGAGCTCGCCGCGAAGATGCAGCTCTCCGTCCCCGGCGTCACCGATCTGTTCGCCGAGACCGCCGACACGCAGCGGGCCTATGGACTGGAGCGCGAAGAAACGTCGGACTTCGGCCGCAGTTGCCTGCTCGCCCGGCGGTTGCTGGAACGGGGCGTGCGATTCGTGCAACTCTTCTCCGGCGGCTCGTTCGGTTCGCCGCGCATCAACTGGGACGGCCACGAAAACGTCCAGGAGAATCACGCCCAGGAAGCGCTGCGGATCGACCAGCCGGTCGCGGCCTTGCTGCGCGATCTGCGGCAGCGCGGCATGTTGGACGACACGCTGGTGCTGTTCACCACCGAGTTCGGCCGCACGCCGTTCGCGCAATCGGCGGAGAACACCGTCGGCCCCGGCCGCGATCACAACATGTACGCGTTCTCGGTCTGGCTCGCCGGCGGCGGCTTGAAGCCCGGCGTGAGTTACGGCGGCACCGACGACGTCGGCTGGAAAGCGGTCGACCGCCCGGTGACGTGGCCCGACTTCCACGCCACGGCGTTGCATCTCCTGGGCATCGACCACGAACGGCTGACGTACTACCACAACGGCATCGAACGCCGCCTGACCAACGTGCATGGCCACGTGGTGCGCGACATCCTGGCGTGACGGCCGTTGGAGTTCCCCGTTGGAGTCCAGCCTTTAGGCTGTCTTCTTCTTAGGCGGATGCTCGCACAGCGAAGACACAGCCTAAAGGCTGGACTCCAACGAGCGGGATCGCCCCTTCGGGGCTTGATCAAACACTTCTGCCCGTCCCCCCGGCTCACGCCGGAGGCTACGGTCTGCCGCCCCTGTCGGGGCTGAGCGGCATTCACAAACACCAACTCCTCGTCCTCCAAAAAATCCGCGCAACATTTCCCCATAGGGTGAACACGCCACTTCACTCTCATACGGGATGCCTCCCATGCTCGGATTCCTGCGCGACACCTGGCGGTCCGCGAACCTGCGGGCCAAGTATCGGCGACTGGTGCAGGAGCAACTGCTCGCCATCGTCGAAATGAGCGGACCGCAGCCGGTTTCGGAAGATCCCGGCCGGTGGTCGCTGCTCGGCGATGCCAAATCGAGCCCCGGCGAGCCGACGCGCGTCGATCAGCGGACGCAGGCCCGGCTGCTCGTGCGGTCCAATCCTTATGCCCGGAACGTGCTGCGACTGCTCGAGGTCTACGTCGCCGGGCCGGGGATGATGGTCACCGCCGCGCCGGCCGAGCCGCATTCCGCCGCCGACATCCTGCTGCGGACGTGCGACCGGTTGTGGCAGCAGTTCCTGCGGGCCAACCGCCGGCACTTCACGTTCGCCGAAACCACCCGCCGCACCTGGCGCGACGGCGAATGCTTCCTGCGGCTGTTCCCACAGACCGCATGGCCGCCGACGGTGCGGTACGTCGATCCCGAATTGATTGGCGCGACCGCCGCCGATCCCGATTCGCAGGGGATGGTCTCCGATCCCGACGACGTCGAGCGCGTGCTGTCGTACCTCCAGATCGACCCCACCACCGGGGAGCTGCAGTCCGAGATCGCCGCGGACGAGATGCTGCACATCAAGATCGGCGTCGATTCCAACGAACGCCGCGGCGTGACGATCTTCGCATCGGTGCTGGATTCGCTGATGTGCTTCGACAAATGGCTCGACACCGAAATTCACGCGCGGAAGCTGCAGGCGTCGATCGTGCTGTGGCGAAAGGTGCAGGGCTCGCCGACGCAGGTGACCGCCACTGCGGACGCCGCCCAGACGCTGATCCCCGGGGACAGCGGCGCGGTCCGCCGCGAACGCTATCGGCCGGGCACGATTCTGACGACGTCGCACAGCACCGACCTGCAGTTCCTGCAACCGAACACCAACTTCTCCGACGCCGTGCCGCTCGGACGGCTGGTGTTGCTCGGCATCGCCGCGGGGGCGGGCGTGCCCGAATACATGCTGTCCTCTGACGCAGCGAATGCCAATTACGCCTCGACGATGGTCGCCGAAGGCCCGGCGGTGAAGCTGTTCGAGAGCGAGCAGCAGTTCTTCGCGAACGAACTCTGTCTGCTGTGGATGTGGGTGCTGGGCGAAGCGACGTCGTTGGGACTCTTGCCCGCTGACACGCTGGACCGCGTGACGCCGCACTGGAGTTTCCCGCAGCTCGTCAATCGGGACCGTGCGAAGGAACGGCTCGCGGACCTGAAGCTGGCGGAGGCGGGCGTCCTCAGTCGGGCGGAAATCGCCAGGCGCGACAACGTCGACCCGGTCGCGATGCAGTCGGAAATCGCCGCGGAACGGGGCGTCTAACACCCCTCGCCCGCCGCTTCGGTGGGAGAGGGGCCGGGGGTGAGGGTGCCTTTCTGCCTTTTGTCTTTCTGCCGTTGCACATCGAACGGAAAAGGCGAAAGGCACCCTCACCCTAACCCTCTCCCAGCGAAGCGCTGGGAGAGGGGACAAGACAGCGAGTCCGCATGTTCAAGGAACATCATCATGCCCCGTTTGTTGTTGCTCGCCTTCGAGAAGCCGCCGCATCCGGACGCCGTGTGCCATCCCGCCACGGAAGACGACGTGTTGTTCGCGATCGAACTGCTGTCGTCGCCGGGACCAGAACGCCGCCACCTGGCGACCCGGTTGCGGCGGTATCTCGCGATGCAGTCGGACATCGCCCCGTGGTCGCGGCCGGGCGTGCCGTGCCGACGCGCGTCGGGCTTGTACGCGATCGTCCCCTGGCGGTTCGCAAAATGGCTGGCGGCCGTGTTGCCCGCGTCCGACGGGCTGATCGAACGGACCACGCGACGGCTGCAGCGCTGGCTCTCCGAACGGACGGCGTCGCCGGTGATGAACGCGACGAGATGATCACACCCCTCGCCCGCCGCTTCGGTGGGAGAGGGGTCGGGGGTGAGGGTGCCTTTCTGCCTTTCAGTCTTTGTTCGTTGCACGGAAAAGGCGAAAGGCACCCTCACCCTAACCCTCTCCCAGCGAAGCGCTGGGAGAGGGGACAAGAGGGCGAGACGCTCGCCTCGCAATATTCCGCGCAACATTTCCCCAAGGGTAAGGAGGCACAACGATGTCTGACACAGTCCTCGACGAACTGCCCGATGTGGTGCCGATCACCGAGCACATTGCCGATTGGCGCGGGCCGGACTTGAAGGTGGATTTCACCGGCCGGCTGGTGACCGATGTGGTGCTCAGCGGGCCGGTGTCGCGGAACGGGCACCGGTACACCGAAGAGGCGCTCGCGCAGGCCGCGCCGTTGTACGACCGCAAGCCGGTGTTTCTCGATCACGCGCCGAACTTGGCCAAACCATTCGAGCGGAGCATGCGCGATCTCGTCGGGTCGGTGCTCCAGCCGCGGTTTGAAGGGGGCCGCATCCGGGGCGATATCCAGGTGCTCGACACCGAAGCCGGCCGCGTGTTCCTGGCCCTCATCGACAGCGGCAACCCGGCGGTCGGGATGAGCCACGTGGTCCTCGCCCAGCGCGGCCGCGATCCGCAGATTGTCGAGCGGATTCAGGACGTCGTCAGCGTGGACGCCGTCGTCTTCCCGGCGACCACGCAGGGCCTTCGCGAAACCGCCGAGTTCCGCGATCTGGAACAGCGCTGTGTGACGCTCGAAGCCGAGACGCAGCGACTGTCAGCGGCGATCCAGCAGCGCGAACAAACGACGCGGCCATTGCCCTCCAGCCGCTCGCGGGTGGTGACGCCGCCGTCCACCGATCAACGCTTCATCGCCGCCGTCCGCGGCCGGGCGGTGAATGTGCTCGGTGGGTGGACGTGACAGAAACCTCCGCGGGGGTGGGACCCCGCGGCTTCTGGCTCCCCTCGCCCGCGGCTTTGAGCGGGAGAGGGGCCGGAGGTGAGGGTGCCTTTGGTTTTGCTGTCTTTCGTTGAAGAGAAAGGCAAAAGGCAGAAGCACCCTCACCCTAACCCTCTCCCAGCGAAGCGCCGGGAGAGGGGACAAAGCGGCTCTCAACCATCAACCCTCTTCACGAAAGGTCTCCCATGTCCAACGCTCTTCGCTTCCGCAGCGGCCAAGTGGAGTTGCACCGGCTGCGCGTCGACTCGGGCACGGTCCTCAACCCCGGCGACCTGGTGTACCTCGACACCGACGACGTCAAGCCGGCGTCCGACCTGCCCTTCGACACCGACCTCGCCACGACCCGCGACAACTTCGGCGCCGTCTTCCTCGGCATCTGTCACCAGGCCTCGGCGGACGGCGAGACGGCCGACGTCTCCGTCGATCTCAGCCCCCTGTCGGTCTACGAGTACGACTGCGACTCGGCGACGTATGAGGTCGGCACACTGCTCGCGGCGGATGGCGACGGGACCGGTCTCGAAGCCCAGCGGCTCAGCAAGACCACGAGCGCCGCCGCCGCCATCGCCCGGTCCGCGGAATACAAGGCGTCCGCCGCGACGCTGATCCGCGCGCAGTTCGCGTCGGCGTTCCATCCGGCGTCGAGCAATGTCAACGCGGCGATTGGATAGCGCGATCGAAGCCCAGGGATAGCAATCCCTGGGCGTCTGACGAGTGACTCACATTCCCTCACAATCTCACAGGAACGAACCATGCAAGGCGCAAATGTCAAATCGCTCATCGAATCCCTCGGCGCAGAGGGCTTCTATCACAAGCTCTGCACGCTGCTGAATGAGAAGCAGTTGTCGGTCGACGACTTCAGTTACCGCGAGCTGGCCGAGGCGTGCGACGTGCTGCCGCAACTCCGGCGGATGCGCGACTGGTCGCCCGACGGCGTGCCCGTCGCGTCGCTGCTCCGCGAGTCCGGCCCCGGCGTGAACACCAGCCTGTTCCAGGTCGTGACCGGCGAACTCGTCGGCCGCAAGGTGATCGAAGGGTACGAGGACCGCACCGGCTTCATCGGCGACAAGCTGGTGACGGTGATGTCGAGCCGGACCCGCAACGCCAAGATCGCCGGCTTCCGGGCGCTGTCCGGGCCGACGGAAGTCCACGAGGGGCATCCCTACGAGGAATCGACGTTCGAGGAGAAGCACGTCACGGCGGCGGAGTCGAAGCAGGGCCGCATCCTGTCGATCAATGAGGAACTCCTGGCGTTCGATCAGACCGGCGAGATCAACCGCCGGGCGATGGCGCTCGGCTTCTATCTGCGGCAGGAGCGCGAACGGACGATCGTCCGCGCCGTGACCGACGCCGACGCGGCGAGCGGACGCTACGTCTACCGCCCCAGCGGCACGGGCGAGACGCTGTACGCGGCCGACGGCTCGAACCGCAACTGGGTCGGCTCGGGGAACACCACGTCCGCGGCGTTCAACGCCGCCGTGCCACTTGTGGATTGGACCGACATCGACGCCGTCCTCAACTACCGGGCGACGGAGGTGAAGGACGACCGGATCGACGGCACGACGCGGCCGATCGTCTGCCCGGTGAAGCAACTGCTGGTGCCGGAACGCCTGCGTGGCGCGGGTCGCAGCCTGATTCACTCGACGGAGATCACCGTCACCAGCGACGACCAGGAAACGCGGTTCGCGAACCCGGTGCATGGGCTGGTCGAGGTGCTCAGCTCGCCGTTCATCGACGAGCAGGGAGGCCAGGCGGTCAACGACTGGTATCTCGGCGATTTCCCGAAGCAGTTCCTGTGGACGGAAATCTGGCCGGTGCAGACGTTCCTGCAACGGGCCGACGGCGAGGCGGCGTTCGACCGCGACGTCGTGCTGCGGGTGAAAGTCCGCTACTTCGGCGGGGTGTCGGCGGTGGACACGGCGTTCGTGACGAAGGTGGACGGGGCGTGATGATTGGCGCGGGCTTGCTCGCCACTCGTTTCGTGGCGAGCAAGCTGGAGGGGAGGGGAGTGCCGGAGTGCGGGGGTGCCGGAGTTGAAGACATTGGCCTTTCAC
>JAWXBB010000256.1:0-20189 GCA_034439795.1 Planctomycetaceae bacterium | reverse complement strand
TCCGCCTGTGGGTGTGGATCAAGCTGCTCATCAACGCCGTCCGGATCATCCAGCTTCATCGACTTGCGGCATAGATCGGAAATGTTGGTGAGCCTGGGGGAACGGCCCCCCTCCGAGGAAGCCCCGGAGGGGCGGCAGAAACCGGGTGACCACCGACATTCTTTCGCCCCTTCGGGGCTTGTTGCCGCAGACCAACTTCAACCCCAGGCTTACGCCTGGGGCTACGATCTGCCGCCCCTTCGGGGCTGAAATCGGTCTCTCGTCATCATCGAATCATCCGACCGCCGATCGACGAGTACAGCACAAGTGGGAGTCCACGGAAACCACTTGTCCGGCTGATGTGCCATCTGATCCCTCCCCCTTCGCGCCTTCGCGGTGTTCCAATCCTCTTCCGAACTCTGCGGGGAAGATGCGGGACGCTATGATGTCTGCATCACTCATTCGCTCCGGAGTTCCGCGATGTCTGCCGACAACCTGAAGACCAAACCTGCCTACCTGATCTTCGACGTCGAAGCCATCGCCGACGGTGACCTCGTGTCGAAGATCCGCTATCCGAACCTGGGGATGTCGGTGCCGGAGGCGTTGGCGCGGTATCGGGCGGAGTTACTCGCCGAGAACGGCAAGGACATTCTGCCGACGACGTTCATGCTGCCGGTGTCGGTGGCGATTGCGAAGGTCGACGCCGAGTATCGGCTGTTGGACGTCGTCACGCTCGATGCGCCGCAATATCGGCCGCACGTCATCGCGCGGCTGTTCTGGCAGGGGTGGAACCATTATGGCCGGCCGACGCTGGTCAGCTTCAACGGCCGCGGGTACGACCTGCCGGTGCTGGAGCTGGCGGCATTCCGCTACGGCTACGCGGTGCCGGCGTGGTTCAACGTGCAGGCCCGCAGCTTCGAGCAGGCCCGCAACCGCTACAACAGCGACGCGCACCTGGACCTGTACGACTTCATGTCCAACTTCGGCGCGGGCCGCATGACCGGGGGGCTGAACCTGCTCGCGAACCTGATCGGCAAGCCGGGGAAGACCGGCGTCGACGGCTCGCAGGTGCAGGACATGGTCGACCGGGGCGAGACGGAGGCGGTCAACGACTACTGCCGCTGCGACGTGCTGGACACGTACTTCGTCTTCCTGCGGACGCGCGTGCTGATGGGGAAGCTGGCGCTCGAGCAGGAGCGGGAACTCGTGCAGACCGTGAAGACGTGGCTGACGGAGCAAGCGCAGACCATCGCCGCGTACCAGGAATACCTGTCGCACTGGGGCGACTGGCAACCGCCGGAAGCCCAGGGATAGCCATCCCTGGGCGTCTCACTTCAACCGCGGCACGGACATCACCTGCGGCTGCGGGTCGAGCACCCAGGCGAAGTCGTCGCCCGCGGAATTCGGCAGCTTCACCAGCTCCGCGACCAGCACTTCCTTGCCCGCGGCCTGGTCGTACTTCGTCTTGGCGCCGAAGTTCTGCACGATCAAGGCGGCCTGCGGATCGTTGGGCGTGTTGAAGCCGCCCACCGTCACGATCGACTGAAACCGGTCGTGGTAGACGTACGCTTCGTGCCCCTTCTGCCGCAATGCGGCGGCGAGCTGCTCGGCGTCTTCACCGGCGCGGTTGAGCGAGTACGACGACTTGTCCTTGATGCTGTTGTCGAATTCCTTCAACTTTTCGCTGTTGCGATAGACGCTGTTGCCGATCGGCGTCACCTGCTTGCCGGTGAACGTCGCCACCTGCACCGTGAACTTCCGCGGGCATCCCACCAGCGGGTAGTTGCTTTGATGATTGAGCTTCACCACCAGCGTGTCGGGCTTCTTGCTGGTGACGTCGTCCGGGTTGAGCAGCGGGTTGATCGTCAAAAACGCCCCCGACAGCGGCCCCTTGCGGCCCGGCGTCTGGCGGACGATCGCGCCCGATTTCTCGGACGCCATGAACTTCGGCTGAAATTTCTTGACCCATTGCAGCGTCGCGGTCGCCTTCGAGCCTTCGCCGCGCAGGAGCGGGTTCGTGTCCTGATCGTCGATCGCCTTGTAGTTGCCGGCGAGCACGCAGATCATGTCGCGCTGAGCGGCGAAGACGCGCTCGTCGTCGCGGCCGAGGCGGTCCACGGTGCCGATCTTCTCGACCTTGCCGTCCTGGCTGAACGTGTACGCCGGAATGCCCTTTTCGCGCAGCTCGTAAACGAGTTCCAGCGCGGCTTCCTCGGCGGAGAGGCCCTCCTCGCGGCGGTCCTTGGGGACGTCGCGGAAGCTGGCCACCATGATCATCCACGGGCCGTGCTGCTTGGTCAGCGCGTAGCTCTTGCCGCGCACCGCTTCAATGGCGAAGGCCGAACCGGCCGGCAGGCAGACGCCCGCCGCGACCACACAACCGACGATGACAGACAGCGTTCGCACCGCAGACTCCCTTCCGGAAGCGAACCGAACAACCTCTCGCCGACGCGCTGAAAAAGGGGCGGCCCTCCACGAGCGTGCGGCAGTCGGCAACGAAATCTTGAGCGATTCCCCGCCCGAGCGCGCGGAAGTTAGCAAGTCGCCCGATTCGTGTCCAGAGGGGGTCGGAAGCAGCCGGGGAGGTCAGAAATCTCACTTCCCGGCTTTGCAACATGACGATTTGGCTGGACGCGCGTGTCGTCGTTAATTGTGGGGGCACGTTTGTCGCGCAACGACTTTTCTAGGCCCCGGTAGCGGCCGCGGATTGGCAACCACGAATGGCACGAGCTTAAGGAAACGGGGGCTGAATGCTTACGGCGGATTCGGACCGGGAGGCGTAACACTCACCAATGCTCCGCGAACATCCTGAAGTTGGTTGCCGCAAGTGCGCTGTGGAGTTATGTTTAGGTTCCACTGACCCCCAAGTTCGGCGCACATTTCGACTGAAGATCCCAGATGCTACTGCTGGCAGCGGCAAATTCTGATCTCGATTGGAATCACATTGCCAATCCTGCAATTGGAACGCTTCTCGCGGCGGCCATCGGCGGATTCCTTGGCTATTTTTGGGTGGTCTCGCTCGGTACCGAACGTCATGGGCTCGCTACCGTCTACGGGCGAGTGCACATTGGATCGTTGCTCGGTCTCGGTGGGATTCTCTTGCTGAATCAATGGAGCGTTGCTGTCGGCCCGCTCGCTGGCTGCGGTTATTTCTTTGGCCTAGCCGTGGCGATTGCACGGAAAGTCAGCAGCAATGTGAGAGACTTCACTGCCAGCGCGCATGACCTCAGCGAATCAGAACGCAAGGAACTGGCAAGTTACGTTTGGACGCAGATCTTCTACAAATCGGAATCGGAAATTCACGCCTTGGTGAAGGCGAAAACCAGCGAGATGCGAGAAGGGCAGTCACCAAAGGACGCGATGAATCGCTTGCATCTTTTCATTCACGCAACGCGCGATCAAGCGGTTCGATATGTAGATGCCCACCGGCGAATTTGGACAGATTTTGTCGAAGGCAAGCACAATGGAACCCAAATGACGGTCGACTCTCTTCAGAAGGAGATTACAGGAGCGTTTCGCGACCATCTGGGGCACACGCTTGGGGAAGTCAAGACGCTGTTTGAGAGCCTGACAGGACGCCGGGGAAAGATTTGGGTAGCAGTGCGAGAGTTTCACCGCGATGGCAAGACTCGCGGTTTTCGGACATTGCTCCGCGTTGGTGACCAGAAGATGAACGAACAGCGACAGGGACGTTCCGTTTCAATCCCGGAAGATCAGGGGTTGCCGCATTTTCTAAAGCGACAGTACGAGACGGGGAACGGAATCGTTCGGCTTGGAGCTAAGAAGTTGGATCGCTGGGTCCACACAAAAAACGACGATCTGAAACAGGATTGCAGCGTGATGGCTGGTCCCATCATTATGAAGTCATGGAGCGAAAAGGAAGGCCGGGAGCGGCGAGAACTCTACATGATTCTGTATGTGAACTCTCCCGTAGAAAATGTCTTTTGCGAGCATCACGAGGATTATCTGCGATGCTGCACCGACGCGCTCTCGTTGTTTTTCAGCCTCGTCAATCAAATGATGGCAGACATGGGATGCTCTAGCTTGTTCTTGCAAGAGTCCAGTAAAATCGACTGATTCGGCAGCAACTGCTACGCCGATTGACACTTAGGGGCGATTGTCTAAGATGGTCGCCATGACCCGAACGCAGTTCTCTTCCGAGACAAACGTGGATGCTATCCTAAATTCCAGGAGTCTAAGGATGGGCGCGGGATCAAAAATCGAAGCGAACGTCTCCGATGTCACTGCTGCGCAGATGGCTGTTTTTACCGGTGCGTCCGCGCCGGTCCGAAACAAGGCCGTAAACGTGACGCTGAATGGGAAGAGTTACGAGGTTCGAGTCGACGGTGAAGGCCGCGTGGTTGTGAAGGCGAACGCACCTGTCAAGGTGCCCACCAAGTAACGGCCTTTTTGACGAGCCAGGTTTCACGGACCAGCGGCAACGCGCCATTCTCTGGAGGCCGTCCGTCGGTGCAACTGGCGGCGACTCTGGGCTGCCAGTGTCTTGCCCGGTCTCGTGAACGGGTTCATTCATTGCGAAGACACTGGCGAGCGAAGCCCCTCACCAGTGGCACCCACCGCTGCGTCGCTTGACCCTCCCCAGCGATTCAACTCAGCGACTTAAGCCCGCGGCTCACCATCAACCGTGATCGCCTTGATCGCCTCGTCCACCTTCGCCGGATTGGCCCCACGGCGCTTCCACACCGCCACCGCGTGCTGCAACTCGTCGTTCCACACGCGGCTGAGTTCGGCCTCCGTCGGCACGTGGCCGGCCCGCACTTCGCCGAAGTACCAGCAGCACGCCTTCCCCAGCGAGAACGTATACGCGAAGGCGAGGGCCGCGTTCGCCGTCTGGCCGATCACCGGCAGGAACTTCAGCGGTGCGCGGACCGCAAACCGGGCCGCCAACTGGCCTCCCAGCGCGCCCGCCATCTGGCCCAGCAATTGGGCCTGCATCGGTTGGCCGTACAAGTCGGCGAGCAGGTACACCAGCCGCGACTGCAACCCCAGCACGATCGGAATGTCGAGCCACGGCACCGGCGCGGCGGCGGCGGTCGCGGCGAGGCTGCTGTAGCTCAGAATCACCGGCCACGCTTTCCGCTCGGTCAAGTCCTGCAACTGCTCGCGGACCTCGTGCAGCATCACCAGCGTCTGCCGATACGCCGACGGCAACGCATCCAGCAAGGCCCGCTCCAGCCGTTCGCCGCCGAAGTGCGGATCGGTGAAGCCTTCGTCGGGCGGCGTGAGATCGATGGGCACGATGCGGTCGACGAGTCCCTTGAACCGCGCTTCCTGCACGACGAGACAGCGCCGCAACTCACCCGGCAATTCCGCGGGCCAGACGGTCTCCGCGGTGAACGGGTCGGGGGCCGGATGTTGCTGCTGCGGATACGCCTCGTGCAGACAGGTCAGCGCGAGCACGACCGGCCGCAATGGATACGCTTCGCGGATGATCCGCAGCGGACCGAGCACGGGGTCCAACGCATGATCGGTCGCGCGGACGGTGACGAGAACGAGATGGGCCGCGTCGCCGAAGGCCTTGATGTCGTCGGTCGCATCGTACCCGGCTTCACCGAGGCCGCGGGTGTCGAGGAACTTCACGACCGGTTGCCGGCTGTCGGGGAAGTCGAACTCCGCGGAGATGCGGGTCTGCGGCCGGAAGCCGTTGCCGATCTCGGCGGCGGTCGCCCCGGTGAGATACCGCACGATCGACGACTTCCCGCTGCCGGTCTTGCCGAGCATTCCGAACACGGGAATCGGCGCGTGAGCCAGGAGCGCATCCCGTTCGCGCTCGAACTCGGCGTCGCGCCAGTCCGTGAAGCCGAACCAGGATTTCACGCGGGACCACATGGATTCACTTTACCGGTGGTGGGTGATCGGTGGTAGGTGGTGGGCAGAAAAGGGAAGGCGTTCATTCGTTGTCTGCGTGTCACCGATCACCGACGAGCGCAGTCGCCGATTGGTGGTCGGCGCTCTTCTTGAACCTGGAGGGGTTCGCAGCCATTAGCCGGTGGTCGGAGGCTTTGCGGAGACCACCGGAAAGCGATGTGAGAACAGATTCGACCCTGGAGGGGTCGCAGCCTCGCACCGCGCTGCGACCCCGCCGGGGTCGCTGAATCTTGGACAGCGCCATCCGGTGGTGTCGCTGCGCTCAACCACCGGCTAATGGCTGCGATCCCTCCGGGATCAAGACCAACCGTTTGAGTGGCCATGAGAAATGAACACACTCCTCGTCATTCACCTCAGCCTCACTTCCGCGCCGGTGCGGCTGCGGAGCAATTCGAGGTTTTTCTCGAACAACTGCTGGTTGTAGCCGTTCCAGGCGAGAATCTGCCGGCCCTTGGCAGTCTCCAGCCAGATTTCGTAGGGGCCGCCGAGCGACGGGATGAGATAGTCGAACACGTGCCCGATCAGCCACTGCACCGGACCGAACAGGAAAAACGTCCCCCAACCCTGGCCGGACTGGTAGATTGTCAGCAGGTAAACGACGGCCTGCAACCGGCACTGCAGACGCTTTAGCGGCACGAACCCCAGATGAAACTGCGTGTCGAACCGTTCGCCCGTGAGCCGCGACACGCGGTACGTGCCGGTCAGCATCACCGGCATGAGGCAGGCCAGCAGTTGCCACACTACGCCGATCCGCCACGACAACAGGACCGGAATCAGCAGGACGCCGAGAATGATGACGCGTCTGCGCGGGTTCGCCACCGGTTCGAGGTATCGTTCCATTCCAGTTCTCCGCTGCTCCGCCCCGTGACCAGGTTCGGTGTTTTGACTGTCATACCAGAACGGGGGCGATGGCGTGGCGGATCACAACCCTCGCGGAGCCGGAACACGCCGCGGAGCGATTCTTAACTTGTCCATGCCCGACGAAGGCGTGATAATTCCCGCAGGAGCGATCATGATCCTGACCACGGAACAAGCTGCGGCGGTGAAGGATGGGGAACCGGTGCGCGTGACGCCTCCGGAGATTGGCGCTCCCTGCGTGCTGGTCCGCGCGGATGTGTTCGACCGCGTGCGGACATTGATCGACGCGGACGCGGACTTCCGTCCCCGCGAGACCTACCCGGCGGTGTTGAAGGCTCTCGACCAGTGGGACCAGTCGCCGGACCAATACCTCGAGTACCTCCATGACTAGGGGCGAACTCGTCATCGTGGATTTCCGCCCGGTCAATCCCCGCGCGGGCGTGCGGCCGGCGTTGGTCGTCCAGAACGATCGCGATAACGCCCGGATGGGCAACACGATCGTCGCGCAGGTCACGACCAACATCAGCCGCAGCCATCTCGACACGCAACTGCTCATCGAACCGCAGCACCCGGATTGGTTGCGTTCCGGGTTGCGCCATCCCTCGGCGATCAACGGCTCGAACGTCTACACCATCGAGCAGGCGGACGTCGCCCGAATCATCGGCTCCCTCTCCGACGCCACCATGCAGCAGGTCAACGAGTGTCTCAAGACGGCATTGGGATTGTCGAACGCTTGACTTCTCCCGACTGCCTGCCCGACCAACTCTCTTCCCGCGTTCAGTTGCCGTGCGGACATCACCCCCTATACTTGCCTGAACAAACAGCAACCATACGGAAGCCCGGCAAGACCCCCTCCCGATGACCGACGCCCCCATTGTCATTCGTGGCGCCCGCGAACACAACTTGCAGAATGTTTCGCTGTCGCTCCCCCGCAACAAGCTGATTGTGATGACGGGGGTCAGCGGGTCGGGCAAAAGCTCGCTGGCGTTCGACACGCTGTACGCCGAGGGACAACGCCGGTACGTCGAGTCGCTGTCCAGCTACGCCCGGCAGTTTCTGGGGCAGATGCCGAAGCCGGACGTCGACGCCATCACCGGCCTCGCGCCGTCCATCTCGATCCAGCAGAAGACCGCCGGAAAGAACCCGCGCAGCACCGTCGGCACGATCACCGAGATCTACGATTACCTGCGGGTGCTGTTCGCGCGGATCGGTCATGCGACGTGCTACCAGTGTGGCCGGCCGATCTCGGCGCAGTCGCGCGAGCAGATTCTTGAGCAGGTGCTGAAGCTCCCGGAGGGAACGCGGTTCTCGATTCTCGCCCCGATTGTCCAGCGGCAGAAGGGGGAGTTCCGCGACCTGTTCGCCGACCTGCTGAAGCAGGGCTTTCTCCGCGCCCGCGTGGACGGCCAGGTCGTGCAGCTCGACAGCGACCTGAAGCTCGACAAGCAGATGAAGCACACGATCGACGTGGTGGTCGACCGGCTGATCGCGGGCAGAACCCCAAGGCCGCGCGTCGCGGAGGCGGTCGAGCAGGCGCTGAATCTGGCGAAGGGGAAGCTGGTTGTTTCGCAGGAAGAGGCTAAGCCGCAAGCGTTGCCCGATGCGGGTGATTCTTCTCCGGCCCTCAGCTCTCAGCCCTCAGCCCTCGACCAGTTGTTCTCCAGCGACTACGCCTGCATCGACTGCGGGATCAGCTACGAGCCGCCGTCGCCGCAACTCTTCAGCTTCAACAGTCCGCAGGGGATGTGTCCCGACTGCAACGGCCTGGGCATGCGGCACGATTTCGTGCTGGACCGCATCATCCCCGATCCGACGTTGTCCATCGCGAAGGGGGCGATCGCGCTGATCGGCAAGCTGGCAAGCATCGGCCGCTGGCGGCGGCACATCTACGACGGCGTCGCGAAGGCCATCGAAAAGGATCTGTCGCTCGCCGACGGCACCGTGTTGAAAACGCCGTGGGAGAAACTGCCCGACACGGCGAAAGAACTGTTCCTCAACGGCCTCGGCGACCGCAACATCACGTTTGCCTACCGACACCGCGGCGGGATGTGGAAGCACGGCGGCACCTACGCGGGCTTCGTGCCGGAACTGCTGGAAGAGTACCGCAAGTCGCGCAATCCGATGCGCCGCAAGCAGCTCGAAAAATACCTGGAAATCCGCGGCTGCAACACCTGCCACGGCTCGCGCATGAACCGTCAGGCGGGGAGTTACCGCGTGACGTCGCATTCCGGCCCCCTCGCCCCCGTCTTCGGGGGAGAGGGTCGGGGTGAGGGGGCGAGCGCTCCGAAAGGCAAACCCCCTCACCCTAACCCTCTCCCCCGAAGCGGGGGCGAGGGGACCGGACAGAAGGCCCATCCGTTAGCGCTCTCGCTCCCCGAAGTCTGCGCACTGAGCATCGCCGACGCCGCGGAGTTCTTCACCGAACTCGAGCTCAACGACACCGAACGCCTCATCGCCGACGAAGTCCTGAAAGAAATCCGCGGCCGGCTCGGCTTTCTGCTGCGCTGCGGTCTCGACTATCTGACGTTGGACCGCACCGCACCGACGTTGTCCGGCGGGGAGTCGCAACGCATCCGGCTCGCCGGGCAGATCGGTTGCGGCCTCGTCGGCGTGGTCTACATCCTGGACGAGCCGTCGATCGGCCTGCATCCGCGCGACAACCAAATGCTGCTCGGCTCGTTGCAGGACCTGCGCGATCAGGGCAACACCGTCATCGTCGTCGAGCACGATGACGAAACCATGCACGCCGCCGATTACATCGTGGACTTCGGCCCCGGCCCCGGCGTCCGCGGCGGACAGATCGTCGCCGAAGGGTCCGTCGCCGATCTCAAGGCGGCCAAGGACAGCCTGACCGGCGCGTATCTCTCGGGTCGCAAGCAGATCGCGATCCCCGCGAAGCGTCGTCCGCCGGGCGAGAAACTGCTGAAGATCCACAACGCCCGGCATCACAACCTGCAGAACGTCACGGCGACGCTGCCGCTGGGCACGTTTCTGTGCATCACCGGCGTGAGCGGCAGCGGGAAGAGTTCGCTCATCAACGACATCCTGTGGGAAGTCCTGAACCGCGACATCAACGAAGGGCTGGGCCAGCCGGGCGCGCACGACCGCATCGAGGGGCTGGAGCACGTCGACAAAGCGATCGACATCGATCAATCGCCGATCGGCCGCACGCCCCGGTCCAACCCGGCGACGTACGTCAAGCTGTTCGATCTGATCCGCGACCTGTACACGCAACTGCCGGACTCGAAACGCCGGGGGTTCAAGCCGGGCCGGTTCAGCTTCAACGTCGAGGGGGGCCGCTGCGAGGCGTGCGAGGGGAACGGCGCGACCAAGCTGGAGATGGATTTCCTCGCCGACATCTGGGTGACGTGCCCGGTCTGCCAGGGGCGGCGGTTCAGCAAGGAGACGCTGGAGGTCCGGTTCAAGGGGAAGAGCATCGCCGAGGTGCTCGACATGGACGTGCAGCAGGCGCTCGAGCACTTCGAGCACATCAAGAAGATCAATAACCTGCTGCAGACGCTGCACGACGTCGGCCTCGATTACCTCAAGCTCGGTCAGCCGTCCCCCACGCTCTCCGGCGGTGAAGCCCAGCGCGTGAAGTTGGCCAAGGAGCTTGGCAAGCGCTCCACCGGCAAGACGGTCTACATTCTCGACGAACCGACGACCGGGCTGCATTTCGTCGACATCGAACACCTGCTCCGCGTGCTGCACGGCTTCGTCGATGCCGGGAACACCGTCATCGTTGTCGAACACAATCTCGATGTCGTCAAAACCGCGGATTGGGTGCTCGACCTCGGTCCTGAAGGGGGTTCCGGCGGCGGCCGCATCGTCGCCGAAGGGACGCCGGAGGACATCGCCGCGTGCGAGGAGTCGTACACGGGGCAGGCGTTGCGGAACGTGCTGGGGCAGAAGCGCGGACGTGCGACCCGACGCCCAGGGATAGCAATCCCTGGGCTTCCGCAGGCCACGCGCACTCACGCCTCCGGCCGTTGGCAGTCCGCCACCACGCTCGCCGACACCAACGGCGCGAAGGACAACATCGTCGTTCGCGGCGCGTCGCAGCACAATCTGAAGCACATCGACCTGCAGATTCCGCGCGAGAAGATGTCCGTCTTCTGCGGGCCGAGCGGCTCCGGCAAGAGTTCGCTGGCGATGGACACGCTGTACGCCGAGGGACAGCGGCGGTACGTCGAGTCGCTGTCGAGTTACGCCCGGCAGTTTCTCGGCCAGATGCCGAAGCCGCGGGTCGAGCACATCCACGGTTTGCAGCCGGCGATCGCCATCGAGCAGAAGACCGTCGGCCACACGCCCCGGTCCACCGTCGGGACCGTCACCGAGATCTACGATTATCTCCGCATTCTGTACGCCCGGCTTGGCACGCCGCATTGTCCCGACTGCCAGATTCCCGTCGAGACGCAGACTACCGACGACGTCATCGACAAGCTGATGGCGTTGCCCGCCGACACGCGGCTGCTGATTCTCGCTCCGCAGGAAGTGACCGTCGGCCAGCAGTACGCGAAGCTGTGGGAGCGGCTGCGCGAACAGGGCTTCCGCCGGGTCCGCATCAACGGCACGACGCACACGCTGGAGGACGTCCCCGAGATCGACCGCCGCCGCAAGCACAACGTGGAGATCGTGCTGGACCGGATCATCATCGGCTCGGGCAACCGCTCCCGCGTGGCAAGTTCCGTCGAGGCTGCGTTCGATCTCGGCCAGGGGGTGATCCGCGTCGCGACCGTCGACGACAACCGCCCGGAGACCGACTGGAAAGTCGAGCCGTACAGCCTGTTCCGCGCGTGCTCGAATTGTGGGCGCAGTTTCGAGGAGCTGTCGCCGCAGAACTTCTCGTTCAACAGCCCGCTCGGCTGGTGCGAATCGTGCGAGGGCCTGGGGACGCAGCAGGGAACGAACCTCGCCGCGCTGATCGCCGACCCGACGCGCTCGCTGCGCGACGGCGCGGTCGCGGCGTGGCCCGATCCGGCGACGCGCCCATTGTTCGGCCAGATGCTGGAGGCAATGTCGGTGGACGTCGGCCTGCCGCTCGACGTGCCGTTCGCGCAGCTCGAAGCGGAGCAGCAGCGCGTGGTGCTGTACGGCACCGGCGAGCGGTGGATCACGGTGACGGCGGAGAAGCCGGCACCATCACGCAAACGCCCAAGAAGCCCAGGGATAGCAATCCCTGGGCGTCCGTCATTCAGCTTCCAATACAAGGGCCTCTACCCCGCGATCGAGGAAGCCTCGCGCGTCTCGTTCACCTACCGCCAGCGCCTGTTCGAGCTCGTCGGCGAAGTCCCGTGCTCCACCTGCAACGGCAGCCGGCTGCGCGATGACGCCGGGGCCGTCCGGCTGCACGCCAAGACGCTGAAGCAACTCTGCGACCTGCCGTTGTCGGAAGCGCTCGCGTTTCTGACACAGCTCACGCTGTCGGCGACCGAGAAGAAAATCGCGGGCGATCTGCTGACGGAGGCGACCGGGCGGCTGTCGTTCCTGGTGGACGTCGGCCTGCATTACCTCACACTCGCGCGCACGTTGCCGACGCTGTCCGGCGGTGAGTCACAACGCATCCGGCTGGCGGGACAGATTGGCCGAGCGCTCACCGGCGTGCTGTACGTCCTCGACGAACCCACCATCGGCCTGCATCCCAGCGACAACGGCCGGTTGATCGAGGCGCTCAAGCGGCTGCGCGACCTGGGCAACACCATCATCATGGTCGAGCACGACCGCGAAGTCTTGCAGGCCGCCGACCGCTTGTACGACTTCGGCCCCGGCGCCGGCCGCTTCGGTGGCACCGTCACCGCGGAGGACACGCCGCGCGCGATCGGCAAACGGGACGATTCGTTGACGGGCAAGTACCTCACGGGCCGCGAACAGATTCTGATCCCGGAAGAACGCCGCATCCCCGCCGGAAGCCCAGGGATAGCAATCCCTGGGCGTCTGTGGCTCACGCTCCTCGGCGCCCGCCAGAACAACCTCCGCAACGTCGACCTCCGCATTCCGCTCGGCACGCTCACCGCGGTGACCGGCGTGTCGGGGTCCGGGAAGAGCTCGCTGATTCAGGACACGCTCGGCAAGGCGATCGCGCGGAAACTCAACCGGGCCAGCGATCAGCCCGGCCCGTACGACGAACTGCACGGCCTCGAACATCTCAGCAAGCTGATCGTCGTCGACCAGCAGCCGCTGGGCAACACGCCGGCGTCGAACCCCGCGACCTACACCGGCGTCTTCGAGGAAATCCGCGAACTGTTCGCCCGCCTGCCCGACGCCAAAGTCCGCGGCTATCGCCCCGCGCGGTTCAGCTTCAACCGCTCGGGCGGTCGTTGCGAGATGTGCGAGGGGAACGGCCAGAAGCTCATCGAGATGCACTTCCTGCCCGATGTGTGGGTCGAGTGCGAAGACTGCCGCGGCAAGCGCTACAACCCCGAGACGCTCGCCGTGAAGTACCGCGAGAAGTCCATCGCCGACGTGCTGGAGATGTCGATCGGCGAAGCGGCCGAACTGTTCGAGAACCTGCCTAAGATTCGCGGGCCGCTGGCAATTCTGTGCGCGATCGGCCTCGATTACCTGACGCTCGGGCAATCCGCGCCGACGCTGTCCGGCGGCGAAGCGCAGCGTGTGAAGCTCGCCGCGGAACTCGCCAAGCCGAACTCCGGCCGCACGCTGTATCTGCTCGACGAGCCGACGACCGGCCTGCATTTCGACGACATCCGCAAGCTGCTGAAGATCCTCAACAGCCTGGTCGATGCGGGGAATACCGTCGTCGTGATCGAGCACAACCTGGACGTGATCAAGACCGCCGACTGGATCATCGACCTCGGCCCGCACGCCGGCAGCGAGGGAGGCTGGATCGTCGCGGAGGGAACGCCGGAGGACGTTGCGGGGCTAAGGGCTGAGGGCTTAGGGCTAAGGGCCGGAAGGAAGAAGAAAGGCGACCCTCCTCTTGCTTTGTCTGGCCCTCAGCCCTTAGCCCTTAGCTCTCAGCCCTCCTTTCCCTCCCTCACCGCCGCCTGCCTCGCTCCCGTGCTCGCCGCCGGCAAACGCGGGCCTCGCGAGTCGTTCGATCCGGCGTCGGTCACGAAGAAGCGAGAGGGGGATCTCGATCTCGCCAAGATCGGGAAGAACTCCAAGATGCCGTGGGAGGTCGACGGCGAAAAGTGGCACACCCGCGACCGCGTCGCGCACAACGGCAAACCGTGCGTGTGGGACGGCCGGATTCTCGCCGAGATCCTGCGGCGCATCGAGAAGCTCGGCGACTTCGCGCCGATCAACTGGGACACGCGCAGCGTGGTCGAAGTCATCGGCCGCAACAAAGCCGCCGGCTGGTTCCTGCACGCCGGGACCGCCGACGAATGGCTGCTCGGCCTGCGGTTCCGCGTGGCCCGCAATGCGTTCAAGGAAGAGGTGCTCGCTGAGGAACTCGCGCTCACCGAACTCGACGAACTGGACGACATCCCGGTCTACGGCCGTCAGCCGCGGGTCCGCGTCCGCAACGCGAAAGCCCCGTGGCAGGAGGTCGTCCTCTCGATCCTCAAAATGGAGGACATCGACACGCCCGGCTTCCAACAGTTCCTAAAGACCGCAGTCAAGTCGCACCTCGACACGGCGAACCCCAAGACGCTGGACCTCGACGAGCTCACGCCGTGGAAGCAGCTCGGCCGCAAGTGGCACGTCATGCGGAAGGGCTTTCTCAAGGGGAAAATCGTCTGGGACGCCGCCGTGCTGGAGCAACTGTTCGCGCTCCTCGACGAACTCTGGCCGGACGCCGAAGTCGACTGGACGGCGAAGGTGCTGGTCAACTACCGCCGCGGCAAGGAGCGGCTCGCGTGTGTGGCGACCAAGCGGCCATCGGGCGTCGACCTGGGCTTGTTCGTCCCCACGGGCACGGTGACGCTCGGCCAGATCGCCGACCTCGGCGAAGACGCCGTCGTCAAGCCGCACCGCGACGGCGAGGACCTCGTCGGCCTCAAGTTCACCGACGTGAAGAAAATCGCCGCGCCGAAGCTGCGGAAGTTTCTGGCGACGTTCGCGGGGAAGCAGTAAGAGTCTTGAAAGAATCCCAACACCCTGAGAACTTTCATGAACCGGGATGACGCTTTCGGTCAGTTTGAAATGAGCTCGGATACGTTGACTTGGTTTGTGCGACAAACCAACATCAGCGGATATTCGGTACGTGTCACTGGACGAAGTCCCCGTCCGACTGACGAACAGATCCAGCTCTGGAGTCAACTCACATCGCGGTTCCCAGAAGTCCTCAAAGTGGCAATCGAATCAATCCATCCACACTCTAAAGCGATTCCGCGTCAAGCAAATCCTGTTTACAGACTCTTCGAAGTCCGGTTTGAAGCGGGCCATCGCATCATGCTCCGTTTTGACCCAGGCACGGTGTCCGTTGATGGGGTCGAGGTCTATCCCATGACCATTTTTCAGGAATGGGAACTTGTGGAAAGCTCTTGGGTGTGCTGACGTAGCAGGCATCAGAGTCAATCACAAGATGGATTCTTAGCCCCGGCAGGGGCGCCAGGCTGTAGCCACGGGTGCAGCGCCGCCCGCTGCGGGCGAAGCGCAACCCGTGGTTGATGATGTCATGCGTGACTCCGTCCCGGAGGGCCGGCGGAAGTCCGCTCGGCCCGTCGATTCCGTTGCCCCTCGGGGGCAATCCTCATCACGCGACTCACACCACGGGTTCCGCGTCGGGCGGCGTTGCCGCTCCGACGCTCCACCCGTGGCTACAGCCCAACGCCCCTGCCGGGGCTGAAGTGGAATGGCACCCGCGCGCGTTTTGGAATGTTTGACATCATTCCGCGCCTCCCCCGGCGAATTCTGTAGGCGCAGTCGCCGTACCAGAGTCAGACTCCGCGCCAATGCCGGCGGTTCAAAATTCCGCGCAACATCGGGCCGTAGGGTGAAGAGCCACGCGATGTCCCGCCGGCGAACAGGAGAGACTGCTCATGACCGTCATCAATCAGTACAGCCAGAAGGTGATTCTCTGCCGCGAGAACGCCGATCCGTTCTGGAACATCATCCAGAAGCATTATGCCCACGACGATCCGCGCGTCTGGCGGCTGCTCGCCATGTTCGCGCTCAAGGAAACGCTCGGCTGGTCGCTCGGGCAGATCGGCATGACGTTCGGCGTCACGCCCGGTCAGGTCTCACGGGCCGTGCAGACCGCCCGCCGCGAGCTGCGGCTGCACTTCGACTTCATCGCGGACGAGCCGAAGGGGTTCAGCGATCCCGATGACCCGCTGGACGCGCCGGCGTCGTTCGCGGAATTGTGGGACAGCGAAGAGACGAACCCGGACGGCGTCTGAAGAAGCCCAGGGATAGCAATCCCTGGGCGTCCGTCGCGCGATGTTGATTTCAGGAGCAACTCATCATGCACATCGAATCGCTGCCGTTGTCGCAACTCGTTCCCGCGCCGTACAACCCGCGGAAGACGCTGAAGCCGGGGATGCCCGCGTATCAGCGGCTGGAGCGGTCGCTCGCCGAGTTCGAGCTGGTGCAGCCGATCGTCTGGAACCGCACGACCGGTCACGTGGTCGGCGGGCATCAGCGACTGGAAATCCTCAAACGCCGCAGCACCAAGACGGTCGAATGTGTCGTCGTTGAACTCACGCTGGAGCGGGAGAAGGCGCTCAACGTCGCGCTCAACAACGACCAGGTCGCCGGCGAATGGGACGCGGAGAAGCTGACGAGTTTGGTTGCCGAGTTGCAAGCGCTCCCCGATTTCGACGCCACCCTGACCGGCTTCGACGCCGCCGATTTGCGCGATCTGCTGCTCGGCCCGCAACCGTTGCCGCCGGAGGATGACGCCGCGGACGAACCGGCCGTCGTCCGCGTCACGCTGGAGATCCCGCCGGACGAGTGGGAGGCCGTGCGCCCCGCGGTGGATGATTTGCTCGCCGGGCATCGCGGCGTTCGCGCGCATGTGCGATTGCCCTCCATATAACATCCGGTCTCCCGACCGGGGGGCTCTTGTTCGGTCCCCTCGCCCCCGTCTTCGGGGGAGAGGGTTAGGGTGAGGGGGCGAATGCTTCACAGGATCATGAGTGCGAGCAACGCCAACTCGAAGCGTGAGCGAGCGCTCGCCCTCGCTTCGAGTTGGTGTCGGACACGGCAGGGAGCGCTCGCCCCCTCACCCCGACCCTCTCCCCCGAAGACGGGGGCGAGGGGGCCGGAGTTAGCGATTACCTCATCTTTCTCGCAAAGGAACCTGAATCATGCACGTTTCCGTCAGTTACGAGTTCCTCCCCAAAACGCCCTCCGCGCATGCGGCGGTGGTGATGGATCACTTCGGCCTCGGGTTCGAGACCGGCCGGCACGTCATTGCCGACGGGCTGGAGATTCCCATCCTGCCGGGCGATGTCGTCGCGTTCACGGGGCCGTCGGGGTCGGGGAAATCGAGTTTGATGCGAGCCGCCGCCGCACAGTTGGAGGGCGTACTCGTCGCCGATGCGCTCGATCTCGGCGACCGGATTCTCGTCGATGCGCTCGATCGGCCGGCACCGGAGACGCTGGGTCTGCTGTCGTCGTGCGGCCTCGGTGAAGCGCAGCTCATGTTGCGGACGCCGTCTGAGTTGAGCGACGGCCAGCGCTACCGCTTCCGCCTGTCGCTGGCGGTTTCGCGATCCCCGCAGTGGATCGTCGCCGATGAGTTTACCGCCGCGTTGGACCGCACGCTGGCCAAGGTGATCGCGTTCAATCTGCGGAAACTCGCGACGCGGACCGGCGTCGGGTTCCTGCTGGCGACGACGCACGAGGACATCCTCGACGACCTGCAACCGGACGTGCACGTGCGATGCGGGCTCGATGGACAGATCGAGGTCCGTCGCGGTTCGGGTGCCCTGCTTGCTCCCTCTCCCGGCGCTTCGCTGGGAGAGGGCTGGGGTGAGGGTGCTTCGCCTTTCGCCTCTCTGGGAACACCGAACCAAACAACCAAAGACACCCTCACCCTAACCCTCTCCCACCGAAGCGGCGGGAGAGGGGACCAAGCCGGCGGTGCCGTAAAAAAAAAGACGTCAGCTTCGCCGGCGAGCTGTGGTTGTCGCGCGGCTCCGTCGCCGACTGGCCGCATTTCGCTCGGTGGCATTACCGGTCGCACGCTCTCGGCTTCGTCAAGCACGTGACGGTGCTGTGGCATGGCGACGAACCAATCGGCATCTGCGTATTCCAGTCGCCGCCGCGGGCCTTGCGGCATCGGTCGCGATTCTTCGGATTGAGCGGCCGGTGGTCGCGGGTGAAGCTGCAGGCGCTGAACAAGCAGTTGGTGACGTTGTCGCGGGTGGTGCTGCATCCGACCTACCGCGGGGCGGGGTTGGCGGCGAAGTTCATTCATGCGAGTTGCCGGAGTTGTCCGTCGCCGTGGATCGAAGCCCTGGCGGAGATGGGGCACATCAATCCGTTCTTCGAGCGGGCGGGGTTCGTGCGCGTCGGCGTGACCGGCCCGCACACCGCCTCCCGCGCGAGCCATTCCGCGTTGTATGGAGCCCGCCATGATCGACCCGAACGCCGCCGGCTCGTCTCGGCGGAAACGCACGAAAAAAGCCGCTACGCCGAACCGGTCTACTACGTCTTCGACAACCGGGCCGCCGCCGCGTCGGCCGCCGCTGATCGGGGAACTGGTGACTGACGCCTTGCCGCTGACTCCCGCCGAACAGCACGACCTCCTGGGTTGGATGCTCAAGGGAGCCAGTCCGCTCGCCGCGTGTCAGCAATTGGAGGTCGACGTGGTTCGGTTCTGGATCACGCTGCAATCCGATGCCGGATTCGCCGCCGCCGTGAAGCAGGTGTACGACGCGCTCGGTCAGAACGTGGTCGCCGGGCTGTACCGCGCGGCGATGGAAGGGAACGTGGTGGCGCAACAGTTCTGGCTCAAAACCCGGCCCGTGCCGGCGTGGACGCCGCAGGCCGACGATCCCAACCAGGCCGATTCGACGAAGGACTTCACCCATGACGAACTGTTCGCCCTCATCGACGAGACGGAGGCTGATCTCGCGCTGGCACGCGCTCAACGAGCTGCGACGCCGGCAGACGGAACGGCATCCGGCGGCCTTCCGCCACGCCATCCGGCTGGATGACCGCACGGCCGCGCGGTTCCGGCTGGTGCGGCAGCCCTGGCAGGAGTCCGACTTCGCCGCGATGGACGCCGCGTGGCTCGCGCTCGCTGGTCGCGACGAAGTGACCCGGACGCTTGGAGCGTCCGGGTCACTGTTACGCCGGGCGTACATCGAACGCCCGCGCGGACATTCCAAGACCACCGACACCGCCGTGCAACTGGCGTGGATTCTGCAGGCGGCAACGTCGAAGGTGACGGGCGTCGCCGCCGCGGCCGATCAGGATCAGGCCGCGATCATTCACCGGGCGGTCGCCGATCTCGTCCGGCATAATCCCGACCTGTGCCGCGATCTCGACGTGCTCAAATGGTCGATCCGCAACCGTCGCACGGGGAGCGAATTGCAGGTCATCACGTCGGACGTCAGCAGCTCGTGGGGCCAGTTGCCCGACTTCGTGATCTGCGACGAGCTGTGTCACTGGCCCTCGCCGGACCTGTGGCATTCGCTCTGCTCGTCCGCGGCGAAGAAGCCGCAGGCGCTGCTGATCGTGCTGACGAACGCCGGCGTGGGGACCGGCTGGCAATGGGAGGTCCGCGAAGCGGCGCGCACATCGCCGGACTGGCACTTTTCGACGCTCGCCGGCTCGCAAGCGCCGTGGATCACCGCCGCCACGCTCGCCGAGCAGCGCCGATTGCTGCCCCCCGCGGTGTACGCCCGGCTGTGGGACAACGTGTGGCAGCACTCCGACGGCGAGTTCGTGACGCTCGCCGAGGCGGAGGCGTGCCGCGATGAGGCGTTGTCGATCAAGGACCGCGGCCGTCCGCAATTCGAGTACGTGGCCGCCGTGGATTACGCCGAGAAGCACGACCGGACGGTGGGGGTCGTCGTGCATCGCGAAGGGGAGCGGCTGATCGTGGACCGGATGGACGTCGTCGCTCCGTCACCAGGCCATCCCGTGCTGGTGCAGTGGGTGGAGGACTGGTTGCACGAGATCGCCGCGAACTTCCCTGGCGTGCGGTTCGTGCTCGACGAGTATCAACTCTTGGGCGTGATCCAGCGGTTGTCGGGCCGGTTGTCGATCGAGCCGTTCGACTTCGCCGCCGGCCGCGGCAATCACGCCCTGGCGATGACGCTGCGGAACCTGATCGTGCATCGGCACGTCCGCTGGTATCCCGGCTGCGGCCAACTGCCGGACACGGCGACGCGCGACGATCTGGAGACCGAACTGGCGTCGCTGGTACTGCGGAATCTCTCGGCGACCCGCGTGCGGATCGACCATCGCCGCGAGGCGGGGCGTCACGACGACCGGGCATTCGCACTCGGGGCGGCGTGTCTGGAGTTGGTGCGCGATCAGCGCGGGGAGGGGTGGCTTACGTTCACGCCGCCCCGAGTGCGAATGCCCGGTCGTCGTGACGC
>JAWXBB010000255.1:0-13777 GCA_034439795.1 Planctomycetaceae bacterium | reverse complement strand
GGCAACTGGGAAGAGTTGCAGCAGGGGCAGATCGTCGACTGCGTCGTCAACAAGACGAACAAGGGCGGCCTCGAAGTCACCATCAGCAACATGCGGGCGTTCCTGCCGGCGAGCCAGGTGGATCTGGGCTTCGTGGCGTCGATGGAAGCCTACGTCGGCCAGCGGTTCCCCGTGCAGATCACGGAGGTCAACCCGGCCAAGCGCAACCTCGTGGTCAGCCGCCGGGCGCTGTTGATCGCGGACCGCAAAGAGAAGGCCGTGACGTTCTGGCAGGGGGTCGAGGTCGGCCAGCAGTTCGCCGGCATCGTGAAGACGCTCAAGGATTACGGCGCGTTCATCGACCTCGGCGGCGTGGACGGCTTCCTGCACGTCGGCGAGATGAGCTGGACGCGCATCAAGCACCCGTCGGACATTCTGCAGGAAGGGCTGTCGGTCGACGTCGTCGTGCTGTCGCTCGACCGCGAGAAGCAGAAGATCGGCCTCGGGATGCGGCAGCTCGCGCAGAACCCGTGGAACTCCGCCGCGGACAAGTACGCCGTCGGCCGCAACGTGACGGGCAAAGTGACGCGGACCACCGATTTCGGCGCGTTCATCGAACTCGAACCGGGCGTCGAGGGCCTCGTCCACATCAGCGAGCTCGACCATCGCCGCGTGAAGCGCGTGTCCGACGTCTTGAACGTCGGCCAAGACGTCGAAGTGCAGGTGCTGGAGGTCGTGCCCGACCGACAGCGGATCAGCCTGTCGCTCAAGGCGCTCAAGGCGAAGCCCGAAGAGCCGAAGGACGAAGACCTCGCGCCGGGCAAGGGCCAGGCCTTCGATCGCAAGCGGAAAGAACCGCTCCGTGGCGGCACCGGCGGGACCGGCGGCCCCGGTCTCTTCGGCAACCCCGGCGACTTCCGCTGAGGTCTTCCGCTGGACTCCAGCCTTTAGGCTGAAATGGCACTAGCGCGGGGGAACGGCTCAGTTGACCGTCCCCGCGCCAGCCGCGTACCGTGAGGGGATGGGGAGGGCAGCGCGTGGATGGCGGCTTACAACCCGGTGATTGCGTCTTGGACCTGCGGGCGGTGTCGCGGTCTGGCGGTATGTTCGTCGGGCTGATTGCTGCGCCGCTCGCTGCGGGACTGTCTGGCAGATGGGGCTGGTGCGTACTGGCGGCTGTGGGAGCAGCCATCGCGGGGCAAGTGGTGGCGGGCATCGTCGCCCAAGTTGTGTTCCCAACGCCGCCCGGTCTTGCGGTGGTCACCCGCGTTGGTCCGGCTGCCTTGGGCGTCGCGATGCGAGCGTCTGTGGCAGGCGGCTTGCTCATCGCAGGGGCGTGTGCCGTCGCCGCTTTCATCGGGGCGGGCAGCATACCGGCTGCGGTCACCATGCTTGCCGGGGTTGGTGTGTCGGTCGTTGTTGGCTACCTCGCCGCGATACTGTAGCGGTAGCGCCGAATCAGCCTGAAAACTAGGGCTTTTTTCTAAAGTTAGTGCCATTCGCCTTTAGGCTGTCTTTTGGTGTCCGCGCCGAAGACAGCCTAAAGGCTGGACTCCAACAGACCCTACAGCAGCGTCTCCAGCAGCATGCGAATCTTGCGCAGCTCCAGGTGCCGGTCGGCGTCGCCGTAGAGTTCGGGAACGAACTCCACCGACAGCATCCGGCAGTGGTTGATCCGGTCCAACTGCGCGATGATGCGGCTGTAGTCGATCTCGCCCAGGCCCACCGGCACCTGCAACTGCTTCGACGTCGAGTCGCGCAGATGCACGTGATAGACGTACGGGTACACCGCGTCGTGCGAGAGGTGTGCGTACTTGCCGACCATGTAGTGGCTGACATCGAGCGTCAACCCGAGGCCCGGCACCGCCTGGCACAGTTCGACCGCGGTCTGCGGGTCTTCGGTCAGGTGGCCGGTCTCGGTCTTGAGCGACAGCCGCATCCCGCCGGCGTTGGCGATGCCCAGGCGGCTGCGCAGCCGGTCGATCTCTTCGTTGAACGGCGTGCCCAAGACACCGGCCGGCAGCGTGATCTGCGTGATCCGCATCATCTTGCCGAGGCGGCAAAGATTCGCGAAGCACTCGGCTCCGGGGTCGGTCTCCAGATGGAACGCCACCGGGGTCAGTCGGGTGGTTTCCCGATACAGCGTGACGAACCGCTCCGGATTGCCCCCGAGTTCCGACGGCTTGAACGGGCTTTTGTCTTCGCTCAGCCAGAGTTCGATCTTGTCGTATTCGAGATCGACGAACTGCTCGCAAATCTCGTCAAAGGACAATGCGCCCAGCGAATGTGTGGATGCTGCAATATACACGCCTGCCCCTCCGTGGCGCGGCTGGAATTCCCAACAGGTTGCCGCCGAACTGGTTGCGTCTTGGCGGCCGGCCTGACGCCTGTTGAGAATTTAACGGGATTGGGGAACTTCTGCAACGGGGTCCGAGGATTCCTTCCGGGCCAAATCTGCCGTCTGTGCGAATTGTCCGTATTTTGCCGGTCGAATGGCCGATAACCAAGCAGAGTGAGTCCGTCCGGGGGCGTTGGCAGGTTCGTCCCGCGCCCGCCACGAGAGAGGAATCGGTATGAACGGTCATGTCTGTTGGCAGGTTGCGGTCCTGACGCTGTTGAGCGCCGGCATGGCGAGCGCTCAACCCGGCATCGCGGTGGTCCGCGGGCAAAGCCCGGTGGTGGTCGAGTCCACCGTCCCCATCGCCGCGCCGGAAGTCTACGGCCCGCTGATCGGCTCGGCTCCCGGTTACGGCGAGCTCAAGAAGTCGAACGCGAAGAAGGACTTCAAGACCTTCCCGCAGTACCACAACAACCACTTCGGCTACGAAGGGGGCTACTACAACGGCCCCGAAGGCTATTACACCGCGCACGACAAAGTGAAGGCGTACTCCGCCGGCGGTCATGGCGGACACGGTCACGCGGGCTGCCCGTACTGCCAGTACGGCAACGCCTGCCCCAACGGCGGCTGCAAGCACTGCGGACACGGCTGCCCCAAGCATTACACCACCTACGATTACAAGTGGCCGCAGAACATGGTCTATCCCCCGGCCGTGCAACCCGCCGGCATGGTGCAGTATCCGTACTACACGCTCCGCGGCCCGAGCGACTTCTTCATGAAGTAGACCGCGAAGACCCACAGCGTCAATTCCACGCAGCCCGACCGGCATCTCGCCGGCCGGGCTGTAGTCGTTGTGTGGAGAGCTTCCGCCTTCGCTTCGTAGGGTGCAGTCGAGGCTTAGCGAGGCTCACCCCGTTGGGTGACGACGGGGTGAGCCTCGCTAAGCCTCGACTGCACCCTACGAATCGCCACCTCTCGCGGAGCGAGAGGGCTGCTGAGCCGACGCTCGCGGAACCGGCCCGGTCTCTGATACACTGCTCTCCATTCCGGTCTCAGCTCTCATCCAATGAGCTGATCGCACCTCCGATCTCAGCAGGAAATCCGACGTATGGCGGTGTTTCTCGGTATTGATGTCGGCACCAGCGGGACCAAAACCATCGCCATGCGGGAGGACGGCGACATCCTCGCCTCCGCCACCTCGGAATATCCGCTGTCGAGTCCCAAGCCCGGTTGGTCGGAGCAGGAACCCGAAGACTGGTGGCAGGCGACCATCGACTCCGTCAAGAAAGTTCTGAAAGCCGGCAAGATCAAGCCCGATGAGGTCGTGGGCATCGGCCTCAGCGGACAGATGCACGGCAGCGTGTTCCTCGACAAGCAGGGGAACGTCCTCCGCCCGGCGATTCTGTGGAACGATCAGCGAACCGCCGCCGAATGCGCCGACATTGAAAAGAAGGCCGGCGGTCGCGAGAAACTGATCGGCCTGGTCGCCAATCCGGCACTCACCGGGTTCACCGCCCCGAAGATTCTGTGGCTGCGGAAGAACGAGCCCAAGCACTTCGACAAGACGGTGCGGGTGCTGCTTCCCAAGGACTACGTCCGCTACCGGCTGACCGGCGAGTTCGCGACCGAAGTGAGCGACGCCTCGGGCACGCTGCTGCTCGACGTGAAGAATCGCCAGTGGTGCAAGCCGCTGCTCGACAAGCTCGATCTGCCGTTGTCGCTGCTGCCGAAGGTGTATGAATCGGAGGAGATCTCCGGCGAGGTGACGTCGGCCGCGGCGAAGCTGCTGGGGATCAAGTCCGGCGTGGCGGTGGTCGGCGGCGGCGGCGATCAGGCCGCGGGCGCCATCGGCAACGGCATCGTGAAGCGCGGCGTGATCTCGGCGACGATGGGGACCAGCGGCGTCGTCTTCGCGCACAGCGATGAGCTGCAGATCGACCCGCAGGGCCGCGTCCACACGTTCTGTCACGCCGTCCGCGGCAAGTGGCACGTGATGGGCGTCGTGCTCTCCGCCGGCGGCAGTCTGCAATGGTATCGCAACCAGCTCGGTCAGTCGGAAATTGCGGCGTCGAAGAAGATCAAAACCGATCCGTACAACCTGCTCACCGACGCCGCCGCCGAAGCCCCGCCCGGCTGCGAGGGACTGTTCTTCCTGCCGTATCTGACCGGCGAACGGACCCCGCACGCCGACCCCAATGCCCGCGGGGCGTGGATCGGCCTCAGTCTGCGGCACGGGCCGAATCACCTCGTCCGGTCGGTGATGGAGGGGGCGACGTATGCGATGCGCGACTCCCTGGAAATCATCAACGACATGAAGATTCCGATCCGCGAGATCCGGCTGTCGGGCGGCGGCGCGCGGAGCAAGTTCTGGCGGCAGATGCAGGCCGACGTCTACGGCCGCCGCGTGGTCACGATCAATGCGGAGGAAGGCCCGGCGTACGGCGCGGCGTTGCTCGCCGCCGCGGGGACCGGCTATTACAAGGGGGTCGTCGAGGCCTGCACGGCGGCGATCAAGGTCGATCAAAGCACCGACCCGCTTGCCGAGGCGAAGCGGATCTACACCAAGTGCTACCCGATGTACGGCCGGCTGTACAAATCGCTCAAGGCCGATTTCGCGGAGTTGCAGCGGCTGATTACGGAGTGCGAGTAGATTCAGTGGTCCGTAGTGCGTGGTTAGTACGGATGCTGCCTGGTAGAGCGTATCTAAAGAGCGCCGGAATGCCGGATTCTCCCGTCCGCGACCCGATACTTGTCAGAATGTTTTCGCCGTGGAGATGGCAGTTCGCCCATCGAGTCGCGCTGATTTGCGTGATTGCGTGGACGTGCTATGGAATTTGGTACTATTTCTTTCCAGAGACCGTCGCCCGACTGCACTGGCGCTTGGATTGGTAAGGGTATGTGCGAGCCAGTGTCCCGGACGCTCCGAGCGTCCGGGACACTTTGCGGTCCCTGGTCAGTTGTCCGTGGTGGAAATCCGGTACTGGGTGGCTTCCGTGTGGTTCGCGCGACGGCGTTACTTCTGCTTGCGTGGGTCGTCTGCCGGGTTGACGTAGTTGATGGTCCACGGCCCGGTTCCGTGGAACTGTGCGATGGTCTCGCCTTTGGTCCAGACGAAGTGCTTCATGTCCGGCTCCCAGAAGCCGTAAGTTCCGGCAGGCATCGCCTTGGTGGCGGACTGGTCGAACTTGTCCCCCATGCCGATGTTGAACGTGCCTGAGATGACCGTCACCCGTTCCATCTTCGGATGCGTGTGCGGCGGGATACGATAGCCGTCCGGCACCTTGACTCGGAACACGAACGGCCCTTCCTTCGACGGATCGCCCTCCAGTACGGCGATCTTAGCTCCCTTCGGCAGCGATGCCGGGCCGTCCTTCCACTCCAGTTTGTCGGCCACGTTGATCGTGATCCCCTCGTCGTGTTCGTCAGCGAGAATCGCGGAGTGGAGACCCAGGGCGAGCAGTGTGGCGATGGCGCGGCGCATGGTGCGAGACCTTTCCGGTGGGGTAGCTGGTTGCCGTCCCCATTGTACCGGTCGCCAAACGAGAACGCCCCGGTGGGGCCGGGGCGTTGGCGGCAGTGCTATTTCTTCACTGCTCGTGTGGTGGGCTTGGATTTTTTTGTCGGCGGAGCCTTGGCCTCAATCCCTTTATGGGACGGTTTGCTCTTCGATGTGCCTGCGAGATGCTTCTGAGGGGTGGGCTTGCTTGGCGGTAGAACCGGGATTGCGAATGGAGGCAGCCCCATGCGACAGAGAACAGACTGGACGTATTCTCTCCAGTACGGCCATAGATTGTAGACCGCGTTAAGCTCACCAAAGGCGTCGAGCTGTTCGTCGGTTGCTTTACCGGGTTTCTTAATTGTGTATGTTGCGCGATAGCCAGCGCTGATAAAGAGCGATGACCGCTCAACCGGCGCGAAGTCTTGGACGTAGTTGGCCCCGAAGCGAAACGCCACTTGAACGACGATCTGTTTAGCTGCGTCGTCTTGCGTTGTTATTGCTGTTCGGTGAAGTTCAAGATGACTCGGCAGCTTCCCATTTTCGAGCCGCGCGTGTGCGTGGGTCTCGAATATGCGGACCGAATCAATCTGAATGCGACTTGCGACTGAGAACGCCAGTGTGATCTTCTCTGGCGGTCGGTCGTCTTCGAGTGGGTCTGTCATTGCTAGCTCGCAAGCCCGGTGGCAGTCGGCTCAATCGCCCATTCGATTGTCGGGGTAGGCCATCGCTGAACAGACCAGTTCAGTGTAGGTTTGTCGGCCGAGACGGTTTCGTGGGTTTCGACCCATTCAGGCCGCCGAAACCCGACACAGAGTTCGCGGTCCATCGACGTGAAAACATCGGCGAGAGTTTTCAGGGTCAAGTTGGAATTGCCATCCAGAATCTGAGTAATGTACGCCCTGCTCGTGCCAAGCAGGTCGGCGAGTTTCGATCGCGAAATCTTCCCTTGCTCCATCGCGAGCGCGATAAGCTCCGTGACCTGGAACATCAGCGCTTCCTGTTGCCGGATGCGAATCTGTTCGGGAGTAAGGTTGGACGAACTCAGCCAGTCTCCGATCACGTTTTCTTCTTTCTAGACAGGTAGTCAGTTCTTATGCCTATCGCCCGTGTTATCTCAGATGGAGGCCATTTGCCGTCTTTCTCAAAAGCGTGCGTGCAGACCCAGACCCTTCCATCCAAGAAGCAAGCAACTCGCTCCTGGTTCGGTAGCTTGAATCCCCAGATCCCCTTAGATTCGAGACGAAACTGCCGCTTGTTCGTGATTCTTCCGATGGAGGCCAGTTTGTCGGACAGGGCGCGAAATCGTGCTCTCGCGTTTTCTGTCGCCTGACGGAGGAAGTCGTCTACTTGGCAGTCGCCATTGGGGTCAACATAGAATGCGATGTCGCGCTCCGCGCCACGCTTCACGATCTCGCATGGCTCTATTCGGTGCGCCATAAGTTTAGCTTTAGCTTAACTGTCTAGCAAGCTGCTTTTTCCGGCATGATGGGAAAGCGATGCGGGAATGGATGCGAGGCAGTGTACGCTTGGGATGAGCCATTCGCAAGTTTTCTAGGGCAAATAGCATCGGAACCCGGTGCGGTTACGCTGATTCGTACAGGCTCCAGAAGACCGCCGTCGCTCAGTGCTTGGCCGATTCCTCAATCAGTTCGCGGATTGTCCAGACGTGATCGGCCAGCCCGGAGGCCATCGCCGGGGTTTCCTTCAGCGTCATGTGCTTCCGGCCGAAGTTGTAATAGGCGAACCACAGCGCCAGCATCGCGGTATGGTTGCCCCATTTCTTGCTGTGGGCGTTGGTCAGCCGCGTGAACCGGCGCACGCCCATCCGCAGTGACAGGTTCTGCCGCTCGACGAACGACGTGCTGGCGCGGGCGTGACGCGGATTGCCGCTTATCACCTCGTACTTGATGTCGATCACGGCTGGCGGGCTGTAGCGGCGCTGTTCTTCGACCCCGTTGTTGCCGTAGGTCTTGATAAGCTGGCTGAAGTCCACCCGCGCCCCGAACGTCTGCGGGATGATGGAACGGTACGGGGCGAATCCGTCCGTCGTCATCTGGAAGTTTCCGGCGATCGAACGATTGAGGGCATGGGCGAACGACACGGTATCATCGTGCGACCGCTTGCCGACGTGCCACGCGCAGACCAGTTTCGTCGTCCGCTCGATGCCGATGAAGCAGTAGGCGTCCCCGCAGTACGGGCCGTACTGCTTCGCGATGCGGGTCTTTTCCTTGCAGGTCACGAACGACCAAATCTCATCCGCCTCGATATCGTTGACGCACACGTCTTGCAGGCGGTCGATCAGCATTTTCTGGCAGTTCTCGCCAACGTGAACCATCAGGTTGAGGATGGCAGCCTTATCGACGCCGGTGACGCGCGACGTGCTGCGGACGCTGCTCCCTTCCAAGAGCATATGGAGAACCATGACGGCCTTTTCAATCGGCAGCCGGATCAGTCCCAGGGGCTTGTCAGCGGCGAACGACTTGCGGCAGGCGTCGCAGAAGAACCGCTGGGTTCCGCACTTCGTGCGGCCGTTCTTCCGGGCCGGGGTCTTGCAGGTTGGGCAGTCCATGATTCGCCTTTTGTCTCTGTGGCGAACCTTGGTAGAATGCTGCTTGCGAAGGCTGGCATTCGGTTCGCCGGATGTTAGTGGCCCCGGTTTCGCCGCCAAGCGATTCCGGGGTTTTTCTTTGTCGGGTCGCCAAACCCAACACGACCAATGGTATCCACTCCGGTATTTATTGTCAACCAGAAAAGCGGACGGATTGACAAATAAATGTCAACCAGTAAGATTCTGGCATGAGCAAGAAGAAAGTAGCCAAACCGAGGCCACGCGGTCGCCCAGCGACCGGCCAGACTCCGCAGCATCAGTTCCGGTGCCCGGACGATGAGTGGGAGCTATTCGAGCGCGCCGCCGCTCAGAAAGAAGTCTCGGTCGCCGTCTGGCTCCGAGGCGTCGCTACCGATGCGGCCAAGCGCGCTCTGCGGGCGCAAGGCGAGTAGCGGAGACCGGGGGAATCGAACCCGCCGCGCGTACGCGGTCCCTCCGGCAGGGTATAAGACTGCTGCGCCGTCCAAGACGCGGGCCGTTCTCCACCTAGTGGAACGGCCGCGCAATGCTGTAGTGGGGCTGCATGATGGCCGGACGACACGCCACACTCTCGGCAGGTTCGCTAATCCCAGAGCAAATGTTTTGGGTCAAGCCACACGACGTAAAACACATCGTTGTCCAAGAAGCCGTGGACGCGACCGTGCTCGTTGACGGTTAGTGCGAATTGCCATGCGCGACCATCCCACGTTTCCTGCCGGATGTGGGCAAACCCTGCCCGCTCAGATGTGCGGGCAAAGTCGATTGCGTGGGAATGCAGGACTCGCGATATAGAGCGGTCGCGCAAATCCCCCGCTGCCATTCCGCTGATGGCCTTCAGCTTTTCGAGCAACTGTCCCAAATACCCTTCCGGGCATTTATCGAGGCAGAATTTTTCGTGGGCGACATCCACAAACTCGAACGAAAACCGGACGCGCTGCGGGCGCAGTGGTGGAGTTGGAATCCTCGCCCCTTTTGGGCTGGTCGCCTGCGGAATCTTTTTCTGGTCTCTACGGCTCATCAGGAAGTTTCGACTTGTAATACTTACGCATCACATCCTTGGTGATCGCCGGGCACGCATCCTCTCCCTGCTGCCCGCTGTGCTTCGCGACTTTCCAGGGGTCTTCGTCCTTCGTCATTCTCTCCAAGTCGAATGCTGAAAACCTACCGTAGACCTCCATAACCTCTTCGATGTGCTTCTCAAGCCACCGCGGGGAGGTCATCGCTGCTCCGGTTGGAGCAATCGCACGCCCAGCAAACTCCTTGTATTCAGAGAACACGCCCGGTTCCACGGGGCCGGAGTCCCCCGCTTGGAAATCTTCAGCAAACAGCGGCTGGCTATGCAGTGCCAGATGCCATGCCTGCATGTAGTAGAGAAGTTTTTGGAGTTTCAGATTCGTCACCAAATCGCCATGTTCAACGCAGAACTCGATGATTCGCTTAGCGACGGCGCTGGCGGTCAGGTTGCGCTTTGTGATCTTGCGCGGGAGCGATGGAGGAAGAGGCATCCCGCTGCGGGACACGCTGCCTTCCACTGTCACCCGGAACGTCACAGCCCCAGAAGCTGCGGCCTCGCGCTGATCGTCATGGCCTATCACGTTCGACGTCATTTCAGCGGATTCCCATCTACCTTCACGCTTTTGACCGAGTCGGTTGTCCGCACTTGATGCTTGGAATAGTTCTCGACCAACGCCTGAATGATGGATGGCATCCTATCTGCCGCAACAACGATTCGGGCGACACACTCTGGCTTCAATGACTCCAGCGCTGCCAGCTTCTTCTCGCGGTCCACGTCTCCCGCAACGATGAGCGGTGGCAACGCCTGAAAGAACAGCAGATGGAACTCGTGCTGGTCGTGTTGAACGGCGAACGTGTTGGCAAATGTGGCCCGCTGACTATCGGCGTTGCTGTAATCTAGTTTCACTTCCTTGAAGCCGAGCGTGGCCTTGGCAGCAGCCTTGCTGGTTTTCTTGGCGGCACCATTGAGCGAGTGCGGGGCCGCTTCTTCAGCGCGGCGCACCGTTTTCTTTTTCGCCATCCCAGCCCCTCGCAGTGCAGTTGGACCGACTTCGGCGGAATAGTCGGCGTGGACGTTTCTGGCAAGATACGGCAAGCCAGATACTGACCACTCTGCCGCCGATCTTTGGGGTACGCAATCGTAAACCGGCAATTTCTGCCACGATTCCGCATCGGAACGGTCGAACACGATTGCGTAGCGGGTCAACACCTAGACGCAATTGGCCGAAAATGGTTCCCTGCTTCGGTCGTTCGCTGCATAATGCCCCCATGCCCACCCCCAGCACTGCCGAGACTGGTCGCGTGGTTCGCGCCGTGGACGTGGCCGAAGCGGGCGCGGTGGATCGTGCTGCCGCTTCTAGTCGTCGCCTACATCGAATCGCCGGTGCCAACGCTAATAATGGAGCGCCGGGGCGCAAATGTGCCCTACGCAGTGGCAGTGCCGCTGACGCTATTCTGGATGCCGCTGGGGATCGCGTACGATTCGGTCCCCGGCTGTGAGCGGTTCTACGATGCCCAAAACGACTTTTGGTGTGCCGCGCTGCTGTCCAAATAAACCGCGCTGCCAGCCTCATTCATTGACCGTCCCCGCGCCAGCCGCGTACCGCAAACGCCCACGATTTCAGGCCCCGTTTTTTCTACCACACGGAAGCCACCCAGTACCGGAAATCCGTCTGCGATTGTTTGCGGAGCGCAATCCGGGGACAATGACACGTCACGTCTCTGCTTGCCACGGACCACTGACAACGGACATCCTCCATGCCCGCGCTCTTCATCACTGAAGCCGACGTCGAATGGCTGCTCGACATGCCCACGGCGATCGAGTGCGTCGACACCGCGTTCCGCGAGTGGGCCGCCGGCCGGGCCGAGAACCAGCCGCGGCGACGGGTCGCCACGCCCGACGGCATTCTGCACGCGATGTCGGCGTCGGCGGAGTACCTAGGCTTCCACGCGGCGAAGGTCTACAGCACCACCCGCGACGCCGCCCGGTTTCACGTGCTGCTGTACCGCGCCGGCACCGGCGAGTTCGTCGCCATGATCGAGGCCAACCGCCTCGGCCAATTGCGGACCGGGGCCACCACCGGCGTCGCCACCCGCGCGATGGCCCGGCCCGACGCCGCCGTCGTGGGCTGCTTCGGCACCGGCTTGCAGGCCCGCACGCAATTGCAGGCCGTGTGCGCCGTCCGCAAGATCGAGCGGGTCGAAGTCTACGGCCGTCGCGAAGACCGCCGCAAACTGTTCGCCGCCGAGATGACCGAACTGTGCAACGTCCCCGTCGCACCCGTCGCGAATCCGGACGAGGTCGCCACCGAGAAGGACATCGTCATCACGGCGACCTCGTCCAAGATTCCGCTGTTCGAGGGCCGCGTGCTCGACGAGGGAACGCACCTCAACGTCGTCGGCAGCAACTGGCTGGCGAAGGCGGAGGTGGACGTGGCGACGATCCGCCGGGCCGACCACGTCGTCTGCGACAGTCTGGAAGCCTGCCAGTTGGAAGCGGGCGATTTCGTCCCCGCCATCGAAGCCGGCGTGCTGGAGTGGGACCGCGTTCACGAACTGTCGGCGGTCCTCGCCGGCGAACAGACGGGCCGGGCGCACCCCGAAGACATCACGCTATTCAAATCGGTCGGCCTCGCGCTGTGCGACCTCGCGGTCGCGGTCCACGTCTTCCGCCGGGCCAGGGACGAGCAGTTGGGCACGCCGCTGCCGGGGTGAGAAGCCTTTAGGAGCCGGGGCGTGTCGCCCCGGTCTTCTCTTCGAGTAAAGAGAAAACCGGGGCGACACGCCCCGGCTCCTAAAAACACTGCCCTCCGCGCCTGCTCGCAATGCGGATAGAATCGACGGCGTCGCCCATCGCTTTCGGGAATCGCCGCATGCCCCCCTGGTCCAAGGATCTGCTGCAGGAATGCTCCCGGTACGCCACGCCGGTCATTATCGTCGCGGCCGGGTTGCATCTGCTGTTCTTTCTGTGGCTCACCGCCTGGGCGCGGCGCGACCTCAGACGGCTGGCGGCGACGTTCGATGCGTTCACCCGCGGGCTCAAGCACCGCAGCCTGTTCGACCGCGGGACGGACCTGTCGGAGCAGATCGACGCGTTTGTCGCCGACGTTCGCGACGTGCTCGACGACCCAACCAAATCGGCCGACCGACATGCGTTGTTTCAGCGGATGCAGATCCTCGACGAGGAGCGGCGGTATCTGCATTCGCACGCCTTCGAGACCTGGTACAACGTCGCCCGCACGATGATCGAGGCGTACCCGCTCGCCGGGACGATGGGAGCCATCCTCGCCATCGGGTCGGCGTTGCAGATGAGTCCCGATGACACGCGAAACACCGTCACCACGATTGTCCGGTTCTTCGGCGAGGCGATCTGGTCGACGTTCGCCGGGCTGATTGCCGCGATCATATTGATGTTCGTCAACAGCGTCGTCGAGACCCGCTTCCGCCGGCTCGGCGAGAACCGGGCCCACGTGCGCGAGATGGTCGCCCGCACGAAGCGCGAACTGTCGCTGGCCGCATCGGCGGGGGACGCCGCATGATCCCCGCCCGCCGGCTGACGTTTCAGCTCATTCCGCTGCTCGATCTGCTGCTGATCGTGGTCTTCTCGCAATACCTCGAAAGCCGCGTCGCCACCGAGCAGCAACAGGTCGAAGCGGTTGCGACGCAGTCACTGCTGTCGGCTCAGCTCGAAGAAGCGCTGCGGCAACTGATCGCGCTGCGGGAGCGGCTGACGCAGATGGAGCAGCAGGTGCAGGTCGCGGAAATCCGCGGCGGCGAAGCCGACCGGTTTCGCGCCCAGCGCGATCTGATCGGCGAACTGGTGACCGAACTGTTCCGCTTGCCGGAGGGCAGTCTCAATTCGCTGACGCAACGGACCGGACCGGGGCCGTCGGCGAACGACATCGCCCAATTGCAGTCGCGGTTAAATGCGCTGGCTGGCGGACAATCGGACCGCGTGGTCGATCACCTGCTCACGTTCGGCGAAATGCGGAAGCGAATCGACGTGTGGGAACTGTATTTGCAGGACAACGGCACGGCGGTGCTGTCCGTCGGCGACAAGCGGCTCGCTTTCCGGGCCGAGACCGCCGACGACTTCGCCACGCGGCTGTTCGAGGCCTACAAAACGCTGCCGGAGCCGAAGAGCCTGGTGCTGCTGCTGTTTTCGTACGGGGATGCGAGGTTTCAACCGTTGAAAGCTACGCTCGACGGCCTGCCGCAGGCGCTGGACCGCATCCGCACCGACGCCGGCACGCGCAGCCGCTTGGATTACGCCGTGATGGGTTTTCGTCCTCAGAGGTCGGACACCAGCCGCTGACGGCTCTTGCGAAAGGGGATCGCGTGAAATTCCGCATGAGATACG
>JAWXBB010000254.1:0-4748 GCA_034439795.1 Planctomycetaceae bacterium | reverse complement strand
GCGATCCAGGAAAAGCTGCCGGAGTTGCCCGCCGTCACGCCCGAGCAGTTGCAGACGTTGCATCGGTTGGCGGATGTGATTGAGTTGCTGGAAGGGTCCGCGCCGGGAAAGAGCGCGAAACCGCCAGCGATCGTCGAGGACGCGATCGTTCCCGATGTCGATCTGAGCGGTCTGCAATGCGGGACTGTCACTGCGGTGCCGGTCGGTCCGATCACCGGCGATCTGCTGCCGTTTCCGGTCGGTGGCGAGTTCCTGATCGCCGACGACGGCTCGGAACTGACGGGCCTGATCGCAGGGCGGTTGACGGCGGCCGGGTATCATCCCCAGATTGTCGCTTGGAACGGTGCGGCGGCGCTGCCCGCCAGCGGGGCGCTGGCGGGGGTCGTGCTGCTCGCGCCACGGGCTGGGTTGTCCGACGCACAGTTGTGGGACGCCATTGCGTGGACGCAACACGCCGGTCCCCGACTGCGAAACACCGCCACGGCCGGCAAGACGGCCCTGTTCGCCACGGTCGCGCGGCTGGATGGCGAGTTCGGCTTGGGCGGCTCATCACGGCTCGATGATCTGACATCGGGCGGACTTGCTGGTCTCACGAAAACGATTCGACACGAGTGGCCCGAAGTCGTCGGCAAAGCGATCGACGTCGCCGCCGACTGGCCCGATGTGGAATCGGCCGCTGAGGCGATCGTCAACGAACTGCTGCACGACGGCCCCGTGGAATGCGGCCTGTCCGCCACCGAGCGCATCGCCGTCAGCGTCGTTCCCAAAGCGACCGATTCCGAGTCGGCGGACGAATCGCTGTGGCAGCCGGGCGATCTGGTGCTCGTCACCGGCGGCGCACGCGGAGTGACGGCCGCCGCGGCGCAGGCGATCGCGAAATCGTATCGCCCGCGGCTGGTGCTGCTCGGCCGCAGTCCCGCCCCGCAACCGGAGCCGGACTGGCTGCACGGCGTCCGCGAAGAGCCGCAGATCAAGCAGGCGCTGGCGACGCACGGTCAGGCGGCGTCGCCGCGCGAGCTGCAGGAGCAATGCCAGCGAATTCTCGCCAACCGCGAGATTGAAGCCACGCTGGCCGCCTTGCGGAAGCTCGGCGTCGAGGCGGAATACCGCCCGGTCGACGTCCGCGACGGCGACGCCGTCCGCGGGTTGATCGACGAGCTTCGACAAGCCTACGGCCCGGTCCGCGGCCTGATTCACGGCGCGGGGGTGCTGGCCGATCATCGCATCGAGGACAAGACCCGCGAGCAGTTCGACCGCGTGTTCGGCACCAAGATCGTCGGCCTGCGGAACGTGCTCGGCGCGGTCGCCGAAGACGAGCTGCGCGGGCTGGTGCTGTTCTCCAGCTTCACCGCGCGCTACGGTCGCAAGGGGCAGGTCGATTACGCCGTGGCCAACGAAGCGCTCAACAAGCTGGGCCAGCAGTGGCGTCGCGCGCATCCGCAGTGCCGGGTGGTCGCCTTCAATTGGGGTCCGTGGGACGGCGGCATGGTCCGCGGCGGCCTGAAGACGCTGTTCGCCAACGAAGGGGTGGGGCTGATTCCGCTCGACGCCGGAGCCGAGTTGGTGGCCCGCGCGATGCGCGAACCGGCTGCGTCAGCCGTCGAGGTCGTGGTGCTGGGACCGGGATCGAAGTCGTTCGTCGAGGCCGCGCTGTCCGTCGTCAGTGCGCCGGCGGTTGAAGCGACGAGTGACGCCGAATCGGCCGGTTATCGCCTGGCGTTCGAACGGATGCTGTCGGTCGAACGCGCGCCGTATCTGGCGTCGCACGTGCTGGGCGGCAAGGCCGTGTTGCCGGTGGCGATGATCGTCGAATGGCTCGGCCACGCAGCGATGCACCGCAATCCCGGTCTCGAATTCCGCGGCCTCGACAACCTCCGCGTGTTCCAGGGAGTGAAGGTCGGCGCGAGCGACGCCCTGACGATGCAGGTGCTGCTCGGCAAGCCCCAGCGCGTGGAGGGGCAGTTCAAGATCCCCGCGCAACTGGTCAGCCGTCACGACGGCCGGCAGACGCTGCACGCAGGCGGCGAGGTCTGGCTGGGCGCCGGCATGTCGCTGCGGCCCACCGAACCGTGGCAACCGCCGCGGCCGCCCGTCGAGTGGACCGGCGGCGACCCGTACGGTCTGCTGTTCCACGGTCCGGCGTTCCGGGCGATCGCGGCCATCGAACACTGCGACGCCGCCTCGATGGTCCTGCAATCGCGAACCGCGACCGCTCCCGCCGAGTGGACCCCCGACCCGTTCCGCGCGGCGTGGCTCGCCGATCCGCTGGCGATTGACGCCGCTTTGCAGGGGCTGATTCTCTGGTCGCGCACCGAGCGCGGCAAGCCGTGTCTGCCGACCGGCTGGGGCCAATACCGTCAGTTCCAGCGGACGTTCCCAAGCGACGCCGTCACCGTCGCAATCCGGCCGACATCGGTCAGCGAGCACCGCGTGGTGGCCGATGTCGAGTTTCGCGACCGGGCCGGCCAGCTCGTCGCCAGCCTCGAAGGGTGCGACAACG
Organism: Planctomycetaceae bacterium; assembly: GCA_034439795.1. Taxonomy (GTDB): domain Bacteria; phylum Planctomycetota; class Planctomycetia; order Planctomycetales; family Planctomycetaceae; genus DSVQ01. Next base: position 2,248 of record JAWXBB010000254.1, on the reverse strand, counting down.
TGCTGGACGACGGCCTCGCGGCCGCCTTTGAGCAGAATCAGCTTCCGGCGCGCTGACTGCGGTGCGCGAGCGGAGCGGCAGGCATGTGCTCAGTCTATCACAGCCCGGAGCGCGAGCGACGGCGAGTTGGCGGGGTTACAAATCATCTCGTCGAAACAGGTACGCCACAACATGCCACCCATGAACCAATGCAAGTCACCCGTGTCGAGCATGGCCACCGCTAACCCGCTCCAGAACAACACCGGCGAGTCACGAAGGAGCGTCACCGCAATAATCAGCAGGAGTGAGCCGAAAAGTGGGATGCCCGAAGACCACTTATATTCGCGACCCAATAGCTTACATAGCGGGTAACGAAGAAAGCTCAGGTAGAAGTTCAGGCCACACATGAGGGCACCGACGGCGAACAATGTGTAGGCAAGATAATCCAACACATTCATTTGCCTTGGTACTGGACTCCGTCGCTGGCGCTCCGGGCTGTGACGAACTCTACGCCGCGGCGCCGTTTTCGACGCGGCAGCCGGCTTCGATCAACCCCGCTTCGATGATCTGCACCGCGGTCGCGATCTGGGCGGCGTCGACCACCAAAGGTGGGCAGAACCGCAGCGTGCTTTCGCCGCAGCCGAGCATCAGCAGGCCGCGATGGAAGCAGGACTGAATCAACTGCTCTTTCAGCTTCGCCGCCGGCTCTTTGGTGCGGCGATCGAGCACCAGCTCCAGGCCGACCATCAGCCCCTGGCCGCGAACGTCGCCGACGACGTTGAACCGGTGCTGCAACCGGCGCAGCTGTTCCTGCAACACGTCGCCCATCTGCGTGGCGTGGTCCATCAGGCCCTCTTCGAGGATGGCGATGGTCTCCAACGCCGCCGCGCACGACACCGGGTTGCCGCCGAACGTGCTGGCGTGCGATCCCGGCGGCCACGTCATCAGCTCGCTGCGGGCGATGATGGCGCCCAAAGGCAACCCCGAAGCGATCCCCTTCGCCGTACAGAGAATGTCCGGCTCCACGCCGACGTGCTCGCAGGCGAACATCTTGCCCGTGCGGCCCATGCCGGACTGCACTTCATCGGCGATCAGCAGAATGCCGTGCCGTTCGCACAGCCACTTCAGTCGCGGCAGGAAATCGGCCGGGGGGACGATGTAGCCCCCTTCGCCTTGAATCGGCTCGACGACGATCGCCGCGACCTCCTCCGCGGCGACGGTCCGTCGGAAGACGATCTTTTCCAGATGCTCGACCGGATCGACCGCGTTGCGGTACGGGTTCGGATATTCGATGTGCGTTACGCCCGGAACCAAAGGCGAGAAGCCGCGGCGCTGGATGACCTTGCTGCCGGTGAGCGACATCGCGCCGAACGTGCGGCCGTGGAAGCCGCCCCAGAACGCGATCATCTGCGGCCGGCCGGTGTGATAGCGGGCCAGCTTGAACGCGGCCTCGACGGACTCCGCGCCGGAGTTCGTGAAGAACACCCGCTTCGGGGCGTCGCCGGGGGCGATCTGTGCCAGCTTCTTGGCGAGGTCGCGCTGCGGCTCGTAGTAAAAGTCGGTCCCCGACATGTGCAGCAGGAGTTCGGACTGGTCCTGAATCGCGGCGACGATTCGCGGATGACAGTGCCCCGTGCTGCAGACGGCGATGCCCGCCGTGAAGTCGAGAAACACGTTGCCGTCGAGGTCTTCGATCCACGCTCCCTGTCCGCGACGGACGGCGAGCGGATACGGCCTTGTGTACGACGGCGAGAGGAGCTGCAGATCGTCGGCGATGAGGGCCGCCGCCCGCGGGCCGGGCAACGCCGTCTTGATGGACGGTCCATGCAAGGGGGGAAGATTTGCCATCGTGGCCGGCCTCGATTAGGGGTGAATCCATCCACACGCCCGCGGGTGGAGCAGCGAGCAAAGTGGCTATTTCCATGATAGCGCCGGACCCCGGGTGGACAAGCGGTGCCTCCGCTTCTTCGCCCCGTCTCAGTCGCGACGCCCTCTGGAACACCACAACGCTCAAACCCGTCTGCACTCCACCAAACGGCGGCCATAATACCGCACGGAGGGAAATGGCCAATGTGCAATTTGCAATTTTCAGGGAAGAATTCGTTCAGCAGGGCGGGTGAGCTTCTCAAACGTGTGGAGACCCTCTGGCTTGGTCCCCTCTCCCCCGCCGCTTCGGCGGGAGAGCGACTGTGTTCGTTGTCAAGCGGGAGTGGTGGTGGTTGGTCTCCAGGGGGTTTTGTTTCGGAGGCTGGCGTTGCGGATGGTGAGG
>JAWXBB010000253.1:0-14467 GCA_034439795.1 Planctomycetaceae bacterium | reverse complement strand
GCGCGAGCGCGACGCCGGCCAATGTCCAGATGGTAAATACCGCGACGGCCTCAAGGAGCCGCATCGAGGTCCAGGCCGTTTCCGCGCGCATCAGCCACAACGGCTGCCAGACATCGGCCACGGGACGGACGAGGTCGTTGACCGACCAGAACGTCCCGCCATACGTCGCCACGACGACGGGACGGGCCGACTCAGTCCAGAACACCGTCGCCTGCAACAGCGTCAAGGCCAGCGCCGCCGCGAGGCCCAGCGTCACCTGTTGAGGCGCGAGTGCGCACCCCACCGCTTGACCGATGCGCAGCCACGGAAACGTGCGCACGTAATTCACCGATCGGACCGACACAGCCGGCTGCGGTTCCATGAGTGATCCTCCGGGGAGTAGCTTACGTGACGCAGGCGTCGAATGCCTACCCCGGAGTAATCCGTTAGCCGCGACCCGGAGGCTTTGCGCAGGGGAGCGCTCTGTGGGAGCGCCCCCGCCGGGATGCGCGTTCCACCCCGCGCTCCCCTGCGCAAAGCCTGCGGGTCGCGGCTAACTGGATCGAATCGTTGATCTTCTCTAGACTCTCGACTTTAGACCCTCCCCGCCCATCCCGGAATTCCCGCATGGACCTGCTCACCACGTTGTCCGGCTCGCTGATGGAGAACTTCTTCCCCGCGGGGTGGAACCTCAAAAAGATCGACGCCTGCGTCGATGACGATCCGACCACGATCACCGACCGGCAGAAGTGGTGGCACAAGGGGTTCGAACCGGTCCGCTGCTTCAGCCAGTCGGACTTCGACACGCTGATGGGGCACGAGATTGCCCTGACGATCAAGCTGGCCCGCGACGCCGGGCATCCGCTGACGATGATCCTGCCGGTCGGGCCGATGGGCATGTACCGCTGGGCGGTCTACTTCCTGACCGAGTGGAACGTCCCCTGCGACCACGTTCACGGCTTCAACATGGACGAATGGAGCGACGCGAACGGCAACACGCTCCCCAGCACCAACCCCGGCGCGTTTCAGTACGCGATGGAACACGCCTTCTACGGCCCGCTCGGCAAGCTGACCATCCCCAAGAAGCAACGGAACTTCGCCACCAGGAAACTGCTCCCCGGCTATGCGGACAAGATCGGCGAGCTGCGGGCCAAAGGAGCGAAGCACGTCGTCATCTTCGGCATCGGCCGCGTCTGTCACATCGCCTTCTGGGAGCCGCATTTCGCGGGCGAGTTCGCGTCGGACAAGGAGTGGAAGCAGCAGACGCACCGCCTGGGCGCGAAGCTGCATCCGCTGACCATCGAGCAGAATGCCATCACCAGTTTCAAGAGCCGGACCACGCTGGTCCCCGCGTTCGCCAACACCATCGGCCCGGCGTTGTTCCTCGGGGCCGACAAGATCATCGGCGGCGCCGACGGCACCTTCGCCCGCGGCATGATGTGGCAGGGTTTGTCGCTGTGGATGACGCTGCGGCACGATCCGTCGCCGTGGATTCCGTCGACGTACATGCCCACGCAACCGGGGCGGTTGTTCTTCCTCGACGACCTCGCAGGGCCGCTCAACGCGGAGTGCAATTGACGATATAGCCCCCGGTCTCCCGACCGGGGGGCGAGCGCTTCGTTGGACGCCGATGATTCATCGCCCCCCCGTCAGGAGACGGGGGGCTATCTATCGCGGAGGGCATCATCCATGTTGCGATTATTACTCGTGATGTCCTGTGCGATTTGCGCAGTGTGTGAATCATCCCGTGCTGCTGCGCCGCGTCCCAACGTCATCGTCATTCTGGCCGACGATCTCGGCTGGACCGACCTCGGGTGCTACGGCAGCGACTTCTACGAGACGCCGCATCTCGACCGGTTGGCGCGGGACGGGATGAAGTTCACGCAGAATTACTCGGCCTGCACGGTCTGCTCGCCGACGCGGGCCGCGCTCATGACGGGGAAATACCCCGCGCGGCTGCACATCACGGATTGGATTCCGGGGCAGATGCCGGACAACCCGAAGCTGCTCGTGCCCGATTGGACGAAGCATCTTCCCCACGAGGAGCTCACGCTCGCCGAGGTCTTCCAAGCCGTGGGTTACACGACGGCGACGATCGGCAAATGGCATCTCGGCACGGAAGCGTATTATCCGCAGCATCAGGGGTTCGATCTGAACATCGCCGGCACCGACAAGCCGCAGCCGCCGAGCTACTTCGCGCCGTGGAAGATTCCGACGCTCTCGGAAGGGAACGACGGCGACTATCTCACCGATCGTCTGGCCGAGGAGGCGGTCAATTATCTGGACCGCGTGAAAGAGAAACCGTTCTTCCTGTACCTGCCGCACTTCGCCGTGCATACGCCGATTCAGGGCCGCAAGGATCTCGTCGCGAAGTTTCAGGCGAAGCTGAAGCCGGGACTGACGCACACCAACGTCGGCTATGCGGCGATGCTCGCGAGTCTGGACGACGCCGTCGGCCGGGTGCGGGCCAAGCTGGATGAGTTGAAGATCGCCGACCGCACGGTCGTCGTCTTCACGTCGGACAACGGCGGCCGCATTCCGACGACATCAAATGTGCCACTCCGCTACGGCAAAGCGTCCGCGTACGAGGGAGGCGTCCGCGTCCCGCTCATCGTGCATGGCCCCGGCGTCACGCAGCCCGGCAGCGTCTGCGATGCGGCCGTCATCACGATGGACCTGTACCCCACCCTCATCGAACTGTGCGGACTGGATCTGCCGGATCGAACAAAATCGCCGCAGCCAGGTTGCGACGGCGTCAGTCTGGTGCCGTTGCTCAAGCAGACCGGAACGCTCGCGCGGACGGAACTCTTCTGGCACTATCCGCATCATCAACACTATCAGCAGGGGGGCACCACGCCATACGCCGCCCTCCGCCGCGGGGACTTCAAGCTGATCGAGTTCTTCAATGACATGCACGTCGAGTTGTACAACGTCCGCGAGGACATCGGCGAGCAACGCGACCTCGCCGCGACGATGCCGGAGCAAGCAGCGGCGCTGCGGACGCGGCTTCACGAGTGGCGCAAAGAGGTCGGGGCGCAGATGCCGACGCCGAATCCGGTGTACGACCCCGCGAAGCCGGAGTACACGCCGCCGGTTGCGAAGGGGAGGAAGAAATGAGAAGACCGCGAAACCGCAAGCGTCTGCTGGAGAACTCTCGAGTTCCCGACGTCGAACGATTCCCGGCGGTCGCCTGCGGTTTCGCGCTCTTCCGATTCACCAGCGGAACAGGCAGGTGCCCCAGGTGAGACCGGCGCCGAAGCCGCTGATCACCACCGAGTCGCCGCGGTGGATCAGGCCCTGCTGGTAGGCTTCGTCGAGGGCGAGCGGGATCGAGCCGCCCGACGTGTTGCCGTACTCCTGCAGGTTCGTGAACAGTTTCGACGGGGCGATGCCCAACTGCTCGGCGGCGTAGTTGATGATGCGGATGTTGGCCTGATGCAGCACGTACAGCGAGACGTCGTGCACGCCGAGGCCGCTCTTACGCAGGACCAGTTCGATCGTTTCGGTGACCGCGCGGACCGCCCACTTGAAGACGCTGCGGCCGTCCATCTGCAGGAACTGCTCGCCGGCCTCGATGGCTTCCGCCGTCAGCGGGTGCTTGGTTCCGCCCGCTTTGCGGTCGAGCATCGGACCGCCGCTGCCGTCGGAGCCGAGCTGGTAGCAAACGAGTCCCTGATGGACATCCCCTTTGGTGAGGATCACCGCGCCGGCGCCGTCGCCGAACAGCGGGGCGACCTTCTGATCGTTCGGGTTGACGATGCGGCTGTTGGTGTCGCCGCCGATGACGAGCGCCATGCGGCTGTTGCCGGTCGCCACGAACTGGGCCGCAGTCGCCAGGGCGTACACGAAGCCGGAGCACGCGGCGGAGACGTCCATCGCCGGAGCGTCGAGGCCCAGGGCTTCCTGAACGATGTTCGCCGTCGAGGGACACTGATAGTCGGGCGTGAACGTCCCGACGACGACGAGGTCGATCTGCCGCGGGTCGATGCTGCCGGCGCGGATGGCGCGGCGGGCGGCTTCGATGCACAAATCGGCGGTGGCCTGCTCGGGCGCGGCATAGCGTCGCCGGAGGATGCCGGTCCGTTGTTCGATCCAGCCGGAGTCGCAGCCGTAGAGTTCCTGCAACTCGGCGTTGGTGACGATTTTCTCGGGCACGTAAGACCCGGTGGCGGCAATCTGCACGCCCATGAGCGACCGCGTGCGTTGGCTCCAACCCGGCGAAGGGGCCTGACTGACGACGGCCTCAGCCGCCGCAGCCCGCGGGAAAATCGTGCGAGTCAGCGGTTCCAATACCGTCGACTGCATGGAGGCGGCCCTTCCAGCGGGGGAGCTGTCGTACATGGAATGGTCGCATCCTTGCTCAGGCGACCAGTTTCGACCGATGATTCCCAGCCAAAGAAGGACTGAGAGTGATCCAGCGGCGCGATTCCGTAACTGATCCCGACTCCTGTCGTTGGTGCCGTTCTCCGACCGGTGAAGTATACCCGCGGGGTTTCCAGCACTCCAGTGACCCAGCCCTCTGGCTCACAAAATGCTTAAGGTAGTGTCGAGTTTGTCGACTGCCTAAGATTTCCGATCACGGTATGGGAAACATTATGTCAAACCGTGGGGTTCCGGCAAGATGGAAATGTGACGGAATCTGACCCCGTGGGGATGATTCGTTCGCCGTGGCGTATTCTTGGAAGTCGGGACATCGGTCATGCACCGCATTCGACTGCACGGACCGTGGGATGTGACCGGCCCCGGCGAATCGGTTCCGCGCTCCGAAAAAATGCCCCAGGACTGGCTGAGTCTGTTCGGGGTGAAGGCCGGCGTCGCGCGGTACGGACGGTGGTTCAACTGCCCCACCAATCTGGAGCCGAATGAGCGGGTCTGGCTGTCCTTCGCGGGGATCGGCGGAGCGGGGCGGATTTCGCTCAATGGCCAACTGCTGCAAGAGTTTACGACGGACGACCATGCCATCGCAGTCGATCTGACGGCCCACCTTCAGCCGCGTAACCGGGTGGAGATCGAACTGGCCTTCGACCCGGCGACCACGGTGGAGCAGGGGGGGCTGTTCGGCGAGATCGCGATCACGATCGAATGCGAATCGGACGACGTCGCCCCCGGCGATTGAGGCGTGGTCATGCCGCCCGAGATGATGTCGCCGCCAGCGCCCAATAGGCGATGCGGCCGGCCACTTCCTCGTCGCATTGCCGCCCGCGGCGAATCTGCAACCGCAGTCCGAACGGATACGCCGCCGCGACTTTCAGCTCCCAACCGAGGCCGTCCACGTCTTCCAACTCCACCGTGGGCGTTGTCGCCAGCGGCGGACAAAACGACAGATGCACGGTCGCGTCCCGTTCCCCGGCGGATAACGTCACGCGGACGATCCCCTCGATCACTTCGCCGTCTTCGCTGCATCGGCGAGACATGGTCTGGATCGCATCGGCGTCCTCGGCCGCTGCGTCGCACGTTTCGACCTCATCCAACTCTGGGGCAGATTCCATCACCGGACCTGGCGATCCGGCCGACATCGCCTCGGCAGCAATCGTGATCCACAGTGATTCGCCATAGCGAACGGACCACAGCATGAGTCCGGCGAGGCACCACAGTCCGATGAAGACACCGGTCTGTAACGGCGTCAGTCCCGGCGCCCCGGCCCAACTCGTGAGTAACGCGACGATCACCGCGACGGCGGTCAATCGCGGATTCAGGTGATGGTCGCCCGTTCGGTACAGCCACCACGCGGTCGCGCTGGCCGTGCAGGCGAAAGCCGTCCAAAGAACGATCAATCCCGCCGGCACCGGGCCGGGGAACTCGCCGGCGAATCGTCGCGACCACAGCAGCACGGCGATGAGCGCCAGTCCGGTCCAGACGCCGAGCGCCAGCGATTGGTTGTGCGATCGTTCGGACGTGGTCGGCGGCATCGGACCCCTCCGTGGGAGCTGCGCTTCATACCGGATTCGACGCGTTCCGCAAAGACAGGAAGCCCAGGGAAAGCTTTCCCTGGGCTTCTTCGCTGCATCAATCACTCGCACACATTACGCATACGCGAGCTTCGGCTGCGTGGGTTCGCCGCTCAGGCCGCCCGCCGACCGCAGCTTGGCGGCCATGTTGGTGGCTTCCCAGGAGAACTCCGGATCGTTCCGGCCGAAGTGGCCGCCGCTTGCCGTCTTCTGATAAATCGGCCGCCGCAGGTTGAGGTATTCGATAATTCCCAACGGCGTCAGCCGGAAGAATTCCCGCACGAGGGACACAATCTTGTCCTCCCCGATCTTCGCCGTGCCGTTGGTGTTGAGATGAACGCTGACCGGCTCCGCCACGCCGATGGCATAGGCCAACTGCACTTCGCACTCATCGGCCAACCCCGCGGCGACGATGTTCTTCGCCACGTGCCGGGCCATGTACGCCGCCGAGCGGTCCACCTTGGTGGGATCTTTCCCGCTGAACGCCCCGCCGCCGTGCCGGCCCCAGCCGCCGTAGGTGTCGACGATGATCTTCCGCCCCGTCAACCCGGTATCGCCGTGCGGACCGCCGACCACGAACCGCCCCGTCGGGTTGATGTGATACTTCGTGTTCTTCGTCAGCAGTCCCTTCGGCACCGACTGTTCGATGACCTGCGACTTCACGAACGAGTGGATGTCGTCCTGGCTCACCTGCTCATTATGCTGGGTCGACACGACCACGGCCGCGACGCTGACCGCGCGGTTTTGCGGATCGTACTCGACGGTCACCTGGCTCTTGCTGTCGGGCCGCAACCAGTTGACTTCCCCCTTCTGGCGGGCTTCGGTCAACCGGTTGATGATGCGGTGCGACAAGGCGATGGGCAGCGGCATCAGCTCCGGCGTCTGATTGCAGGCGTAGCCGAACATCAGCCCCTGGTCGCCGGCGCCGTCCCGGTCGACGCCCATCGCGATGTCCGGGCTTTGGCTGTGAATCTTGAGCAGCACCTGGCAGGTGTCGGCGTTGAAGCCGATGTCGTCGCTGGTGTAGCCGATCTCGCGGATCACTTTGCGGGCGATCTTTTCGTAATCGACCTGGACCTTCGACGTGATCTCGCCGGCGAGGCAGATGAAGTCGGTCGTGCACAGGGTTTCGCAGGCCACGCGGGACCGCGGGTCGCCCGAAAGATGCGCGTCCAGGACGCCGTCGGAGACCTGGTCGGACACCTTGTCCGGGTGTCCCATGCTGACGGATTCGCTCGTGAAGAAGTAGTTCGCCATCGCCTGTTGCACTTTGTTCTGTCGTCCCCGGCGCGCACGGCGGGGACAGAGACCGGGGTCGGAAAATCGGCTCATATCGTAGTCTGCGTGGCAGGCGCGGACAACTGTCGAATTAGGGATTCTCTGACCTCTCCGCAGCGAACGCAAACTCCCCGTGCTGGACGTCGATCCGCACCGTCGATCCCTCGTCGAACTCCCCGGCGAGCAGCCGATTCGCGAGTTCGTTCTGCAACCGCTGTTGAATGACCCGCTTCAACGGACGCGCCCCATAGACCGGGTCGTAGCCCTCGTCGGCGAGCACGCTCTTCGCGGCGTCGCTCACTTCGAGGGTAATATCCTGGTCGCGCATCCGGTCCTGCAACTTCTTCAATTGCAATTCCACGATCTGCCGGATCGCCTTCCTTTCCAGCGGATGAAACACAATCGTCTCATCGACGCGGTTGAGGAACTCCGGCAGGAACTCCTTGCGGAGCGCGCCCAAGACGCGCTTGCGAATTTCGGCGTCGTCCTCCTGGTCGGCGAGATCCATGATGAGCTGGCTGCCGATGTTCGACGTCATCACCACAATCGTATTGGTGAAATCCACCGTGCGGCCATGACTGTCCGTCAACCGGCCGTCGTCGAGCAGTTGCAACAGAACGTTGAACACGTCGCGGTGCGCCTTCTCGATTTCATCGAGCAACAGCACGGTATAGGGTCGGCGGCGGACCGCTTCCGTGAGTTTGCCCCCCTCTTCATAACCGACGTAGCCCGGGGGGGCGCCGATCAGCCGGGCCACGGAATGCTTCTCCATGAACTCCGACATGTCGATCCGCACCATCGCCCGTTCGTCGTCGAACAGGAACTCGGCGAGCGCTTTGCACAACTCGGTTTTGCCGACGCCGGTCGGGCCGAGAAAGATGAACGACCCGATCGGCCGGTTCGGGTCTTGCATCCCGGACCGCGCCCGGCGGACGGCGTTCGCCACGGCGGTGACCGCCTCTTCCTGGTTGGTCATCCGCTGATGGATGTGATCTTCCATCTGCAGCAGCTTTTGCCGCTCAGTTTGAAGCATCCGCGACACCGGCACGCCGGTCCACGCGCTGACGACCTGGGCGATGTCCTCCTCGGTGACTTCCTCGCGCAACAGCCGCTGCCCCTCGTCGAGCGTGGCGACCTTGGCTTCCATCTCCGCGAGTTTCTGCTGTGCAACCTTCAATTGCTGTTCGGCCTGAAACGCGCGGACGTAGTCGTCGTTGGAGTTCGTCTGTTGAGCCTGTGAAAACGCCTGCTCGTAGCCCGTGCGGAGTTTTTCAATCTCCTCTTTGAGCGGCCGCAGCCCCGACAACGCGGCTTTCTCCGCCTCCCAACGGGCTTTGAGTGCGCGGACGGACTCTTCGCGCTCGGCGATTTCCTTGCGCAGCACCTGCAACCGGGCCTGGCTGTCCGGCGTGGATTCCCGAGTGAGGGCCGCGGATTCGATCTGCATCCGCGTCAGTTGCCGGGTCGCTTCGTCGATTTCAATCGGCATGGAGTCCATCTCCATGCGCAACCGGGACGCTGATTCATCAATCAGGTCGATGGCTTTGTCCGGCAGGAAGCGGTCGTTGATGTAGCGGTCCGACAGCGTCGCCGCACTAATAATCGCATCGTCGCGGATGCGGACGCCGTGATGTGACTCATACCGCTCTTTGAGTCCGCGGAGAATCGAGATCGTGTCCTCAATCGATGGCTCATTGACGAGAATCGGCTGGAACCGGCGCTCGAGCGCGGGATCTTTTTCAATGTACTTGCGGTACTCATCGAGCGTCGTCGCCCCGACGCAGTGCAGCTCGCCACGGGCGAGCGCTGGCTTTAATAGGTTGGAGGCATCGACCGCCCCCTCCGCCGCGCCCGCTCCGACGACGGTGTGCAGTTCGTCGATGAACAGAATCACCCGGCCGTTAGCGTCGGTGACTTCCTTGAGGACCGCTTTGAGCCGGTCCTCAAACTCGCCGCGGTACTTAGCCCCGGCGATGAGCGCCCCCATGTCGAGCGCGATGACCCGCTTCTCCTTGAGATTCAACGGCACGTCGCCAAGGACGATGCGGTGCGCGATCCCCTCCACGATGGCCGTCTTGCCCACGCCGGCGTCGCCGACGAGGCAGGGATTGTTCTTCCGCCGGCGCGACAGGACTTGAATCACGCGGCGAATTTCCTGATCGCGGCCGATGACCGGGTCGATCTTTCCCTGGCGCGCAAGGGCCACGAGATCCTTGCCGTACTTTTCGAGGGCCTGGTATTTGTCCTCGGGGTTCTGATCCGTCACCTGTTGTGAGCCACGGACGGTTTGGAGGGCCTTCAGGATGTCGTCGTTCGTCACGCCATTGAGCTTCAAGCCCCGCTGGGCCTGAGCGTCGCCCTTCGTCAACGCCAGCAGCAGATGTTCGGTGGAGACGAACGAATCCTTCATCGACTCGGCCGTCTGCTGGGCCGCGTTCAGCACCTGCATGAACGCCGGCGCGGGGCTGGCCTGCCCGCCGCTTTGCTGGGGCAGTTTCTTGAGATCGGCGTCGATGATCGTCCGCAACTGCGGGACGTTCGCGCCGATCTTGTCGAGCAACGGCCGCACGATCCCGCCGTCCTCATCGAGCAGCGCCTTGAGCAGATGCAGCGGCACAACCTGCGGATTCCCGCGGCTCTCCGCCAACTGCTGCGCGGCCTGCACGGCTTCCTGGGCTTTGACCGTCAGCTGATCCATACGAAAGGCCATGATGCGGCTCCTTTCCATGTGCGAATGCGCACACAACTACGATCCGCGCAACGGTGGTTGCGAGAGCCGTTAGATCTGGGACATCGCGAGGGAAGGGCGGTGGCGGGGGAACAGACAGGATCGAGCGGAGATCTGAGCGCGCCCCCCCGAGTCTGATGGACTCGGGGGCTGTCACCCATAGCAGCAGCGTCGTTAACTCTTCCGCTCGAACTCGGCATCGATCACACCGTCGTCTTTGCCGCCGGTCACATCGGCCGGTTGACCGTCGTCAGCGGGTTGACCAGCTCCGGCCGCGGCGGCTTGCTCGTAGATCTTGCCGAAGGCCATCAGCGCCTGCGTGAGGTCGTCGACCGCCGACTTGATCGCCGCGGGGTCTTCCCCCTTCTCGGCGGTTTTCACTTTTTCGACGGCGACATCCACGGCGGACTTGGAGGCCGCATCGAGCTTGTCGCCGTGCTCCTTGAGCGTCTTCTCCGTCTCGTACAGGACGCGCGAGGCGTTGTTCTTCTGCTCGGCAAGCTCGCGGCGGCGTTTGTCCTCGGCGGCGTGCGATTCGGCATCGCGCTTCATCTTGTCGACCTCGGCCGTGTCGAGACCGGAGGCGTTTTGCACCTTGACGGTCTGCTCTTTGCCGGTGCCGAGATCCTTCGCCTTGACGCTGAGGATGCCGTTGACGTCGATGTCGAACGCGACTTCGACCTTGGGCATGCCGCGCGGGGCAGGGGGGATGCCGTCGAGGTTGAACTGGCTGAGCAGGCGGTTGTCGCGGGCCATGGGGCGTTCCCCCTGGTACACGCTGACCGTGACCGCCGTCTGGCCGTCCGCCGCCGTGGAAAACGTCTCCTTCTTGGTGACGGGAATCGTGGTGTTGCGTTCGACGAGCGTGGTCATGATGCCGCCTTCGGTCTCAATGCCGAGCGACAACGGCGTCACGTCAAGCAGCACGACGTCCTTCACCTCGCCGGAGATGATCGCACCCTGGATCGCCGCGCCGATGGACACGACTTCGTCCGGGTTCACCCCGCGGTGCGGCTCTTTGCCGTTGAAGAGTTTCTTGACGAACTCCTGCACCTTGGGCACGCGCGTCGAGCCGCCGACGAGGACGACTTCGTCGATCTGGCTGGGACTCAATTTGGCATCGCGGAGGGCACTCTCAACGGGGTTCCGGCAGCGCTCGACGAGGTCGTCGACCAGCCGCTCGAACTCGCCGCGTGTGATCGCCATCTGCAGGTGCTTGGCCCCCGACGCGTCGGCGGTGATAAACGGCAGGTTGATGTCGGTCGTCTGCTGCGACGAGAGCTCCTTCTTGGCCTTCTCGCAGGCTTCGCGAAGGCGCTGGAGGGCCATCGCGTCCTTGCGCAGGTCGATGCCGTTCTCTTTCTGGAATTTGTCCGACACGAAGTTGACCAGCCTTTGGTCAAAATCATCCCCGCCCAGGTGCGTGTCGCCGTTGGTGCTCAACACTTCGATGAGCTCGTCGCCGACTTCGAGCACCGAGATGTCGAACGTGCCGCCGCCGAGATCGAACACCGCGATCTTTTCATTCCGCTTGTTCTGCAAACCGTAGGCGAGTGCGGCCGCCGTGGGTTCGTTGATGATGCGTTCGACTTTGAGCCCGGCGATGTCGCCGGCGTCCTTCGTCGCTTGACGCTGCGCGTCGTTGAAGTAAGCCGGGACGGTGATCACCGCGCGGTTGACGGTGTGTCCGAGATACGCCTCGGCGGACTCCTTCAACTTGCGCAGGACCATCGCCGAGATTTCCGACGGCGTGTGAGTCTTGCCGTGGACGTCGACTTTCACGTACTCGCTCGACCCACCGACCACTTTGTACGGGACGATCTTCTCTTCGGATTCCACTTCGGAGTGCCGCCGGCCCATGAATCGTTTGATCGAGTAGACCGTGTTCGTGGGGTTCGTGACGGCCTGCCGCTTGGCCGGATCGCCGACGAGGCGATCGCCCTTTTCGGTGAAGGCGACGACGCTGGGCGTGAGACGATTGCCCTCCTGGTTGGCGATGACTTTGACTTCGCCCCCTTCCATGACGGAGACCACGGAGTTCGTGGTGCCCAAATCGATGCCAATGATTTTCTCTTGAACGGCCATGGGAAATCAGCTCCGCAGCAGGCGGGTGTGTGGTTGCCGGGTCGACTGCCCGTAGATTGTGGCAGGACACGGCGTTGGGAAGGAGAGCTAGCAAACCCCGCGCCATGACTTGCGTCGTCGTGCCAGGAATCGTAAGACATTTTCCACATGAAGCTTACGGAAAAACAAGTTCATCGAATCCTAGTGCCAATGGTCGTCGATCTGCCAAGATGACATCGGCTGATCACGGAGCCTCCGAATGCGGATGCTGCCATTTTGGCGTTCTGCCACACCGGAATAGCCTTCACAGCGGGAACTTGGTCCGGGAACGGTTCTTCCGACCCCAGCGACTTGCAATAGCGCAATTAGACCGGTACAAAAATTCGCAAAGTTCACGGTTTTGGCAAGGATCGGTGTGATTGCCCGACGAGGCAACGCGAGCGGTCCGGCATGGGCGGCCCTTAGTTCATGACCTAAACCAATTCCCCATCTTGTGTTGCGTGTTTCTCCGGGGCCAGTTTCCCCGCGTCAGGTGAGGATCGCATGGCGAGCAAATCGGTGCCGAAGAAGCGTGTGAAGGTGAAAGCCGCTCCGGCCCGGAGTGCGAAGACCGCTGTCAAGCCCAAAGCCCCGAGATCTAAAGGCCCCAGCGAAGCGGATTTGCGGCGGATCGACCACGAAATCCTGAAGCTGGTCAACCGTCGCGCGGAAGCCACCGCGAAGATGCTGGAGAAGGCGCACGATCGCCGCTCCATCCACTTCGATCCCCGCGCGGACGACGACCTGTACACCGCTCTCGAAGCCGATAACCCGGGTCCCTTGAACGGCCGGGCTGTCCGGGGCATCTTCCGCCAGATCGTCAGCGCCGTCCGCAACCAGGTGCGCTCGCAACGGGTGGCCTACCTCGGCCCCAGCTTCAGCTTCACGCATCTGGCGGCGATCGAACGGTTCGGCGAATCGGCCGACCTGATCCCCGTCAACACGATCTCGGCCGTCTTCGAGGAAGTGAACCGCGGCCATGCGGACTTCGGGCTGGTCCCCATCGAGAACAGCACCGACGGCCGGATCATCGACACGCTGGACATGTTCACGCGGCTGCCTTTGCGGATCTGCGGGGAAGTGCAGATTGCCATCCATCACAACCTGCTGGGCCGGTCGCAGCGGGCGGACATCACCGAGATCTACAGCAAGCCGCAGGCGCTGTCGCAGTGTCGCGACTGGCTGAGCCGCAACATGCCCCACGCGCGGCCGATTGAAGTCGCCAGCACGTCGACGGCGGCTCAACTGGCGCGCGACAAGCCGGGCGTTGGCGCGATCGCCAGCCGGCAGGCGGCGGTGGAATACCAGTTGGACATCCTCGCCGAGAACATCGAGGACAACAAGAACAACGTCACGCGGTTCGCCGTGATCGGCGACCGGCCGGTGGCGCCAACGGGCCGCGATCGAACGTCGATTCTGCTGCAGATTCCGCACCGGCCGGGGGCCTTATCGGACGCGCTCAACATCTTCAAATCGGCCAAGCTCAATCTCACCTGGATTGAGTCGTTCCCGCTCCGCGGACCGGAAAGCGGTTACATCTTTTTCATCGACTGCGAAGGCCATCTGAAGGACGCAAAAGTCAAGAAGGCGCTTGACGATCTGGCCAGCAGCGCGGTCCGCATGGAAGTGCTCGGCTCTTACCCCCGCAGTGAACCGGTGGAGTAGTGCGGTCGTCGCTGAGGCGGTGGCGTGAGTTCATCGTTCGTCTGTTCCGATCCCGTCGGCGCTCGGCTGGGATCGTTGTGAGAGGCATTGCATCATGCGTCGGCTGTTCGTCGCGGGCAACTGGAAGATGAACCTGACCCTGTCGCAGGGTCAGGCGCTCGCCGCAACGGTGGCGAAGGAAGTCGCGGCGTCGGCGAAGACCGTCGATGTCGCGGTCTGCCCGGCGTCTCCGTATCTGCTGCCGATTCGCGACGCCATCGCCAATAGCGGGGTGCTGCTCGGCGCGCAGAACGCCTATTTCGCACCGCCGGGAGCCTTCACCGGCGAGATCGCGCTCGACATGCTGCTCGACTGCGGTTGCCAGTGGGTGATCCTCGGCCACAGCGAACGCCGGCAGTTCTTCGGCGATACCGATGCGTTGGTCAATCAGAAGCTGCTGGCAACCCGCGCCAAGGGGTTGGGCGCGATTCTCTGCGTCGGCGAATTGCTGGCCGAACGGCAGTCCGGGAAGACGGACGCCGTGCTGGAAACCCAGCTTTCCGGCGGGTTTGCCAACGTCGCGGCTGAGGCCATGTCGGGCGTGGTGATTGCCTACGAACCCGTCTGGGCGATCGGCACCGGGGTGACCGCCAGCCCCGATCAGGCCGAGGCGGCCCATTTCTTCATTCGCAACTGGCTGACAAAACGCTACAATCCACAGATTGCGGAATCGGTCCGAATTCAGTACGGCGGCAGCGTCAAGCCCGACAACGCCCTCGAACTGCTG